>JAVQUC010000024.1:0-1797 GCA_033580815.1 Candidatus Caldarchaeum sp. | reverse complement strand
GCGTAGTCTGGCCTAAGGCGTCTTCCGTCCAGTTGGCGACGCATCCAAACCCTTTGGACGCGGTCATCGAAGCATGAGTTTCTTCTACCGCTTCAGGCATCCACCCACGGATGGACACCTTCATCGTTTCGCAAATATTATGTGATGTTTGGCGGCTTATAAGTTTGTTCAAGGGCCTTTGAAGAAGCACGACGGACATACATACGGCTTCGCCAGCTCTCTACAGATTCTACATCGCCAGATGGTTGTTTTTCCGCAGTTTGGGCAGGGGAAGGAAACCGCTGACTCGCTGGGGATGATTGGTCGATGACACCATGTGCATTGTGGAAGCAACAGGCTTCTGCTCATCGGCGATGAGCTTTTTGGCGTGAACAATTTAAACGTATGCACTCGGGTTCATCATATTCTTGATGGTTGATAGGGCCGTTCTAAAAAGAACCGGAGTCAGAAGGGTTCTCGAAAACGTGGCCCAATGACGATCCATATCCCCTAGTCGGTTCAGAACTTCGTTGAAGCCTGTCTCCGCTATGGCTTGGAATAAAGGCTCGATGAGTTTAGGAGATAGTTTCTCGTAAAGTTTCCTAACCCAGTAGATGCCTTCAAGTTCATCAATCATTGGTTTTACGTCATTCTCGTAGATCGCCATTCCAGCCGCATGACTCGCAGCCGCTTGCGCTGCAATTCCACCCATGACCACGCCCCCGCCCGTCGTTGCTTTGACTTGGCCGGCGACGTCGCCCACTAGCATCACGTTCTGCCGACGAATCTTTCTCAGTGGATGACCTACGTATATCGAAGAGGATGTCATGCCTGTGACTCGCGCTTTGGGCAGGACCTCTGATAACAGTTTTTCAGCGTATTTGTCGGGAAATTTTGAAGCCGCCACACCGAACTTGCCAGTTTCATTGTCTACTGGAACGAGGTATCCAAAGAATTCACGCAAATAATGTCTGAAAAATAGGTAAACGAATCTCGGATCCATTCCATGTCCCGTGACCTGGTACTGTACGATGGGAAGCCATTTACCCGTCGAATAATCGGGAAAGATTTTTTTTGCGTTTGAAGCGGTTCTCCCCTCTGCGATGATTAAGTAGCGTGATTGAACCATGTTGTACGACGTTTTAACCGTCGCGATTTCTCCATCCGTCCGGACATCGTTCACATGACTATTCACAAACAAACGCGCGCCTGCTTTGATAGCTTGTTCGGCGATATAGAGGTCCATTCTTTCCCTATTGAAAACGACCGCTACGTCTTTTCGAGCGTCGACTTCGAAAGTTCTTCCTGTCGGCGAAACAAAGACCGCGCCTCGAACCCTGTTTTGAAGATAGGGCCCATCGACAGGAATACCGAGCGACTTGATTCCTTGAATGCTGTAGAGACCGGCGCATTTTTCCGGCCTCCCTATTATAGCATCCTCCTCGAACAGAACAGTCGAGAGCCCTTTTCGAGCAGCCTCACGCGCGGCTATCAAGCCTGAGGAGCTTCCCCCAACGACAGCGACGTCGTATAAATCCACCATTCTCCGCTGAAAATTTTTTTGTGAGGTTTTATAGATGTTGGCATGGCTAGGGTTGGTGTTAGAGTGAAGGTTTACGGCCGGGTTCAAGGAGTCTTCTTCCGAGCTTGCATGAAGGAAGAGGCTGACAAACTCGGTTTGGATGGATGGGTCAAAAATATGCCGGACGGAACCGTTGAATCGTTCATAGTCGGTGACGAGGAGAAAGTAAGGAAACTCGTAGAGTGGTGTCGGAGGGGCCCGCCGTTGGCGAAAGTTTCAAAAATTGAAACATGGAA
>JAVQUC010000023.1:0-1906 GCA_033580815.1 Candidatus Caldarchaeum sp. | reverse complement strand
ATGACAGGGATTCCACAGTATTTGATGAAAGACAGCGCCAACGATGGGTTGGATGGTTTCTGAAGCCATTCAGCTACCACGAGCCCGCCGTAGGCGAGACATTTCACCAAACTTCTCCTTCCTCCAACTCCGGCGACATCGACATTCCATCCAGTGTTCAACCAAATCGACCTGCCATACGCCATCGGATCCGTATCTGCAACGACTTTGAGAACACCGTCCAATTCAGTGACGCCAAACAGGCTGCCGGTTTTTTTGAGGTCTAGGCGCTCGGTCAACGCCTTCAACGGCATAGGGGAAATCAGGTAGAAAACCATTCGATTCGGAAGCTCTTTCCCCCAAATTTTCGCCATCTCTTGCTCACAATCGATTTCACATTGTTTCGTGCATTCAGCTCTTCCAAAACCTCTCGACGTTCCTCTGCCGATAAGCAACCGGTCGATTCGGTCGGGAAGATCTTTTCCGTCCACGGAAGCGAGAGTAACTCCGAATTCGACTCCGGGTTCGAGCGCAGTGTACTCAAATAGCAAACCGGTGTGTGACGAGGCAGTGTACCTGTTCATGCCGACCGAAACCAGCGAAACGGTTTTCGACTCGGCTGTATACAGAGGGTCAAATTTCTTAGACACGAGTTTCGGATGCATCGGCCTTAGCAAATGTCCCCTTTCACATCTGCTGACTATGAATTTCTCAGCGATTTGGCCGATGGATGAGTTGGCTAGTGACGCAAGTTTTTCCTTCTCTGGCTTGATGAATTTACCGCATTCTCGACATGCGTACAGGAAAGGATAAGCTGGAAGCATCCTTTCACCTTCGTGAGCAAGGAATGCCGGGGAAGAGACAATTTTGGGTAAGCGGGAAGCGGTGAAGCCGTATCCCAAAACTCGGTTTACAGCACCTCCAATCGTCTGGCCGGGAATAATCTGCGTCTCGGTCTCAAACCCTCTATCGGTCCTCCCCTTCGACACAACGGTTGGCGACACCAACTTAATTTTGTAAAGTGAAACCTTCAGACCCATGCCCATTCACCCAGAAAGCGCAACAACTGCTCGAATTCACCCAGTTTGTTCTTCACCTCCGGCGGAATTTGGTCAATGTTTGCGAGTTTCACATCCACGAACCCGCTTCTTCCGATTCTGTCCGTCCTCAAAGCAGCAAGCGCTAACAGAGCGGCCTTGAGTAGGTCGGGCCTGTCTTCCACCTCTATCCTACCAGTAAAGACGCTGGCCTCGGGTGGGATGGATTCTACGGTGAACAACGCACGTTCCTTCGCCCTACCGGTTGCGTCGTCGAGGCATACGTGGCTTACGATGACTGTTCGGCTTGTTGCGACGAAATCATCCACGAAAATCTTGCTCGGAAAGTCGGAAGACCCAAACAGCTCACAGCAAATACATGCTTTACATTCTTGATGTGTGTCGCAGCAACGGAATCCGAAAGATTCGGCAACTCGGGTCAGAGATGACCTGAGCACGCCTTTGACAGTAGATGCGGGTATCACAGTAACTGGTTCATTTTTGTCTGGGACGTTTAATTTATAAAACGGAATGTCCGCCCAAAGCTCGACTGTGGCAGGGCTTCCTACAGTCAGCAGGGATAAAGGCTTGAGCTCAACCTCGAACGAAATCAAATCATACCTCCTCCCACTATCTTCGCCGCTTTGTCGAGGTCGATCAAAGGAGACTGCTGGTCTGCGTACGACCTGAGGAGAATGTTTTTCAGCATTTCGTAGAGCCTCGCCGAGCCTTTCTTGCTCCTGTTAGCTTGGCGTGCTAGGTAAATAGTCGCAAGGGTCAAAGCTTCTCGTTTTTGAGCTTCGCCCCAATCTTCCAGACGCGATTTGACGGCCTGCAAAACCTCCACTACGACCCGTCGGACTTGCCGAAGCTCTTCCAGCTCACTGTCA
>JAVQUC010000022.1:0-1999 GCA_033580815.1 Candidatus Caldarchaeum sp. | reverse complement strand
TCCTCAGCCACCTTTTTCGACAACTCCCAAGCAATGATGAAATCCGTTCCCGTCGGTAGATGTAGGCCGTTCTGTTGAGCGCTTCCTACGGGAAAGCTAGCGATTTGATGTCTTTTACAGAGATCGCCTACGTCCGGGGGAGATTTCTCAGCTCATAGAACGCTCATGGTCTGCCGCTTTTAGAGAAAGATATAACGTTTTCAAAGACGAGTCTCCTTCGCCTTCAGACGTAGATAATCCGTGATGTTTCGACACACACAACGATTCCGAACACTGCGTGTTCGAAGGATTTTCCCTTAAAATATCTCTGATGCATTCTATGTTCGTGGGTTTTCTGGGTTTTCTGCGGACCGCCTCTTCCGATCGTTGGGCGAGGACTGTGTCTGCAGTCGTTTCAGCGCTTTTCATGGTCGTGTATGTTTTGATGATTGGAATTGTGTTTCCGCTTCCCTATCAGCTTCCGGAAAGCTTCCCGACTCCATCGGTTGAAACGGTTTTCGACGAGCCCTTCGGCCAGTACCCCATGCTCGTAGTCTACATCGACAAACGATGGGTTTTCTCGATAAACCCCGAGGCGTTCACCGCAGTTGCCGGTTTGACAGCCCTCGTGGCGTTCAACACGGCCGCGATTTCTTACGTGAAAAGGCATCGAATCTGCAGAGCAAACCGAAGGACGCATCTCTCTTGGATGGCCGTTGTTCCCTCCTTCTTCTCCTTCTTCACCTGCTGCGGCGGAGGAGTGGTCTTCAGCCTACTGCTGTCGGTCGGCGCAGGCCTTTCGGTCCTCGGTTTTTTACAGGATTACGGCCGGTTGTTCACCATGGCTTCTGCGATGTTGTTGACCATCAACCTATACTTGCTTTACAGAGACTACTTGAAAGGAGTGGTTACATTTTCCTCAAATGGTTGACGAGGAGCACGACTCCGACCACGGCCAGCACCGCGCCGGCTAAGACGTTCAAAGCAAGCGGTAACGAAAAGGGGAAGCCGAGGAACAACAACGGCGTCACACCGATCATGCCGAGCCCTAAGACGACCAAAACCAGCCCGACCAACGCAGGCCCAACCTTCGACATGTCCAGCGAAGGCAACACGTATGAGACGCCGCCACGCCGCGGAATCAGGAAAACCGCTAAAGTGTATAGAACGACCATCAGCAAAGGGGAAACAACCAACAAGACAACGCCCACAAGCCTCAGCAAGTTGGCGTCGACGTTGAGGTATTCTCCCAACCCACCAAAAACACCGGATAAAACCCTGTTACGGTCACTACGCTCCAAAACCTTGGAAGACATCGGATGATGTATTCCTCCGACGATAAAAAGTGTTATTAGTCTTATATACGTCCTGTCGCGGGCTAATAAGGGGATGGTGCGGGTAGTTCTCACCTTTGACCCCTCTCTGGGACATCGGTACCACGACTTCCCGCTCCTCAGCTTCCTTCCCTGTGCGCCGGTGAGATACGTTCCGGCCCCGATCTACCATTACCTATCCCTTCCAGACACTCCCTACGACTCCGTCGGAAGGGCGGTTTTAGCACCCTACGCCATACGGAAAATCGAGGCGTGCTTGGTCAAAAAATCACGCCTTGGCGCAGTCGTAGCGCACCCACGGTTCGTTTCACGGTTTATCGGCCCCGACACGAAAATCATCGGCGTAAACACCATGGACCCGCTTGGCCTCGGGCCGCTAACCCTGATGTTCAACAACGCCGGCAGGGAGAAGTCTTGGGTCACCGAAGAGTTTGAAGGACTAATGCGTAGGATAGCGGTTGCGAAGAAGAATTCCGGAAGCAAGGCGAAAGTTTTGGTCGGCGGGCCCGGTGAATGGGAGTTCGAGCACCGGAAAGAGGAGATAGACAGGCTTGGAATTGATTACGTCGTTCAAGGCGAAATGGACGACATCGTTCACCTTTTGTTTGAACAGCTCATCGAAGACAGCCTAGACCACAGCATCTTCATGTACGGCCACAAAACAACCACCTTCGACGCCCACGGAA
>JAVQUC010000021.1:0-2149 GCA_033580815.1 Candidatus Caldarchaeum sp. | reverse complement strand
TTTAAAATGCTTTCGAGCTCCCGCGTCAGCCTCATCTCCCGAACGTCGGCTTCGACGTAGCAGATGTTCGGCCGCTGAACTTGAATTGGCTCCAAGTCCACGGCCACAACGATCCCCTGGTCTCCCACGATATCCGAAGCGACGGCCGTCATTCCACCCGGAGCTGCTCCGAGGTCGAGCACCCTGTATCCCGGCCTCAAGATTCTCCATCGTTTCTGGATTTCGAGGAGCTTGAAAGCTGCTCTAGAGGGATACCCCATTTCCTTGGCTTTCCGCCAGAAGGGGTCTTCGCGTCGTCGCTGAAGCCACTGTTCCTTAGTCATTTCGAGCCGCTGAGCCATTCGTCAAGGAGTATGCAGGTTTTGTAGTGGGGTTCGCCGCGTGGGCCGCAGACTTGGTCGTAGACGCATGAAGGGCACGGAACTCCGATTAAAGGTTCGATGTTAATCTGTTTGATGAGGGGGACGAGGCGGCGCGTCCAGCGGTCGTTGGAGAATGCTTTCACGCGTTTTACGTAGCCCTTTCTTTCGAGCTTGATGCCGATTCGCGACCCCTCCCTACTGGTCACACCAAGCTTGTGCCAAAGCTCCGACTGCAACATCCCCTCCTCGTGCTGCATCAACAGAGCCAACGCTTTCTCCTCGAGTTTTGAAAGCTTAGCCGGCAAAGTTTCCAGCGTTTTATAATATTACAGGTCAAACTTAAATCTAAAGAGCAACAAATCAACTGCTTTTGTTTTGGTCTAACTTCCTTTTTTCCGTTAGTATGTTCTGGAGCAAAGAGACGGTCTTCCGAAGAGTTAATACACTTATTCCCCCTGCCTCCGCAACGCTGTTTAACGTGATTTTAACATTCCTCCTTTTGCACGCGAGGTAAACAGCGGCCGCAGACACCGCTGACGGCTTTCTTCCCGAAAGCTTCCTGTCAACCGATGAAATTCTGTATATTTGGCAAGCCATCTCCGTCGTTTCGCCGTCAAGGTAGAGCGATTTTGTGATTCTTTCTATAAAAAGGACGGTGTCCAGTGGTTTGACTTTGATGTTGAGTCCGAAGACGATTTTCCCGATTTCGCGGCTGAGCTGGTTAACCGACACGTCTGTCGCCGCCGCGATGTCTCCGAGTGTTTTGCAGATCCCGTGATGGTTGCTGGCTATGTAAACCATGGCGGCGGCCGTCGGCTTACGGGCCCTTTTTACCACCTTCGCGGCAACCGCTTTCCAAGCGAGTTCGCCGGCTTTTTCAGCCACATACCTAGGCAGGCCAAGTTTATCAACTACCCAGAAAACATCGCTCAAACACCTCGCTAGAAGCCGTTCCTCCGCCGAAGACAAACTGCCAGACCTAATTGTGCCGACGCCTTGGTCATGCAACAGCTTAGTGACTCGAGGCCCGACACCGCCTCCGGAATTCAACAACATCTTCTGCGTGGGCTTGGTAGAAACAGACTTTTCTTCGACGACGATTCCGCACCGGCTGCAAAAAGCTTCCCCGACCTGCTCATCGAAAAAAATTACAGTCCCGCCACATACCGGACACCGGGTTACGCTTTCTCGATGTATACCGCATCACCTTCAGCCACATCCTTTCCTTCAATGACCTTCAGCGACACAAAGGGAGATGAAACAGGGCCGAAAACATTCGAAACATAACCGATTTCCCTGCCCTTACCATCGTAAACCTTAGAGGCAAGCCTAGGAACCGAATAGGCCTTTACCAAAACACTGGTTTTCCCTATTCTGATTATTTCACCGAGTAGTTTCAACCTTCTCAAAGCCGGATGTTTACTTGCCAATTTTGCGCAGCTCCTCGGCCACCATCTTAACCAAAAGATTTTTCGACAACTTGCGCCCAGTCTTGACGACGACGTAACCGGATTTTCTGAACCAGGTCCTCGGGTAGGACGCGTCCACTTTTTCAACATCGAACCCGAGTTTACGACACACAATCATCAAATCATCGACACTGGGACGCTGGAAAGCCATGCTCAAGGAAACACGACGGCCATGTTTACGTGAGTTTTTCGAGTCGAAATAGGCTGGCCACAGAATAATTCCTTCCTTCCTTATCAAGCCGGTCCCTGTTTGATTAGGACAGCGTTGACGGTCCCATCCCGGCTGGGTTTCGAGGTTACTTTCGCGATTCCTTCAGC
>JAVQUC010000020.1:0-2674 GCA_033580815.1 Candidatus Caldarchaeum sp. | reverse complement strand
GAAGTTGAAGAAGGGATAGGTGGAGACCGACGTGGCGATTCGCAACAACTCTATCGCATGTCCTGTATCGTATTTATATCATAAAAACTTCCCGTCAGACGCAACTGTACGTCTTTGAAAACTGGAATTATATAGCTTTTAGGCACCTCGATGTGATGGCGAAGGGCTTTGAGCCGAGGCATTCGCATTCGTTTCAGCGGCTTACTGATGTTTGCAGGCAACCTAGTCACTCTTGCGACCGGTTTGGTTTTCAACATTCTGATAGCACGCAACCTTGAGCCAGCAACCTTGGGAGTTTGGTTCTTCATCGGCAGCGTGATACCCTATTTCCAAATTCTGGAGAAGACCATCCCTTACTGGGCAGGCCGCGATATCCCACGAGGCGTTGAAGTGGGCAGGACTACTGTGCTTTTCAACCTTTTGCTATCACTTCCTATCACGCTCATCTTTATCATCCTTTCCAACGTCTTAGCCGCTACAATAGACACGGAACCCCAAATCATTCTTCTCTCAGCTCTGCTGCTCCCTGTGTACTACGCCGTAGCTGCGTTGACCGCTGTCACGTATTCTACCGAGCCGCACAAACTTGCTCTAAGGACTATCATCATAGACGGTGTGAAAATACCGCTAGCCGTGGTTCTGTTGCCGTTTGGGCTTGCTGGGGTGATCGCCGCCGTCCTAATCGGTAATGTAGCGTACGCTGTGTACCTCTACGGAGTTTCCCGCAAACATCTTACGGACAGGTTTAGCTTTGAATGGTTGAAGAAAGCGGCTCGAAGAATTTGGCTTCCTCTTCACGAGAACTTTATCGCATATCTTTCAACTGCGACGGATTCGGTCATCGTGGGCGTCTTTCTTTCGTCGGAGGAGCTTTCAAGATATGGGATAGGCGTGGCGATAGCGAGTGTTGTAGGCACCTCCAAAGCCTTAACCGGGGCCATATATCCCAAGCTTCTCCAGAAAGGCAGAGCAAGCGTCCAAGAACTGAGCGCTTTATTCAAATTTCAACACATTTTCGTCACCCCACTAGTTGCTGGAGGCGTAGTCCTCGCCGTACAACTCGTCGAAATATTCGGAACACGCTACCTCGGAGCGGCCCCGCTACTGCCCTACCTTCTCCTAGCACCGGCACTAAGCCTGCTCGGATTAACCATGCGAAGCATCATAACAGGTTTGGAAACAGTGGACAAAAGCCATGACAACGCAGAACTGGTTAAATCAACTCTTTTCACCACACAGCTTCCAAACTACCTCTACCTAGGCACTCTGGTCGTCGCAACGGTATTGACGGTAAATCAATTCGGAATAATTGGCGCCGCGGCCGCCCGGCTCGCAGCCAGCATTACCTCGTTAGTTCCCATGGTTTACTTTTACCGGAAGAACGCCCCCGTATCCACTGTTTTACATGGGTTGGAGAAAACGATTCCCGCAGCGGTTGCGATGATGGTTGTTCTGTATTTGGTGAACCCGCGTGGAACGGTATTCACTCTAGGGTCTATAGTTTTGGGAGGACTGGTTTATTTTTCTGTTTTGCTGGCCGTGGACAGAGACTCCAGGGATTTGACAAAAAGGGCTGTTGAAGAAGCACGTAAAATTATTTTGCCTTCCGGGGATTAGGGAGGATTTTTTAGAAGCCCGCCGTGGTCTCGTTGGGATGATTTTAGCAACAGGTGCTTTCGGGTTCATCGGCAGCCACTTGGTCGAAAGGCTTCTTGACAGCGGTGAGGAGGTGGCGGCTGTTGGAACGGCTCCGCCTCACGAGGACAACATGCACATTCTTTTGAAGCATCCGAACGCCTCTAAACTGCGGGTTGTTCACGCTGACGTAGCCATCCTCCAGTCGGTCAAGGCATTGTTGAAGACCTTCCAGCCCCGGATAGTTTATCATTTGGCTGCCGTCGCCTCCCACAGGCTCAGCAGGAAAGACCCCTACCCATACTTGAGCAACAACTACAACACCGTGCTCGCTGTCCTCGAGGCCGCCCGCCAGACAGAGCCTACGCCGAAAGTCGTGTTCACATCCAGCAGCAGCGTCTACGGCGACAACGCCCCGCCTCTGAAGGAGGACATGACACCAAGGCCGAAAGGCCCCTACGCGCTGAGCAAGCTGATGGGCGAGCAGCTCTGCAGGCTCTACAGCGACGAGTACGGGCTTGAATGCCCGGTCATCCGCTACTTCAACGTGGTGGGAGAGAGATGCCGTGGCAACATAGTCTTCCGGATTTTCGCCGAAAGAATCATGAGGGGTGAAGCTGTAGAGGTAAACGGGAGATACGTCGACGGTGTCTTCAGACCGGCTGAGAGAGATTTCACCTATGTTTCCGACGCAGTTGAAGGAACAGTGCTTGTGGGCGAGAGAGCACGTGGTTTCGAGGTCTTCAACATAGGTTTCGGACGCCCCGTCAAAGTCATGAAGGTTGCGGAGCTGATGGTCGAAGGCTTCGGCAGAAAAGTCCCGATAGTCGAGAAAGAGCTTCTGCCGCATGAGACGCTTGTCAGCTACTCTGACAACAGCAAAGCACGTGAAAAACTCGGATGGGCTCCTCGAGTTGAGGTCGAGGAGATGGTCACGCGGTTCGTCCGGTGGGTAAGGGCCGGCGGGCTGACTGTCTGAGGGCATCGAGGTAAACTCTGACCATTTTCGAGGCCACGGCTTCTGGAGAGAATTCCTCCG
>JAVQUC010000019.1:0-2687 GCA_033580815.1 Candidatus Caldarchaeum sp. | reverse complement strand
TCAATCTTTGCGTGAACCCCGAATTTCTCCGTGAAGGGTCGGCTGTCGACGACACTTTCAAACCTGACCGAGTTGTGATCGGAGACGACTGGGGACGAGGGGCAAAAGTTCTCAGAAAACTATACCAGAGGTTCTACCGCGCCAGCCCGCCGCCGTTTCTCCAAACCAACACCGTCAACGCCGAGATGATCAAGTATGCGAGCAACTTCTTTCTGGCAGCCAAGGTAAGTTTGATAAACGAAGTCGCTAACATCTGCCAACGCACTCCAAGTGCGGACGTCGAAGTCGTCGCTAAGGGTGTTGGAATGGACAGGAGGATTGGCCCGCTTTTTCTAAAGGCCGGTCTCGGCTATGGCGGAAGCTGTTTTCCCAAAGACGTTCGAGCGCTCATCAGTTATGCCAAACAAAAAAATTATTCACCCATCTTGTTGGAAGCAGTCGAAAACTTGAACAACAAACAACCTTTCGTAGCCGTAGAGCTGGCTGAAAAGATGGCAGGCCCTCTTAAAGGCAAAACGGCGGCAATCCTCGGTCTCTCTTTCAAGCCAAACACAGATGACATCAGGGAAGCTGTTTCACTCAAGATCATCGACAAACTCCTCGATGAAGGATGCCTTGTGAGGGTATACGACCCCGCCGCGATGGAAAACGTCAGGCGCATCTATGGAGACAAGCTCGTTTATGCTGAAAACGCTACGAAATGCTTGGAATCAGCTGATTTCTGCATTGTCGCGACCGAGTGGGATGAATTCAGAAAACTCAGGCCCAAGGACTTTCACACGAGGATGAAAACACCCATCGTGGTCGACGGAAGAAGAATATACGACCCAGAGAATTTCTCAAAACTTCTACTCTATAACGCCGTCGGCTTGGGGCCCTCTTCGTCATGAAAGTTTTGATGGTTGGTAGGAGGCCATCTATCGCTCTAAAGGAGCTTAAGAAGTATTGGGGGGAAGTGGATGTTGTGACTGGTTTATTCAAACCATGGATGAGACGCTACGACCTAGTCATAGCGCAGGAGCCGACGATGCGTATCGGTTTCCCCGCATTAGTCCAAGCCAAGCTGTCGCGAGCTTTCTTCATCAGCGAAGTGCACGGCGACTATCTCCAATCAAAGTTTCTCCCGTTCAAGGACAAATTATCTGCTACCATAGTGTTGAGAGGCTCTGATTACGTGAGAGCGGTGAACAGCACAATAGCTGCGAATCTCCGTTTACTTGGTGTCAGAAATGTGTTGACGATTCCAGCGGTCTACGTTGACACAAAGCTGTTCAAGCCATTGACCGCTCATGAGCAAAGGGCCAACACGGTAGTGACTGCAGCACGTCTCGTGCCCGAGAAAGGTTTGGACCTCCTCATCGCCTCAGTTCCAGATATCCTGGAAAAGTTCGCGGACCTACGTGTGGTCATCATAGGTGATGGAGTTGAAAAAGCTCATCTTCAAAAACTGACGAGGGATAAAGGTTTACAAGAGGTTGTAAGGTTTCCCGGATGGATAAGCCATGAACAACTCTTCCTTTACTATAACGAGGCGGCGGTTTTTGTCTGTACGTCTTTCTCCGAGGGGGGGCCGCGCACTGTCTTCGAGGCCGCGGCGTGTCAGACGCCGTTTGTATCGACAGCTGTGGGACTTGTTCGTGAGGTGTTTGAGCACGGTCGTCACGGGTTCATCCTGCAAAAAAGGGACAGCAAGCTTCTCGCCGAATACATAATTCACCTCCTTGAAAACCCGGGCCTACGGGAGGAAATGGGCTTACGTGCCAGAGAAGTCGTGGAGAGGGAGTTTGAATGGGGAAGAGCGGTACGCCGTTATGCAACGGCATACCTCAAAATCGTAGAGGGACGGGTTTAACTGCTTTCTGCGACTTCTTTAATCAGGGCTGCGATTTGAGGAATGACGACATCGTGGCTGAATTCGGTTATGATTCTCTGTCGTGCTTTTCTGCCGAGGTTTTTCGCCAGTTTTTCGTCTTTTAACAAGGTTTCAATCGCTGCCGCAAGCCCTGTCACGTCCCCTCTGCGTATCAGCAACCCTGTTTCACCGTCTTTAACGGCTTCCGGTATCCCGGAAACTTTAGTCGCGACCACGGGTGCTTCGCACGCCATAGCTTCTAAGACCGCTCGCGGTATTCCTTCCCCTCCGCGGGATGGATATGGGAAGACGGCCGCGTTGGCCATGTAGTTGGGAACACGTTCGTTGGGGATCGGCCCGGGAAAAACAACCTTCCCCCCTATTCCAAGCGAGCGGCTCAGTTTTCTAAGCTGAAGTAAATACGATTTGTCGCCAGCACCCGCTATCCAGAGTTCGACATCGCTACCCGCCACTTTCGAAAATGCGTTGATTAATTCCTCGACTCCCTTCCCCGGGTTTATTCTCCCGACCCAGAATATTCGGCGTTTACCGTCTTGCCATTCAGCTGGAGGCGGGAGACCGGGCCTGAACCTCTCCGTCTTGATGCAGTTGTGTACTATGCGTAGTTTCTCCGGGTCGAGTTTGGGCAGGAAATATCTTACTTCCGGCAACATGTACCGTGAATAGACCGTGACCCTTGTGGCGGTGTAGGCGGCTCGGCGGAGAATCCAGCGAAACAAAGCCTTTTTTGGCCCGGGTTTTTCATATGGTTTACCGAACAGCCATGTGCCGCCGAGTGTGAGCACGGTTGGAAGGCCTCGGGTCTTTCCCGCCA
>JAVQUC010000018.1:0-5090 GCA_033580815.1 Candidatus Caldarchaeum sp. | reverse complement strand
GACGCAATAGCAGTCTTCACGAGAAGTGGGAAAGCTTTCATCGGCCCCGACAACGGCCTTCTTTATCCCGCCGCCGAAAAAGAAGGAATCACCGAAATTCTGAGGATAAAAACGGAGAAGCTCTCCAACGTTTCGCCAACTTTTCACGGAAGAGACGTCTTTGCCTATTTCGTCGGAAATTACATCTCGGGCAGAGACATCAAAGACCTCGTCGAACCGAAGAACGACATGACACGGCTCTCAATACCACAGCCAGTGTGGACACATGATGTGGTTGAGGCAGTAGCCCTTCATGTCGACAAATTCGGAAACGTCATAACAAACATCGAAGGCCCTCTTCCCGAATCTTGGCACTCAGTCGACATCATCGTTAATAGTGTTCGCATACAGAATGTGAAAAAAGCAAGAACGTACGCAGATGCTGACACTGGGACGCCTTTGCTCGTCGTGGGAGGAACTGGTTACACGGAACTGGCGGTGAATCAGGGAAACGCGGCTGAAAAATACTCGATAAAACCGGGAACGGGTATTAAGATCATTAGAAATCGTTGATGAGGATGCTGGCCAGCCTTTTCTCCGCCCCAATTTTTTCTAGATACTTCACAGCCTCGGGATGCAGTCTGCTCCGCCAATCGCCTCCGGAAGAGATCAGTTTTCTTATTTCACGGCCCATCATCCTTTCCCTGTCGAAGAAAGGAACGGGCTCCACCCGGTAGCCTGCTTCCTCAAACAAGATTTTGACCAAGCTGTTATTGCTATACACCGTTTGAAATTCTGGAGAGAACGAGATAACTCTCGAAACCCAGAGACGGTGTTCACCGATGTCCGGGATGGGTATGATGAGAACCCTGTCGACATCCACGGAATTTTTCAAAGTTTTCCTTATGATTTCGATTCTCTCTCCCGCGGTAAACGGGTTATCCACCGTGTGACTGTACTGAGCGCTTCCTACAGCAATTATCAGCTCGTCCTCCAAACCGAGGATGTGCTGAACGACTTTGAGATGGCCAAGATGGAAAGGCTGGAACCTTCCTATGAAAAGTCCTCGGCGCATCCGCACAACCCTCATTAACCCTGTATATTATTGTTGACCATTCCGCAGCCCTCGATTGAAATCATAGCAACTTGTCCCAACGAGCCTTCAACACCCGCCCTTATGTGCAAAAGAGCCTTACAAACCTCGATGCTGGTAAGAGTATGGTTGGTAAGATTGGTTACGCGATAAGTTGATTTCCCATCCGCTAACGCTGCGTAGATTACAAGCATGTCGCCGAGATGGGAATCGACTGGTGCTTTCCTTTCCAGTTCTTGAAGAAAGCTGTATGCAGCCTCTCGCCCAACGGTCTCCGCTGGAACTCCCTTCTCGCCAAGCCTATCCACTCCTAGGGGCAATGTCTCGGATTTGCCGAGAATAAAAATTCCGGCACCTGGGTCGATAGAGCATTTCTCATCATTTTCATTCAGCACTTCCTCGACAACCTCGATGGGGGCTATTGCCTTTTCGGCAAGAACCTGCTTGCATGCCTTCGTCATCCTATCGGCTACGTGAGCGGGAAGACGCGCTGTGTAACCGTGAATCAATATCTTCGAGATGCGTGGCGTGGCCACAAACTCAAAAGATGCAATCCTCCTCACGGGTGACACGTAACCTTCGACTGCTCCTCCGCCTCTCGGATAGAAACCCCGGCGTGCAAGTGAAAGTCCCGTATCTACGCCTAGTTTGTTCAAAGCTTCGAGGAACACTTGGTGGAAATATTCGAAGGTGGGTGCGTTCGGATTGTTCGTTCCTCCTCTTATCCGAAACTGTGTCTTTTTCCCAGCGAAACAGAGTACGGGTATAAGGGATTGGAGAACGAGCGTTGTGCTTCCCGCTGTGCCGGTGTCTAGGTCTAGAAATGTTTTCCCGACTTTGCCCGGGTAGAAAACAATCTCCGTCGACCCCACGTTAGCGCCCTTGACTTCGCCGCCGCAAGCCTCCTGGACTGCCCGAACAGCGGTCAGGTGTTGATGTCGCAAGCCTGGATTGCTTCTTTTCTTCCTTATGTTGTAAACTCTCAGCGGCCTTGAGGTTATGGCTGAAATAGCCAGAGCTACCCGTAAAACCTGGCCGCCGCCTTCGCCTATGGAGCCGTCGAGCTCCATGATTTGTACCATCTCGAGTCGATTATGACGGCGATGGTAATTAATCATGACGTCAACGTATATAAATGAGCGGTAATACTGTTGGTTGGGATTTTCGAAATGGCTGCTCCGCTGTACTACCCGGGTGCGACAACCCTCGGTATCAGAGGTAGGGACAGTGTTGTCATCGCGGCGGAAAAAAGGTTTGCATACGGCTATTTCGTGATGTCTAAGCAAGCCAGGAAGGTCTTCAAAATCACGAATTATGTGGGGGCCGCGTGCGCGGGGGTCATGGCCGACATGCAAAACCTCATCAAGGAAGTGACGGCGGTGGTTAACCTTTACAAACTTGAGCAAAACGTCGAGCCGAGTGTGAGAACGATAGCAAAGGTTCTTTCATGGAATCTTTTCGGCAACCGCTACTTTCCGTACTTCATGGAAACCATAGTAGGCGGAGTTGACATGGCGGGCCCACACGTGATAGTCTTAGACCCCCTCGGTTCTATGATAGAGGACGACTACGCGGTCGTTGGAACCGGAGCGGAGATCGCCGTCGGCGTAATTGAGAATCTTTACCGGCGTGACATGAGGGCCGCCGAAATCTACGAGCTCGCTACAAAGGCCATCAAGGCTTCGATGGCACGGGATGCGGGAAGCGGAAACGGAATCGACCTCCTCCTATACACAAACGAGGGGTTGAAGGCAGAGGACACGTTGACGGTATAGTTAAACATCGTTACCGAAAGATTCATCAAAGTTTCAACCGGGAATTTTTGAACAGATTTATATCATCCCCGAATACGCTTGCTATAAGGTGCAGAGCCTCTCGCTTCGTGAAAGAGTGTTAATCTACCTAGCCGAATCGGGAGGAATAACCAATAGCTTGAGGATTACGACTCCTATACTTTCGAAGATTTTCGGCACGTCTCAGCAGTCTGCTTCCCGACTTCTCATAATTCTTGAGAAGGAAGGGTTTATTGACAGAAGGGTAGTGGGTAGAACAAGCTACATCAGGTTAACTCAGAAAGGTGTCGCCAAGCTTCTGGACTTGTACCTAACTTTGAAGATGATTTTCGAAAGGCCTGTCAAAGTGGTGCTCGAGGGGCGCGTTTTCTCCGGCTACGGCGAAGGCTCCTACTACATGAGCATTCCCGGATATGTAAGGCAGATCGAAGAGAAACTCGGCTTCCTTCCATACCCTGGGACTTTAAACATCTCGCTTCTCTCCAAAGATTCTATCGAGAACCGGATGTTTCTACAAAAGTACGCAGACATCGAGATAACGGGTTTCAAGGACGACCGGAGAACCTATGGGAACGTTAAAGCAATACGCGTCACATTGAACGATGTCGAGCCGGCAGTAATGGTCTTCCCCGAAAGGTCACTCTACGATAGCTCCGTCGCGGAGTTGATTTCACAATACAATTTACGCGAAAAGCTCGGCTTGTCAGACGGCTCGCTTGTACGTGTTTCAGCGGTTCTACAGCCGAAAATATTCTATGAAGGGTTTAAATCAAAGGTTTCGGTATCGCAACCGTCTGCGTAAAATCCTCCTCAATACATCGCTGCTGCTCATGGGATTCACGTTATGTTTCCTCAAGGTAACTATCTTCACTTTTATTTTTCGCTCCTTAACGAATTTTTCGAATTTCTTGCGAATTCTGGTTTGGTCGTATCCAAAAGCGACTATGTCTGGCTTGATTTTTTTCAGCACTTTTTCGAAAGAAAGTGGTTCGTAGCCGACCATGACTTCGTCGACGGGTTTCAAATATTCCAGCATCTTTTTCCGCTCCGATGCAGCGAAGACCGGAGGCCTCTTCTTGTTTCGCAAAACAGTCTTGTCAGATGCGACTACTACGACGAGTTTGGTCCGTCGTCCGCCAAGTTTTTTTGCATCAGACAGCATCTTCATATGACCCAGGTGGAGAATGTCGAAGGCTCCTGTGGTGAGAACAACAACTCGATTCACCATTGGAAATCCACCCGCTTCATCATCCTCAGACCGTCTAACAACCCTTCCGCATACCCGACCGCTAGAAGGGAATTTACAATATCATCGGAATCCAAAAACCTCTCAGCATCATTCACGTAATTCGAAACATAGTCAGCGTAGTCGGCTAACTCTGGCTCTTTGGCTACAATAGATAGTATTCGTCGACACTTCTCTACATATCTTTTGACACGATCTTTGACGGGGTTTATCTCGGTCATGCTTTGTTCAAGGGCTGACTCCGAATAGGTATTCACCACTTCTCTTTCCGAAAAATGTAGTCTCGATGGAATGATGATGACGTGTGGTGGTGGAGGGAGAAGTGTGGCTGATATCTCCTCTAATGTTGAAGCCGTTATCTTGAATTCGGGAAATCCTAGCCTCGCTAGAGCAATCACTAAGGTTTTTGGGGGCAGCCAACCAACTCCTAAATTCGACGATGCTTTCTCCAACTGCTTCAAGGCCTCCGCAACACTCAAACCTCCATCCGCTGTGTCGAGCAGAAGAAGCGTATGCAGGCCACGGGAAAGGTTTTCCTCGACGGTTTTGAACACCTGCATAAACTGTAGAGGATCCTCTGTCTTTGGAACGGTCACTATTTTCCCAAACTTGTAGACATGGAGTCCGGATGCGCTGATGGCCGATGACACGATTGACGTGCCATGGATTATCTTGACTGGGATTTTTCTCCTATGCGCAAGTGTCCTGACGGCGGCGTGAGTAGTTGCGATAAACGGGTCTCCTGGAATCACAATACCCACTTCCTTGGTTTTGGCCTCAGCCAAGATTTTGTGCGAACCATCCTCCAAAAGCCTTCGGTCGGCTATGATGCAATTTGGGCTGATAGCCTGGAGTTGTTCGAGGAAATCCGGAGCCCATAAACTTGTGTAAACATCCACGTAAACGCTGTCGCATCGCTTCACCGCCTCTACTGCTTCGAGTGACATGTTTTTGAAAGACCCCAACCCAGCCCCGATGA
>JAVQUC010000017.1:0-5400 GCA_033580815.1 Candidatus Caldarchaeum sp. | reverse complement strand
TGTCGAACACTTATGGATGTAAGGGCGAGATTCTCCCCCGTGAATGGGTCTTCTACGACGAAGCAGACCTGTGCGTTAAGCTAAGAGGACTGTTGAACGAGGACTTGATTCGTTTGGGGGAGGAGAATAGGAGTTACGCCTTGGCGGAGGCTCAGCGACGTTATGAAGAAGTCCTTGCCAAAATTGAGACCCTATCTGGCAGATAGCTTATCCCATCATAAACACTGTATCAGGTTCACCGCGCAACGGAAGCGTTTTCAATGATCTTGGTATACTTTTCCATGACTATTTTCCAATCGAATCTTCTTGCGTAATTAACTCCTCTTTGGGCCATCTCGGTTGCATATTTCTTGTTTTGGAGGATGGTTATGATCGCTTCAGCCATAGCCTTTGGGTTGGCTGGTACTACCAAGCCGGCCCCCGATTCTGCCACGAGAAAAGATTCTTCTACGTCGGTTGCCACGATAGGTCTTCCCGTAGCCATGTAGTCCAGAAGTTTAGTTGGCATTCTTCCACCCAAAGACCTGTCTTGCGGTAGAAGACAGATGCGCGCTTTCGCGAGCCATTCCGGAAGTTGGTCATGAGGTATGAAGCCTGGCATCTCCACACTTCCAATCAAACCGTTTCGAGAAAGTCTGTTAACAAACCATTTAGGCACATCCCCTATAATCAGGAACCGAACTCTACTGTCCATTCTGCAAGTCTGTTCGATGACTTCGACTAGAAGCTTAGCCCTGTGCTGTTGAAATGTTCCATAATACAGCACGACGGGTTCGTCGGGTAACGGCATCGGTTTGAATAATGAGGTGTCTACCCCATTTGGAACAACGATTATTCTATCAGGTTCTATACCGAGGTGAATGAATTTTGTGCGTAACAGCTCGGTTGGTACTACTATGGTTACGATTTTTCTCCTGTGTAGCGTCCTGTATTCATTATGCGTCACATGTGTTGTTTGGGAGCCGGGTTGTGTTATACGTGGGTCGTCTAAGTCAAGCACAACTGGTCTTTCGAACATGAGGGGTAGAATGGGCACAGCTATGTCGAAAAGCCACACGACATCTGGTTTGAGGACGTTTATCCACAAGTCTGAAAGAAAAGGCCTGACCAGATGCATTATCTTTTTTGGAAGCCTTACCGGGCAAACCGGCAAAATTCTAAACCCATCCCCAATGCGATTAGCGTCGACAGTATGGATAGAGCCGGCAAGGCAGTATACCTCAAATTTTTTCGCAAATTCTTTCAACAGCTTGAGATACCGATAGTTATGGAAGGGATAGGCGGAAACCGAGGTTGCGAGCCGAATCAAACCAGACGCCGAGTTCCGCGTGTAGTAACTACATAAAAACCTCGCTTGATGAAAATTCCATCGACTCTACCCAAACGTAAGAAAATTCTGAAAGTCGAGGCTATACAGCTTTTAGTCACCCTATAGTGATGGCGACGGACCGTGAGCCGGGGGATTCGTGTTCGTTTCAGCGGGTTGATGATGTTTATTGGGAACCTAGTAACACTTGTGACAGGGCTGGTTTTCAACGTCCTGATTGCACGTAATCTGGAGCCTGCGGCCCTCGGTGTCTGGTTCTTCATCGGCAGCGTCATCCCATATTTCCAGGTTTTGGAGAAGGCCATTCCATACTGGGCTGGAAGGGATATCCCCAGGGGCTTGGGAGTTGGCAAGACGACAGTTGTTTTCAACCTTCTGTTATCCGTTCCGGTTACGATAGTTTTTCTACTTATTTCTGATGTATTGGCGGCCGTCATAGACGCTCGGCGCAGCGCCGTCTTGATGGCTGCGCTTCTCCTTCCAACCCACTACGTCGTGGCAGCCCTGACTGCGGTAACCTACTCAACCGAGCCGCACAAACTTAGCTTGAGGACGGCGATTATTGACGGGGTGAAAATACCGCTCGCGTCTGTTCTTCTTCCCTATGGGCTTGAAGGGGTAATTTTGTCCGTCATAGCGGGGAACCTCGTCTATGTTTTGTACCTCTACAGGGTTTCGAAGAAGTATCTCGTCGACAAGTTCAGTCGTGAATGGGTAAAAAAGGCGTTGAAGCGGATTTGGCTGCCTCTTCACGAAAATTTCCTCGCATACCTGTCAACCGCCACGGACTTGGTTGTTGTGGGGGTTTTATTGTCGGCTGAGCAGCTCTCGCGATACGGTATAGCGGTCGCGATAGCCGGTGTTGTCGGAACGGCCAAAGCTTTGACCGGCGCGATATATCCAGTGCTTCTGAAAACCGGTGAAGCCAGACGAACGGATTTGAACGCGTTGTTCAAGTTCCAGCACATTTTCGTCACACCCATGGTTGCAGGCGGCATAGCTCTCGCTCCTCAACTCGTCGAAATATTCGGCACCCGTTACCTCGACGCGGCATCCGTCCTGCCCTATCTTCTCTTCGCTCCCGCGATAGGATTACTCGGCCTTACGATGAAGAACGTGT
Source organism: Candidatus Caldarchaeum sp. (assembly GCA_033580815.1). Taxonomy (GTDB): domain Archaea; phylum Thermoproteota; class Nitrososphaeria_A; order Caldarchaeales; family Caldarchaeaceae; genus Caldarchaeum. The sequence continues at coordinate 2,953 of JAVQUC010000017.1, read as the reverse complement.
TAACAGCGTTGGAGAGCGCCGACAAGAACCCCGACCAAACAACGCTGGCCAAGTCCACTCTTTTCACGACCCAGCTTCCGGGTTACCTGTATCTCGGCATTTTGCTGGCTACGACGATTCTTACAGTTGGCCCGTTCGGAATTATCGGAGCTGCGGCCGCGAGGCTGGCGGCAACCATAGCAGCGTTTATTCCAATACTTTACCTATACAAACGCAGATTGGCCGTCGCGACGATTTTACAAGGGCTCGAAAAAACAGTTTTGGCGTCATTGGCCATGATGGCCGTGCTGTATCTTATCAACCCACGTGGAACCTTATTCACTCTCGCAACGATAGTCGTTGGAGCCTTCGTCTACTTCGGTGTCCTACTGGCCATCGACAAGGATGCGAGGGCTTTGACCAAGCAAATAGTGCAAGAAGCCCGGAGGATGCTTCTCTGGTTCACCGAATAGACGGGGAGATTTTTTAGAAACCCCAAGCTGTCCTATGTGGCTTGATTTTGGTGACCGGTGCATTCGGGTTCATCGGTAGTCATCTGGTCGAGAAACTCCTAGACAACGGCGAGGAAGTAGTTGCTGTCGGGACAGCACCTCCTCAAGAAGACAACATGCACCTGCTTGTAACCCACGAGAAATCAGCCAACCTACGGGTAGTCCGCACAGACGTTTCACAGCTTGAATCTGTGAAAGCCTTGATGAAGGATTTCAGGCCACGTCTAGTATATCATCTGGCGGCGATCGCCTCCCACAGACTCAGCAGGAAGGACCCATACCTTTATTTGACCAACAACTACAACACCGTGTTGGCGGTTTTAGAGGCGGCCCGTCAAACCGAGCCCACCCCGAAAATCGTTTTTGCCTCGAGCAGCAGTGTTTACGGTGACAGTCAACCACCGCTTCGCGAAGAAATGCCTCCGAAACCGAAAGGACCATACGCCTTCAGCAAACTACTCGGAGAACAACTATGCGTCCACTATCACGACGAATATGGCCTCGTCTGTCCGATGGTCCGCTACTTCAACGTGGTCGGCGAAAGATGCAGGGGAAACATAGTTTTCAACATATTTGCTCGCAGTATAGCCCAGAACCTACCCGTCGAAGTTTACGGCAGATACGTTAACGGATTGTTCAAGCCCGCTGAAAGGGACTTTACCTATATATCCGATGCTGTCGAAGGCACGGTTTTAGTTGGTGAAAAAGGGTTGGGATGCGAAATCTACAACATAGGTTACGGAAGGCCTGTGAGCGTTAGGAAAGTGGCTGAACTCATGATGGAGAACATGGGAAGGCGGGTCGTAATCGTGGAGAAAGAGCTTCTCCCGCATGAAACTCTAGTGAGCTACTGCGACAACACAAAAGCCCAAGTAAAGCTGGGTTGGAGACCGAAGACAGACATCGAAGAAGCCGTTAAGAGATACGTCGAATGGTTTCGCAAATCATTCATCTCTTGAGAACACGAAGGTAGGCTTGCAGAATTTTCGCCGCCGCGACTTCGGGCGCGAAACACGCGAGAACCTTTTTCGAAGCATTGCTGCCAAAAGTCTGAGACAGCTTTTTGTCCTTCAACAGGTGAGCTATTTTTTCCGCGAGCATCACATCGTTTTCGGGTTCGAACAAAAAGCCCGTGACACCGTCTTCGACGATTTCCGGAAGGCCTCCGGTTTTGGAGGCGACCACGGGTTTGCCGGCGGCTCCGGCCTCTGCAGCCACCATGCCGAAAGGTTCATAACGCGAAGGAACCAAAACCAAATCAGCTTGTTTTACAAAATCCTCCACATCATACCGCAGACCCTCGAACCTAACATATTCATCTAATTCCAGTTCTCTCGCCAGTTTTTTCAGACGAGCTCTTTCAGGTCCATCACCGACGATGGTAAGCATTACACCTCTCGTGTTTCTGTCCAAAAGGTTCCGTAAAGCTCGCAGGGCCAAATCCACGCCTTTCACCCTGTGGAGCCTGGCGACCACGAGAAGACGGAAATGGCCGTTAGATTTGGAGGCCGCTTCGGCGAACCGTTCCACGTCGACTGGGTTGTGGACCGTTGAAATTTTTCCGGCGTGACCAGAATCCTTTACCGCAACTTTCCTCATCCATTCCGAACACGCGGCGACATGGTCGGCTAGCTCCGTGGAAAAACGCCAAGCCAGGATTCCAATCATCCTCTGTAATGGCCTCGCTTCGGACAGTTCGTAGGGCGGATATCCCTCGAGGCTCAGAATGATTTTGTGTGACACGATTTTCGCGAATGGCCAAAGATAGAACAAAGCTTTCGGAGTGCTGAAGTGGCAAACGTGAAACTGCCCGTGACGCAGCAGCGAGAGCAACAAAACACCGAGAAAAAACCAGTAGAAGGAACTGGGTAAACCCGATAATCTAAACAAAGCGAATTTCGCACCTTTCTCGCGTAGCCTCCTGAAAACCGGATAGTTGAGGGCCTCAGGCGAAGTTACCAAAGTCACGTCCACTTTCCCACGAAAGCGGCTCAGAAGACCGAGCATGATATGTGCCACGGCGAGAGAGGCGCCGGTCACACCCCCTTTCGCCGGGATAACGGCCGCGACCCTCAACAAACCAAAGTCGTCGTTAAGCGTAATCTATTCTTTAGGCGTCGCCGCCGGGGTCAAAACCCTTTTCACGAAGTTTGCCCTGTTCCTCATTCTCGGGAAAGGCGATTTCCGCGGTTTTGCCTCCAGCTTGGGCGTTTGGCTTCTCACTTTTCCCGCCTTGGTGATGCTTCCGTGGGACGGCATACCGTGCTCTACTGTTGTTTCCGATATTTAGCCCTATCTCAGCCGGCATGAATCCCAAAACACGTAGATGACGTCACCGCATTCTCTGACGTCACGGCTCATGTGGGTGTTGGACCCACTTTGTTTAAGGCTTCTTGAAATTGATTTTTCTGTTATCTTATTTAAATGCTGGACAAACAGAATGTCTCGCGGATGTCTCGGGC
>JAVQUC010000016.1:0-5656 GCA_033580815.1 Candidatus Caldarchaeum sp. | reverse complement strand
CTCTCGAACCATCTTCGACAAAACTGTACGAAGACCTACTAATAAATACGATTTGTTACTCTGCAACAGGTTGTTGCCTCCAGTATTCACGCCAATCTTTGTAGATTTTCGGCGACCTCTTCCGGAGTCAAGAGTCCTTGCGGAAATCCATACGGTGCCAGATGCTGGGATATCAACGTGGAATCAGGCGGCTTCACGAAGGATTGGGCTAATTCTTCAGTTTTACGGAAGACATCCCTCGTGGGTCCGTCTAACAATATCCTTCCGTTGGCCATGCATATCACTCTACGTGCATAACGAGCGACGATGGGCATGTCGTGTGTGATAATGATTATAGTATGACCACGTTGGTTGAGATCCTTCAAGAAATTCATTATTTCGAAAGACTGCTTAAAATCTTGCCCAGTAGTGGGCTCGTCGACTATTATGACCCTCGGTCTCAACGTCAAGATGGATGCGATGGCAATTCTTTGCCTTATCCCCTTCTGCAGAAAAAAGGGATGTTTTACAAGATCAGATTCACGGAGCCCAACGGTTCTCAATGCTTCCATTACTCGTGCGCTTGTTTCATCACGGTCTAGACCGATGTTGGAAGGTCCGAAAGAGAGTTCCTTTTCAACGGTTTCGTTGAACAACTGATGGTCGGGATTCTGAAACACATATCCAACCTTGGTTGCTATTATACTGCGCTTCGCCTTTCCTATTTCAAGGTCGTCGATCTTTATAACTCCACTAGATGGTCTATAAATTCCCGCTATGCACTTCGCCAACGTTGTCTTACCTGACCCGTTTTGACCGATTAGAGCAACAAACTCACCATGACCTATGACTAGCGAAACGTCATGCAAGGCGGCTGTTCCGTCTGGATACACATAGTTAACGTTCGCTACTGTTATCAGCGGTGTGGTGGACTCGTATCCGGCCTTATTGCAATAACCATCTGAGCTATTCGTCTTTCTAAGCATTTTCTCGAAGCTATTCAATGATTGGTCAAAGGTTAGGGGAATTGGTTCATTGAAGAGGCCGGCCCTCTTCAAAAACATGGCCACTGACATCCATTCTGGTGGGTATAATCCAAGGTTGTGCAATTCCTCAACGTGTTGAAAAAATTCATGAGTCGGCTTATCCAACAAAACCCGTCCATCATTCAGTAGCACCATGCGATTGGCGAGCTTGGCTAGTCTCTCCATCCGGTGTTCGATGACTATGACGGTCGCGTTATATTCTCTCTTAAGATTTTCTAAAACATCGAAAACTTGTTGCTTCCCGATTGGGTCCAACTGAGAAGTCGGTTCATCTAAAATTATCACCTTTGGCTTTGTAACCAATGCTGCAGCAATCGCTACCCTCTGTTTCTCTCCTCCTGATAACTCGTAGGGTGGTTTTTCGAGATATTCTTGAGATAGCCGGATAATTTGCAGTACCCATTTCAGCCGGTCCTCAATCAAGTCAGAGGGATATCCTTGATTTTCAAGCGCAAAAACGATTTCCTCCTCAACGGTCATGGTGACAAACTGGCTTTCTGGGTCAGAAAACACGAATCCGACGTTCTTAGCGATAGAAGAGACTGATGAGTTTTTTGTGTTCACGCCGTCTACGATGACATCACCCTTGATGAATCCATAGTAGTTGTGGGGGATTAGGCCGTTCATCGCCATTGCTAGACTCGTCTTTCCCGAACCGTTGACGCCCACTAACCCGATGAACTCACCCGCGTGTATCCGTAGGTTGACATCCTTTAAAACCCAGTCTTCAGAGTCCTGATAGCGCCACCAAAGATTCTTTACCTCTATCATGTCAGTATCAAAAACTGTAAAGAATGGATTGGGAAGCGTTCAAGTACAGCGTGAAAAGCCTCAGAACGACGATAATCATCAAACCAATCGAAAGGCCTCCGATTATTAAAGCGTCCGTTTTTCGAAATTTGTATTTAGTGGTTACGTAGTCTGTCCGTCTTGTTTCCTTTAAGGAAAATCCTCTCGAATCTAAGGCGTTGGATACTTCCTCTGCTCTCCTAAGGACTAAAGCCGTCATAGGAACTATGTAAAGCCCGAATTTTTTTACTTTTTGAATAAAGGGTAGTTCCGATAAATCCAGCGCTCGTGCCCTCTCGGCCTCCCTTATCGTAAAGAAATCTATGAGAGACAATCCGATCGACCTTAAACCTAATCCCGCCGCATAGGTAATGGCGAAGGGAAGCTTCAAGGTTCGTAATGCAACTATGACGTCTCTTTCCCGAGACGTGCTTAGGAAAAATATGACTATCAGCACGGCGAACACCAATTTCGCGTAGACTGTGATCGCCCATCTGAGGTTTTCCCATGAAATAATTATCGGCCCGAGCGTTGCTAACACTCGATATCCTTCTATGTATCCTCCGAAGAACGTGTAAGCTATGGCTATTATAGCAAGTAGATTGACCAAGATGGTTTTGTACTGTTTCAAAATAAGTAGTTCCACTCTCGAAAACTTCATGACGACTAACATGATGATCGAGCCAGCCAGATTAATTTCAATTGTGTCTATTAGCATTGGATATGCGCTAAGAACGAGCAGGATCAAAACCTTGGTTAGCGGGTGAAGAATTTGAATTGGTGAGTCCTCAGCCAGGTATCCTAACAGGGTTTTCTTCATCTTAGTCATGTCCGAAAAAAATAATGTAGGTTTTTTGATCTGTTAGGCCCACCAGCCTTTGCAGAAGGCTCTGCTCCTGATAATCAGCGGTGATAAAGCCCTTAGTAGAATGAGCCCGAAGACGAGGCTGGGCACACCGTTGCCTATCGTCCAACCCGAGAAAAACAGAGGCACCGATGCAACGGTGATCAGTCCGAAATATTGTAGAGCTGTGACAGCCCACGTGGCTCCAAGTATGTTGTTGATTATGACGGCGAAGACGACGTAGCCAACGATATCTTTAGCTCCTTTGAGACGGGGGTCTAGTTTGAGGAACTTGAAGGCAAGCAGAGGTGCTAGTCCTTGGACAATGTTTGAGGGTAGGTAGGCGAAGCTGACGTAAAGAGGTGCACCGGCCAAAGAGTTTGAGATGAATGGAAATAGTCCTCCGGCTATGACTCCCCAAAGTCCGAACCATATAGAGCCGACAGCTTGAACTGCTACTCCGGGCCAAAAACCAGTCACCCCGAACCCGAGAGGAACTGCCAAGCTTCCGAAGGCTCCCGCCACGGCCCCAACGCCTATCAATAGGGCAAAAACTGCTAGATGGATTGTGCCGGGCTTTCTAAGTTCACCTTCCTTAATCTGCCAAACCTCTGACATTCTCAAATCTGATGTCACAAAACTAATATATATATGTTTAAGATGTTTTTAGGTCTTTTTCTTTCTGCCTGTCCTTCGCGCCGCTATCAAACCTACCTTTCTTCCTGGCGGAGTCGTTCTTTTGACTGTTTCTGGTCTTCCGATTCTTTTGTGGCTTCCTCCGCCGAACGGGTGAACAGCGGGCACCATAGCTACTCCTCTAGACTTTGGCCAGTACCGATGTCTTGCTCTCATCAGGTAATATTTTGCTCCAGCCTTGAGGAACGGTTTTTCCATCCTTCCGCCTCCCGCGACGACCCCGACGACGGCGAGACTGTTTGAAGGAACTTCGATGTCTTTTTTGGAGGGAAGCTTGATGACTGTTTTTTCACCAAGCTGCGCCGCGACGATTCCGTATCCTCCTGAGCTTCGGACTAGTTTGCCGCCGTCGCCTGGAATACGTTCTATGACGGAAACTATGCTTCCTTCGGGAAGTCTTCCCACGGGAACTATGTTTCCCGTGGATGGTTTGGCCGATTCACCGATTTCAACAACCTGTCCAACAAACATCCCTTCCACGGCCGGAATATAGAACTCGCTTCCATCATGCCTGAGAACTGCGACAGGTGCCCCCCTTCCCGGGTCGTGAACGATGTCGCTCACAACAGCAGTCGACAAAGCGCCCGATCCAATGAGTGCGGAGGGGTAGCCTACCATGTACCGTCGGTGCTTCGAGGCGATGAAACGCGGCGACCCCCTTCCGATTCTCTGAGCTCTGATGTTTCTGCCCATCTTCTCACCATCAGAATATTCCGAGCTTGACGGCGAGCTCGGACGCCTTGTATTCAGGCTTGAGCCTGACGTAGGCTTTCTTCTCACCCTTGGACGTGATCACCGTGTTCACTTTGTCGACCTTGACTTCATAAAGACTCTCGACCGCTCGTTTAATCAATGGCTTGTCTGCCCGGATGTCAACGATGAACACTAGCTTATTCTCTTTCTCGATAAGCGCGACTGCGTCCTGCGTAATCAAAACTCTTTTCACGACATCCTGCAAATTCATTTCAACCTCTCCTCCAACGCCTTAAGAGCTGATAAGGTGAATATCGTTAGCCTTCCAGGTTTTCCGCCTGGCGCCAAGTCGAGAACGCTGAGGTTTCGGGCTTCAACTACCTCGACTCCAGGAATGTTGCTCGCTGATTTTCCTAAGCCGCGGTCTTCGCCGACGACTATCAAGGGCCCTTTCCTCTTTTTGTAACGCCTCCCCCTCATCTTTCCCTTGCCAGCCCGGATTTTCTTGACTGAACATCTTTCGAGCTCCTCCTCGAGCCCGATCTTCACGAGAAAATTTCTCGTTTCAGCTGTCTTTGAAACGCTCTCTATGCTGTCTTCGACGACGACCGGGGTCTGAATTTGTTGGGGTATGCGGTGTCCACGCGACCTCACTTCATCCGGCTTTGTTGTGAAAGCGAGAGCCGAAAGAAGAGCGTTCCTCAATTCTTTCTTGTTTATGTATTTGTGGATTTTCTTCTCCGTCGTGGGGGGGTGGGTTGGCCTCCCTCCCACCGCAGACGGAACCATACCTCCGGCGCCGTATTTCGGGGTTCCCCTTCCCTTGACTCTCGATATCCTAGCCATCCCGAAGCCGGGCCCCCAAGACTCCACCGAGTGCTTGTGACCCGACATTTTCGAGACACCTTTCGGCTGAAGTCTGTGAGTCGAAAGATGAACGAAAGCTCTCGCAACAATGTCACGCCTCAGCGGTGCCATAAAGATGGATGGGAGAGTAGTTGTTCCTTTTGTGGTTCCGTCTATTCCATATACCGGCACGGTGATGGGACTATGTTTCTGTAATAATAGGGAAGCTGTGAAGTTCATTTTACGAGACCTCCAGGAGCGTGATTTCCGGGGGTTCAACGTGTTTGGGAGGCCGCGCCGGGGTTCTCAGTATCAGAGGCCTCAATGGTGTCCCTGGAACCGAACCTTCTAGAACCACATAATCGGTTTTGATGAGGCCGAATTTGTGCCAGCCGGATGACGGGTTTATCGACGTTATGTCCGACGATATCTTTAGAATTCTTTTGTTGAATTCAGTTCTTCTATGGTATCCCATCTGTCCCGAACGCGGAACTGTGTACATTACGTAGTGTGGCTTCCACGGCCCGATCGCGGCGACCCCGCGCCTCGTTTTCCTTGATTTCCGCTGGAGAATTGAAACACCGTATCGCTTCACGACTCCTTGGAAGCCCTTGCCTTTAGTGACCCCCACGACGTCAACGTATTCACCCTCCTTGAACAGGTCGGAAAACTTCAACTCCGAGCCCAAGAGTTTCAAAGCCCTCTCAAGCGCTGCCGGGCCCGTTCCACCCATCTTAATTTCGAGGATGTTCGGAGTCTTTCC
>JAVQUC010000015.1:0-7309 GCA_033580815.1 Candidatus Caldarchaeum sp. | reverse complement strand
AGGTTCACGTCTGTGCGGAGGCCTCTGGCCAGCTGGGCCTGGTAGATATTTTTTACTTCGTCAACCATGAGCGGGATGAGTTGAAGGGTTGCCGCAACCATGTAGATGAATCTGAAGGGTAGACGGAACTTAAACATCATGGCTATGAGAGCCGTCTGCTGGGTCGTGAGGTAAAAAAGCAAAGCAGCTGATATTGTCACCCCGATTCTGAGAGGCCATGTAAACCCCCACGCCAACCCCTCAAGATAGACGGGTAACTCGTGTCCGAAAAGGTTGAGCCGATAGACAATCGTCTGGTTCCACGGAAAACCTAGCGGAAGAGAAAGTATCGGGACGGATAAAGACATCCACGGGATCACGACAACCGCCATCGGAAGACAGACCTGTTTCCCAACCCTGCCTACAAAAGCCAAGAACACGTTGGTGGCGAGAAAAATCATCGTTAGAACATAATCGTAAAAAACGTAGGCGAGGACTGATATCCAGATGAAGTAGAGAAACTTTGTCCGAGCGTCTGCCAAATGCAGTGGTGTACGACCCGCGAGGACTGATTTTTTTAGGAGAAGATAGCCGAAGGAGCTCAGAGCTCGACACCGCAATAACGCTATTTCCTAAGCAGGACGAACCGTCGTGGAACCCTCGAAGCAAGAGCTAAAGCCACGACGAAAGAAATGATTTTGTCCGGTATCTCGGTGCTGATTGACTGAATGTAGTTCGCGAGGACGAAGTTGCCAGTTGAGCTGAGGGTTGCGGCGTAGATAGCTGCGGGCAACGGCTTCCATATAGGTCCTCCTCCGAACAGCAAGATGTGCACCGATGTCGTGAAGATTGGATACACAAAACCAAAAAGCAGGAAGGCGGGCACAAGGGTCAAGGGGCGTCTCAAATTATTCCAACCCATCTTAACGCAGAGCACGGTTATCCCCGCGATCACCACGTTCGCAAAACCCCACACCCAGTTAGGGAGACCCCAAAGCGTGAAAGCCATTATTATATTATAGAGAAACCCACCTATACTTCCTACCCAGAACCCCGAGACCAAGGTTCCTAGCATCGTGGCCCAAGTGTCACCCCAAATCGGTGCTTTAAGCAGCTCAACTATCACCCCCCCAACATAATTCAACGCGGCCACGGTCGGGATCATCACGACGGCTAAAATTTTCGCGCCGGTGGGAACGACTTCAACCTCCTCCTTTCGCTCCTCCTTCTTCTCCGCCACAGAACCACCTCATTCTCCTATATCTCTCCAAGTAGATAAGTTTTTGAGGAAACTGATTCGCAACATGGTGATGAGCGCTCTCTACAAACCCTACGCATCCATTAGTAGGCCTTCATGCGGGCGACAAGTTTCTCTTCATTAGACATAATAGCTTTTTTAGTAGCGGCTGCAAAGGGTTTATAGAGTGAGCATCGAGCTGACCAGTAAAGATTACTACGTCATGCTTCTAGAGAACGCTCTCTCGAGGGTTGGCAGGCAAACTTCTGCGGTGGGCGATAGAGTTCTAGATTTGAGACCTCATCTCGTGGTCGACGCCAAAAACACTATACTGACGAACCTGGGCCAAATCGCCAAGACGCTCAACAGGGAGCCAGCTCATCTTTCACGATTTCTGCTGAAGGAAACCGGCCGCGCCGGCTCAGTTTCGGACGACAAGCTGATGATGCAGGGAAAGATGACACATGAAGAGGCAAAGAAACTCATCGACCTCTACGTCAAAGAATTCGTAAAATGCCCTGTCTGCAACGGCATAGACACGCGCATCGTGAGCGAAAAACGGTTCCGTTTCCTTATTTGTGACGCATGTGGGGCGAAGAACCCTGTCCGAAGGATTTGACTCCGCCGAACCAGGAAGATGCTGGGTCAAAACACACCGGTCAAAGACAGGAGAGGTAGTGGTGGCTGTTTGCGATGAATTCCTCCTCGGCAGAAAGCTGAAGCTTTCCCCACAGTTCTCGGTTGAAGTAGCAGAATCGTTCTACAAGGGAGTTCTCGTCGTCGACGAAGACCTAGTCGAATATTTCAAGTTTGGAACCATCATCAACCTACTTGGTGAGACGGCGGTGTCGACGGCGGTTAGACACGGCTACGCGAAACGGGATTCGATAATCTACATCGACGGGGTACCGCATCTCCAGCTCTTCCTCTGAGGTGTTTAACGATGCGTATTTCAGAGCTGCAGAAAAAAATCGAGGCGTTCGAGAAAGCGAGAGGGTGGGAGAACTTCCGCGAATCACTCATCTACGCTCATCTTTTCGAGGAACTCACCGAAATAGGCCGTTTTATCCTCGCTAAGGAGGGGTACAAAAGGAATGATTTGGGCCATTCCTCTCCCGGAGACGACATCGAAAGCGAATTCGCTCAGTCGATGACGCTTTTCGTGCAGCTCGCAAACAGGTTCGGCGTGGACCTCGAGAAAGCACTCAGGATTGAGCTGGAGAAGATGGAGAAAAGGTTCGACCCTGAAAAATGGCGCGAATCTTTCAGACGCGGCGACGGGCCCTAACCTCGGCCAAAATCTCCTGAGCTTTGTCTACTCTTATCGTCTTCTGCCTGACCATCTCCTCTGCGACCAAGTCGATTTCATCGCCCACGGCGCCGGCCATCACCGCTATGTTTTTCGCGTGAAGCGACATATGGCCTGCCTGAATTCCCTCCGCTGCAAGCGCCCTCAAGGCCGCGAGGTTTTGAACGAGACCGACGGCCGCCATCACCTCAGCCAATTCCCTCGCCGTTTTGACTCCGAGAATTTTTAGACAGGTTCTCGCTACTGGGTTGGTTTTGACGGCGCCTCCCACTATCCCGACCGCGATAGGAAGCTCTATGACTCCGTGCAGGTCTCCGTCGGGCATCTGCTCCCAAACGGTCAAGGGCTCGTACCTACCGTTCCGGGCAGCGTATGCGTGTGCTCCAGCCTCCAAAGCTCTCCAATCGTTTCCCGTAGCTATCGCGACCGCGTCGATTCCGTTCATTATCCCCTTGTTGTGGGTCGCAGCCCTGTAGGGGTCGGCTTTGGCGAAATGGTAGGCCTCCACAATTCCTTTCGCGACCTCAACTCCTCCCACGGATTCCGCGGGGACTCGTGTGTAGGCCCTTGCTATCCTTCTGTCAGCGAGGTTCGAGATTATTCGCAGCCTGAATTTTCCACCGCTCAGTCGCGCAAGATATGGTGCTACAGCTTCACACATCGTGTTGACGGCGTTAGCCCCCATAGCGTCTCTCACATCGACGATGAGATGAACCACAACCATCGGCCCGAGGGATGTTTCCAAGACACGGGCCTCAACGTCTTTCGCCCCTCCTCCGAGATTTACCAGCACCGGGTCTTTCTCGTTGGCCTTCGCCAAAATTTCGTCCTTGCTTCGGAGAATCTCCATTTTCGCCGCGTAAGGGTTGGGAACATCGACCAACTGAACCTGTCCAATCATCAGCTGAGAACCCTGAAATGAGAAAATCCCTCCGCCGTCACGCGCCATCTTCGCCGCGTTGGAGGCGGCCGCCACAACGGAGGGCTCTTCTACGGCCATGGGAACAAGGTAATCAACACCGTTTATCAAGAAGTTGGTCGCGATTCCGAGTGGAAGCGGAAAAATTCCCACTACATTCTCGATCATCCTGCTTGCGGTGGCAAGGTCGAGCCCACCACCCAAGATGACCTTCCTCTCCTCATCGGTGAGAGAGGCAAACTCCGCTACGAGCTGGAGCCTTTCCTCGGGCCTGAGGGTGTAAAAGGATGGTATTCTGGAGGTCTTGCTCATGGAAGCATTCAAATCCTATGTGTTTTAAGTTTTTTCGAACAATACCTTCAAGGCAGCGGCCAAGGCCGAATATTTCGCCTGATGGTCCGTCGGTGCGCCGGCCACTATGATTACGTCTCCCTCAACCGGTTTGAAGAACGATTTTATCTGTTCCGCGAATTCGGGTCTTTCGACGCTGAGGTTTGTTACCTTCGGCATGTGTATTCCGTCGGGTTCGCAGGTTAAAACCATCGCGGCTGAAGCACCGTGACGAACCGCTTCATCCCGTTCCTCGATTCCCGTGGAAACCTTTCCAGCCGCTCCCCTCAAAACCACTCCATAATTATGGTACGCGTCCCAGGGCATCGCAAAATCCACCTTCATCAAGGGCGAAACGAGGTTTCGGAGTGTCTCGTAGAGTTTTCTTCCGGTTTCTGTAAGAGTTATTCCGCTACGAGTTGAAACGACGTAACCAAGGCTTACTAGGCGCGAAAGCATCGTTCTTACCGACCCCTCGCCAACACCGAGAAGCTGCGTAAGCTTCTTCCGTCCGATGAAAGGCTCGGAGCCGACCAAAAGAATCAGGTAGACAAGCTGAACACCCGTGAACGCGGGTAAAGGACCTTTAGTCTCCTTCGAAAGAAGAAGCTTTCTTATCGACTCCATCTTGGCTAAAATCTTCCCGAGTTTCAAATAAATCTTAGCCGAGCCCGAGGTTTTCCAAAAGCCTCTTCGAAGGCCTGTCCTCGAGGTCATCCAGCGACTGACCAACACCTAAGAAAAGCAGCGGCTTACCTGTCGCGTGGGAGATCGATAGAGCTGAGCCACCCTTCGCATCGGCGTCGACCTTCGACAACACCACAAAATCGATTCCAATAACTTGGTCGAACATTTTTGCTTGGTTGACGGCGACGTTTCCAGCCAACGCGTCTCCCGTGTATATGACGTAGTCTGGCTTTACAACTCGTTTGATTTTCCGCATCTCTTCGAGAAGACCTCTGTCGACCTCGGTCCGTCCCGCGGTGTCTATCAGAACAAAGTTAGCCCTCATCGAAGTTGCTTTGTTGACGGCGTCGAATGCCACAGCCGCGGGGTCTGCTCCGTAATGCTGGCTCACGACGATGAACCCGGCTTTTGCGCCGAGTGTTTCAAGTTGTTCTATAGCTCCCGCTCGGAAAGTATCTGATGACGCGAGGATGACCGAATAACCTCGTTTGCGTAGATAATGGGCAAATTTGACGACGGTGGTCGTTTTACCGGAGCCGTTAGGCCCTACAAAAAGAATGACAACCGGTTTTCCAACCGCGCGTTTTTCATCGGCTTTTTTCATGATTTCGCTGATGTCGACGTCTTTGAGCAGCGATGCAACCGCCTTCCGAATGGTTTGCCTCAAGATTTCCTCTTGCTCGCCGAACCGTGGAACCTTCATCTCCATTAGAATTTTCCTCAAATCATTCACAACCGCTTCCGCCGTCTCCACAGCCACATCAGCTGAAACAAGCTGCATGTAGAAATCTGAAAGAACCTCATCAACTTCCTTGGCCGAAGGCTTAGCCGTCTTGATTCTTTCTACGAAGGAAGAGAAGATTTTCGCGACACCTTTCAGCATTCAACGCTACCCTTTACGTTGCTGAGACGCGAGGACACGGCCGAGAAACCTTCTCAACTCCTCGGCTCTCGCAACATATTCCGTCGCGTATTTAGACAACGTTTCACCGTAGGCTTGCAATGCCTGGCTTCTCTTGGTGAGCAGTTGTTGGGTGTCTTCGAGGGCTTTGACTGCGTAAACACCAGCTCCTAAGCTCACCGTAACTTTTTCCACGGATTCGAGGTTCGCCTCGGCGAAAGCACCCGCGCCCAAGGGCACGAGAAGCTTCATCTTCCCCCCCGCCTTCCGCATCTCTTCAATCAGCCGTACAGCTTCCTCGTGCTCAGCAATCGAACGCTGGACAGACAGAATCCGCGCCTGCAAATCAGCCACTACCCTCTCTATGGCTTGAAGCTCTTCGAGTGCCTGGGCAACCTCCGTCTCAGACATCGTCGAATAAATCCGCTCCAGCCCTTAATAACGTCATCTCTGAAAAACCCTCGATATTGTCATCAGCTCGGGTCCCGTTGTCAAAGCTCCGACGATTGCCCCTCTCGAGTTCGCTGCGATGCTGCTCCTGGGAAACAACAGGCCGCCGTTGACAGTTCCAGGCTCCACGGCAACGTGCAAAACGTCTTGCAACGTCCTGATTTCCTCCTCGGCTGCGTCAAGATGAACAAGTGCTCCCACGTTTGTAGCGACAGCGAGAGAACCAACATATGACCTGTTCGCGATCGTCGCCGAAACGACCTCGACCCCAAGAACTTCAGAAACAGTCTTCGCAACCGCTTTGCCGAGCAATGAACTGACAACTGCTCCTTTGTCGTTGCAGAGAACGAGGTTGCCGACCGCTGTGTATTTCGAGTCGATACACGCGATGTTCACACTAGGTAGGCTTCGTTTGATTTTCGCCAATTCTTCTTCGAGAACAAGCTTGGACAAAACGATGCCGTTCGAATTTCCCGCCGCAAAAGGTGATATCAATATGCTGTCGGCGATGGATGTCTGAACGACTTCAGCGTCTAAAACTTCACGGAAGACTTTGACCTTTGAAGGGTTGACTTGTTTTGAAAGAATCACGTATCGGTCGGTTGGTAGCACGAAGAGGCCGACTTCAGCCGAGCCGAGAACAGTTTCCAGCCGAATCTCCATATCAGCCTCCAGCTACTCCTTCTCCTCCTCGGCGGCTTTTTCCCCCTCAAGCTTCACCACAACCGTATCCTCGTCCTCCTTCTCCAAAACTACTCTAATCCTCCGCGGAGGGTTCTGCCTCCCGTTTTCCCAGATTTTCTCGCTCACCTTCGGCGAAAGCTTAACCACGGAAGCTTTCCCGTGCCTCAAAGCATATTCTTTTAGTATTCTGACCGCTGCGTCAGCCCTCCGCAGCCTCGAAGCTCTCCATGCATCCCCGAGAGGAACCACGTGAACACGGACAGATTCCTCGCTCAACTCCAAGCCAAACCTAAACACATCCAGAGTTTAAACCTATCCCCCAGCGACTAGGCGACAGTACTATGCGATTCTAATCGGCGACACACTGAGGAACACACTATATACTGAAATCCACAAGAGTCATGAATGTATTTCTCGAAGCCGGGTTTGTCCTCGCAGAGGATGTTATAAAAATGCAGCATAAAATGAAAATGACGAGAGAAAAGATGGTTTGGACAAAGTTTTGAAATTTTCGGCTTTCATAAAATATCCCATGAACATCTGTACGTCTTCCGAAGACCAACTACTCAGACTAAATACTCCAAATTGGAACATAGCACAACGATGAATAGTGGACGCGTTCTTGCCCGATAACTATTTCGGTAAAGTCTCCCTTCTTACGAATATACGAATGGGCGTCTATCACGTCGATGCGTTGATTCGAGCCTCCTCAGAGGTTCCCGCGCTGTGGAGAGCGTGCAGAATTCTTTGACTTACAGAGCCCTGGGAGGGCTTTGAACCCTCGACCTGCCGCTTACGAGGCGGCCGCTCTAA
>JAVQUC010000014.1:0-24635 GCA_033580815.1 Candidatus Caldarchaeum sp. | reverse complement strand
CTTCGGAACTCCGGTAAACGTAGCTCGCACTGTGTCGATGGAAGCTTATGATGGATTAGGTTTGGCGAAGACCTTTTCCTTGACGGTCACCATAGGAGACCGAGCTGCTGGAGGCAGCTGTTGAGACATGTTGCATGCGTAGGATGGCGCAAAAGGATGGTTATCAAAGTGTAAATTTCTTGAGTCAATGAGACCTGCATATTTATCATAAAGTCTATTCCGTGATGGTTAGCGTTTTACGACTCCTTAGCAAGTTTATGAGTCGGGCTACCATCACGTTAACGTGGTTTCCCGTCGGTTCCTGGGTTTGAGCGGCTTGGTGGCCGCGATACTGCTGATAGCGATAGTGGTCGCAGCTGCGGTTGTTGTGTCGGGGGTGTTCTTCAATTTAACCGGCATTGCGGGGAGAAGGCCGATGACGCTCATCGACCAGGTCAAGGTTGTGGTAAACCCTGCAACTGGAGATGCCACCTGGTCTTTCGTCATCAAGAACACGGGCGACGTGCCCATCGGCAAGATAGCGGCAGAGTTTCCAACCGGATGCAGCCCCGGCAGCCCAACATACTCAGGCCCAATACTACCCGGACAAACTTGGGGAGCGTTCGAGACCGCATCCGGTTGTCAGGTCGGCGAGACCTACACATTAATCCTCCTCATAATCTATGATGATGGTTCTGAACAGGTTCTAACGACTCAGGTGACTGCGACGGTCGCATAAAAAAATAAAACAATCCTCAATATGATACCCCTGGCATGCGGAGTAAGGCCGTCAGCTATTTGCTCGCCGTGCTTTTGGTTCTCGCCGTGACTCTAGCTGCGGTCGTTGTCTTCGTGACCGCTGCAGGGTTTCAGTTTCAAACAACTGCGGCGTTGATGAATTTGGATGTTAGAAGATTGGGTGAGAGCATGGTCGTCGTCGAGGCAAACAGCGCAACCGGTGATCTGGTCGTCTACAACAATGGCTTAGTTCCGACCTGTTTAACAACCATAACGGTAGTCGAGATGGGGGGCACGGGTGCGGACGTGACGTGCAACCCAAACAACTTGACGAACCCGGGACAGACTAGGGTTATCGACCTTTTCGCAACATCTTGGCCGCCAGGACAGTACACGCTCGTGGCTTATACGATAAACGGTAAAATCATCACGTATCGAGTTCTCGTCCGCTGAACCCCTGATTGGCCAAATGAAATATCTCGGCCCAATATGTAGAAAACGAATACGGAAAAATTAGGTCGCAATCTGGTAAAAGTCAAGATTTATTAGCCGTCCATACAAACGAACAGCATGGCGCGTAAGCCATCGATTGGTTTGAGCGGCTTGGTGGCCGCGATACTGCTGATTGCCATAGTCGTTGCGGCAGCGGTGGTTGTTTCAGGCGTTTTCTTCAACTTGGCAAACATCGGGGGGAGAAGGCCGACGGTCTACGTAGACCAGATAAAGCTTGTTGCGACGCCGGCCGGTGCAGCTACCTTTGGCATAGTGCTGAAGAACTCAGGAGATGTCCCGATTCACGGAACAAACAACCCCATCGTGAGTTTTAGTGGCCTACCCGGTGGATGCACCTTACCCGCGCCAACTAACTGGTCTGGCTCGCGGAACCCAGGAGGAACCCTTTCCGCCACCTCGACGGCAGCATCCGGATGCGCTGGCTTAATAGGTACAACAGTCACCGTAACTATCACGGTCACATTCGCCGACAACTCGGCTCAAGTCCTAACAGTCGGCATCACGGGAACAGTGGCGTAAAAACCACTGTAAAAAACCGCAACATACCCCAAAATTTTTTCATCTTACACGCTTTCAAAAAGCCTGTACACCGAGGTATGCATCGGCAACCAAGTAAACAAAAACAGACAACAACACGCCAGCACCAGCTCTCCAAAAGGCCGCGATGGTTTGGTCCTCGACCTTACTCACTGTTATACCCAAAACGTAGCTGACGAGCATGGAAAGAGGCAGTATTGGCTCCAGACGCGGCGGCGTAATAAAACGAGTGACCTCGACCCCGACCTCCTGAGTGAATGCAGTGAAAGGCAGTATAGCTATTGCGGAGACCGCGATGATCGCTGAGCCGCTTGCTATCGCCAACGCCGTGTATAGCTTCATCCTTGCCCGAGCTCCCGTGACGCTGAGGTAGACGGCTAGAGCGAGTCTCGCCAGCAGGCTGAGCGCCTCAGCCCCCAACCCACCAAGCCGCGCAATCCTCACCGTCTCCAAAGCAATCGACATAAACCGGTTCAACGGTTTAATCAAAAGACCCCTTACAACTGAAAGCGCGTACTTGCTATAACGTGGGTCGTTCACGGATTCGAGGCTTTTGCCAATCGGATAGCCCGCCCTAAGCCTCGCAGCAACGCTGTCTAACAGGAGGAAAGCCGCCTCCCCTTCAGCCACAGCCTTCCTAACGTAGTTAAAATGTACGAAGATTCCCCACGCGAG
This sequence comes from Candidatus Caldarchaeum sp., assembly GCA_033580815.1. Lineage (GTDB taxonomy): Archaea > Thermoproteota > Nitrososphaeria_A > Caldarchaeales > Caldarchaeaceae > Caldarchaeum. The sequence goes on along the minus strand of JAVQUC010000014.1, from coordinate 22,193 downwards.
AGAAACCACGGCCACAGTTAAACCAATAACGATGGGGGCGAATCCCAAAAAAGTTAGAAACAAAGCACCGCCGAGCCCAAAGGCCAGCGCCGTCGATGCGATGACGATCTGCCTCGGAAGGTCGATAAGATGCATCGGCTCGCTCGCTACCGCGACGACGTAGAAAACAACCGCGGCGGCGACCGCTATCACCACCGCATACACCATCGGAAACCCCCCGAAAAGAGCCCCAACGATGAACACCATCGGCACTAACAAAATGACCGCCACCACCACCTCACCCAAAGTCTCAACCGTCTCGACGTACCTACGCCATCTATCCGTCTCCCTCACGATCGCCTGCTCAATCAGCTTCTCAAGCTTTTCCACAACTCCAAAACCACTTTCCAAATCCTCCCCCAAAGAACCTACCAACAGAGTAAATTCACGGCTTGGGTGAACATACCCACGCATGCTACCGGCCAAAGTCCTCGTCTCCGCATCCCTAACCAGAAAAGCGGCAACACCGGATAAATGCTTCACGTATTCCTTCTTGGCTGCAGCCTCCTTCAAAGCTTGGAGAATCGTTTTCCCGCTTTTTACAAAGACGTAAAGAATCGAAAGGAAGAAAGTCTGCTCCCTTTCCGCCTGCGCCCGCCTCTCCGAATCTACTAAACGCTTGTAGGAGACCGCAACACCAACCAATAAACCAGCAACCGACAGGTAAGGCCAATAATTTGAGAGGAACCTAACTAACTGGAGAATCGAGGGTTGGTCAATCAAACTTGACCACCTCCAACTCCAACCCAAACGTTTCCGAGGTCTTGCGGGCCTGTTCCGCAAATTCTACGCCAGCCATAATCCATCGAACCTTCCCGACCGCACCGGGTATTTGTGTCTTCTCAACGTCAAGCCGCTTCACAGCGAATTTCAACAAAACATCAGCGTCAACGAAATAGCTCAACTGATAAACACGCGTTTCGGACAGACCCACGGCCAAAACGTCTACCGAATGTTGGGCCCCGCTAATGCCCTTGAGCTGCACTTTCTCATAGACATGAAAACCTTCCTCCAACAGCTTCTTGACCAACAGTCTGAGAGGGCTCCGTGCCTCAAGTATCAAATATCCGAAATCAGTCAGCTTATACTTCCGATAGCTCTCGAAGACGAGCTCCGTAGCTGGCCGCAGTTCTCCGCACGCCAGACATTCAGTCTTCGTTACCGGGTTTTCAAAGACAGACCCACAGGAATCGCATGCAAACCTAAGCCCTGAATAAGATAAGTCGGATGTCTTGAGACCGTCTCCGCATTTTGGACACGAACTGATTTTCGACATTAAATGGTCAGTGAGGTTGGCACCGCATGAATGCTGGAATACTTTAACAACAGAAATCTCCTCCCCTCCACATGCAACACAGTTCAAATGAATCTGAAATAGAGTCCTCCCGCACTTCCCGCACTTTGACATCTTCCTGTCCAGCGAACTTTTGACCAATCCCCTCTCCTCAAGCCTAGACAAGACCTTGAATAGCTCGGTAAGGCCGAGGTTTGGAGGAGGTTCGTGCGCGAAACTGACCTCGCCCGTCCGCAAGTCAACGTCAACCACGCGCACAAAATCCTTTGGGTTTGACTGTATGTTGTAGAGCCAAGAAAGAACGACGTAGTCCTCAGCCGTGATGTCAAACAGGGACAACCTTCATACCTTTACGCATGCTTTCTATTTTTGCTTGGAGCTCCGGAGCTTTTAGAGTTTCGCTCGAGCTGACCAGTTCTTCAAGGATTTCAACCTTCTCCTCGTAGTCCCTCCTAAGGGACGGATTTCTAACGAGGGTTGGTGAATTGACGACAAGCTGTTTACTAGTTTCGGGGAAGAACCTCCCCGATTCCTCATCGTACCAACTGATCAGATATTCTTTCCCGGGCCTTTCAACCTCCCAAACACCGAAAAGCTTCCTCCCCTTGGGGGTTGCCCTGATCAAGGCAACCACATCGAGGAAGGCAAGCTCTTCCCTGAGAACACCCATCGAAGCGCCGGTGAACCGCTGGTAAACGTCCTCCAGGCTTTCGGCATGGATGGTGGTGGACATGCCGTGCCCAGTCGATGCCGCAGAAAACATTACCCTTGCTTCAGGGCCTCTGACTTCGCCGACTACAGTGTAATCTGGCCTGTGGCGCAGGCTTAGACGTAATATGTCCGCCAAGCTGTAAGCCGTTTCTCCGAGAGTTCTGCGGGTTACGAACCTGTGCCAGTTTTTATGCCATGTCAAGTTTATTTCGGGATGATAGTCCTCGAGAGTTAGAATCTTTGTGTTTGAAGGTAGAAGTTGGAGAAGTGAGGCAATCAAAGTCGTTTTTCCGCTTCCGGTCGGACCGGCCACGACTACAAATTTCTTGTTCTCGAGAAAAGTCCAGAGATACGCCGCTGTGATGGTGTTTAGGGTCCCTTTTCTAATCAAGTCAATGATGGTGTAGGGCTGCCTGGGAAACTTCCTTATGGTTATCGTGCTAGTGCCCGGGGTGAGTTCGCCCGCGTACGTTAGTGCAATGCGGTCTCCTTCCGCGGTCATTATCTCTGCAGCGGGCTTTGCTATGCTCAACTCAGCGCCGTTCCTTTCAGCGAGTAGACGAGCCTGTCTGTCAAGCTCCTCTGACGACAACTCGATGTTGGTCTCAATCCATCCCAAATCGGGATGTCGGCGATGTATGACGTAAACGGGTCCAGGCTTTGTGACTGTTATGTCTTCAAGTCCTTCATCCCTCATCAGCGGTTCGAGCTTCCAGCCGCCTTTCAAATTCTTCACAATGAAGTATTTCATCACTCTAGCTTTTTCTTCGCCGAAATCGTACTGTTCCAAAATTTTGAACGGGTCGACACCTTTTGAAACGTATTGTTGCTCTATTTTTCGCAGGATGATGAGATCGGTTTCCTCGAGAGACGGCTCCTCGACCAGATACTTGTATTTTCCATTATCGTTGATTATCTTGACGGATATGAGTTCGTCGACCCTATAGTCGTCGATGACTTCCGGTTTAGGCCGCTCCTCTAGTGATGGAATTTCCTGAACGCTTGGCTCCGATTTTGTTTTACGCAACAAAGCTACGGCGAGTATTATTGCTACGGTCGGCGAGGCTATCATGACCATAGCCAGGAGAGGATTCGCCCTGATGAAAGCTACGACAACGTCGATGAGGCCCGAAACCACATCCAGCAAATTCATCCAGATTCAACCATCAAAATAAACTTATTTATCTTCATCGTCTCATATTCCAAGGCCAATATGTCGGTATGACGCAGTAAAACCCCTTTAGCCCGTATCGCGGGAAATTTCGCAAACATGTCGACATTGATCAAAACGTTTGGTGCGGACCGGCTTCTAAGCCTCTGTGAGAAACCGATTTAAACGGGGTCGGAGGCGTTTTTGTACGATGTTTAAGAAAGTTTTGGTGGCTGTGGATGGTTCGGAATATAGTCGGAGGGCAGCGGCTGTCGCAGTGGGTCTTTGTCAGGCTTTCAGGGCTGGACTAGTGGTTGTTCATGTTGTTCAGCAGCCTCCATACTTGTTCGCTGCCGCCGGTGTTCCCCCAGCCGCGTTGAAACAGTTCTTTGAGGATGCACGGAACGAGGGCAAAAAATACGTCGACGAGGTTTTGCAAATGGCTGGGGCTGCCGGAGTCCAGGCCGATGGGGAAATTTTAGAGAAGGCTCCGTCAGTCGTCGAAGCGATAGCCGATTACGCCTCGAAGAAGGGCGTTGATTTGATCGTAACGGGAACTAGGGGTTTAAGCGGTTTCAAAAAACTCGTTGTCGGAAGCGTGGCCAGCGGAGTTGTTTCCCATGCACCATGCTCTGTTCTTGTGGTTAAATGACTCGTTTCCGTAGCCCGAGTTGTTCAACTTCTTGAAGAACTTTTGCGACGAATTCCTCGACCTCCTCTGGCTTCACCCCCTGTTTGGCGAGCATGTCTTTTACGACGGACTCGACCTTGGCGTAGCTCTTGTAGCGTTCGTTTAAAGAGCGCCACTTGACTGAGGCGAGAAGTTCAGCGATTTTTTGGTCGTAGCTTATTTTGCCCAACACCATGAGAAAAGCGATGATGGGGTATCCGACGTAGTCGCGGAAGACTGTGCCGTTGTCGTCGCTTTGAGCCAGTTGGCTGGATAGGTCGACGAAGACGTTGTAGGTTCGCGGGCCCTCTGAAGCATCCACTAAACAGTTGTTTTGGTCGAGTATTTTCACCCTTTTCCCGGCCACTGCCCCAAGAGCCTCGAGGACTTTGACCCTCGGAGGTGTTCGCAGGCGGACGATGTTCACGAAGAACATTCTGCTCTAAAGTTTAAATCCTTATTTTAAGCCTCCAGAGAATCACTGAAACAACGAGAATAGAGACGAGGATGATGACGGAAGCCGCTCCGGGCGTTATTCCAAGATAGTAGGAAGCGATTATGCCTGAGGTTGTCGACGAAATTCCGAAGATGATTGACGCGATTATCCCCTTTTTGAAGGAACTGGATATCAAAGAAGAAGCGGCAGTGGGTACCGCAACCAAAGCGGTCACCAGAAGAACGCCGGCGACCTTAATGCCTGCCACTATCGAAAGCCCTGCGACGACCGCGAAGAAAAACTGGTAATAACCTATTCTGACGCCTTTTACTCTGGCGAGTTCTTCGTTGACCGTGTAGAGGATTGTTTTTCCGAAGTTGACGGAGATGAAAAGCCCCGTGGCCGAGGCCACTGCCGCCGCGGTTATGATGTCTTCGTCTGTGACGAAGAGGAGGCTGCCGAACAGAACTGCGTTGAGGTTGACCCGTGCTCCAAAAGATATGGTCAGCGAAGCTACGGACGCACCGACGGCGAGGAGGATTGCCAGCGCCTGATCTCCCGGGATTTTTAGACGGTTGATGATTATGAGGATGGCGTAGATGGCGACGGCCGGCGTCAGGTAGACGATCAAATCTGTCACGAAGCCAAACAAGGTTGTCACACCTATCGCCGCGAAAGCTATGTGTGATGAGGCATCGCCCAGAAGCGAAAGTTTCTTCGGCACGATGTAGTTCCCAACCAGGGGGAGTAGAAATCCGGCGAGAGCGCCAGCCGCTAGGGCTCGTTGCATGAACGGAAGCTGTAGAATTTCTATCATGTCTCCGACCAGCGGTGACCGTGTCTGAGGCTGTAGACATGGAAGCCGTAGATGCTGCAGAGTTGTTCAGAAGATATGAGGGTGTTTATGTCGCCGTCATACAGAGCTGAACGGTTTATGCAGATTACGCGGGAAGCGAAAGTGGATACGGCGGCTACGTCGTGGGTTGCTATCAGCATCGTGAGCCCCCATTCATGTCTCAGCTTGTTGAGTATCTGCATGAACGCGTCTATGCCCGTCTGGTCCACGAATACCGTGGGCTCGTCAAGTAGGAGAAGCTTGGGCTTGTTGACCAGTGCTAGGGCGAGCATGGCCTTCTGAAGGTTGCCGCCAGAAAGGTCTGTTACCCTTTTCTTCAGAACCTCATTTGCCTCCTCGACGCCAACCAGCGACAAGGCTTCTGAAGGCTTCATCCCTTTGCCGCGCACGGAGCCTGAAGACAACAACTCTTCCACACTTAGAGGAAGGGCCTCGAAAAGCTGACTTGCGTTCTGCGGGACGTATCCGATCTTCCACCATTCTCTGAATTTCGGCAAATCCGTGTTGAAGAGCTTTACGACGCCGGTGACCGGTTTCACCGAGCCCAGAATGGTTTTGATTAGCGTGGTTTTTCCGCCACCGTTCGGGCCTATGATGAAAACTCTCTCTCCGTCACGGATTTTGAGGTTGACATCCTTCAACACGGGCGAATCTCGTGAATACGAGACGGTGACGTTTTCCAGCTCGACAACCACGTCATTCTGCAAAGGATTTGACGAGTGCGTCAACGTTTTTCCTCATCATATCAACGTAGCCTTGGCCTCTTTTATATCCGTCGGAAAGAAGGTTTTCGCCTGTGTATAGCATCCCGACCTTAAGGCCTTTGTCTTTTGCGATGATTGACAACAGCGGGTAGACTCTGTCGTCTTCGGCGAAGATGGTTTTGATGCCGTGGTTTTCGATGGTTTCGTACACCTCTGCGAGATGGGCTGCGGAAGGCTCTTCTTCGTGGACAGTGAATACCGCAATAGATTCGAGGCCGTAGGCCTTTGCAAGATATCGGAAAGCGTCGTGCTGAGTTACAAATATTCTCCCCTTGTATGGAGCAAGCTTTGAAGCGATTTCTCGGTCAAGTTGCTCCAGCTCAGCCAACAAAGCGGATTTGTTTCTTTCGATCAGGTCTCTTTTGTCGGGAAAGGTGTTGACGAGGACTTGGGCTATGTTTTTAACTAATTGGGCCACGTTCTTCGGGTCATGCCAGAAATGCACGTCGACGCCATGCTCGTGGTCGTGGCCGTCACCGTGTTCATGCCGATGGCGATCGTTGCCACCCTCCAAAAAAGTAATTTGTGAAGTGACTCTGTACGCTTGAACACCGGCGGCCGAAGCGATCCTTACCGCCCAGCCGTCGAGGTCTTCTAAGGTCCAGAGCAGTACGGAAGCGCCCCTAAGATTTTCGACTACATCAGGTGTTGGCTCCCAGTGATGAAGCTCGACATTTGGAGGAAGAATCTGGAAAATTTTAACTTGGCCGTCTGTGAGTCGGTGGACGATTTCGCCGAGTAAACCCCATGTAACAGCTATGACTCGTTCTTTCGGTGTCTGATCAGGTAGTGCGATTAAAACGGCTGAGCCGAATACCGCAGCCCCAACCAATAATAATGCCATGATTAAGGTTACTCGTCTCTGCATCCTCTATGTTTCACCTCGTTCCCATGAATGCAAGTTTTGGGAAAGTTGAGTCGTTCACACATTTTTCTCACAAGCAGGTCGCCGACTTGGTGATCGATTTTCGCCGCCTGTGAACAAGCATCGGCAACACCGAGCCCAAGCTCTTTGTGGAAATATGTTTCAAGGATTCGATGGTTATGCATGATTCGCGCTGCCAGGGAGATTCCGCGAGATGTTAGCCTGAATTTGCCCCATCCTGTTCTCTCGACCATCTTCTTTTCAACGAGTCTGTCGAGAACGTCGAACGCTGACGCGGGCTTGACCGTGAATAACTTAGCCATATAACCTGTTGAGGGCTCAAAGTTCCTTTCGACCGCACGGTAGATTTCCTTTAGGTAGCTGGTTTCTACTTTGTTGAGCTCGATTTTAGGCACGGTCGAATTTTGGTTCACCCTAAATTTAAACATTATATGTAAAGCAGCAGGCTGAAAGACATGTTTGAGGTGCGGGAATCGGACGTCATATACGAAGGGGTTTTGTTCGATGTGAAGCGTGTTGTGCTTGCTGGTGACGGGTTGGAGATGGTGAGGGAGGTTGTGGATCATCCCGGTGCGGTGGCGATCGTTCCGTTTGTTGACGACGACAGAGTGGTCCTGGTAGAACAATATAGGTACGCAGCTGATCGCTGGCTTCTTGAAGTGCCGGCTGGAACTATTGAGGATGAATCACCGGAGATTTGTGCTGCACGTGAGTTAGAGGAGGAGACCGGATTCAGGGCAAAAAACTTGAAAAAAATCGCGGCCTTTTACCTCGCTCCAGGTTATTCAACCGAGCTGCTTCACGTCTTTATCGCCGATGATTTGGAACCCGGCCGTCCCGCACCGGAGCAAGACGAAAGAATCAGGACACATGTTTTCGGCTTTGCTGACGCACTTGAAATGGTCAAAGACGGAAAAATCGTTGATGCGAAAACAATTGCTGCATTGTTGATGGTGGACAAATTCTACTGGCGTCGATGAAAGTGTTGCCAGCCTTTGCGAGGTATCTCAACCCGTTTTCCCTCCGCTAAATAGACGATCTCACGATCTGTCGTAACACGTCCTATCTTAACCATTCTGCCACCCACTTTCTTCAAAGCGGATTCGACTACTGCCTCCCATCCTCCCTTGATCGTAAAAACCAGCTCGTATTCTTCACCGCCGAAGAATACTGCATCAAACACATCCAGCCCTTTATCCCTGCAGTATCTTTCCGCTAAACTGTCGGCGGGTAGGAAGTCGACAGCGAACCCAATATCGTTGGTTTCCCCGAGAATATGAAGCGATTCAGCGAGGCCGTCGCTCGAATCTATGCAGGCCGAAACTCCACCTGACGAGGCCAATGCAATACCTTCTTCGACACGGGGCTCCGGAAAATACACCGCCTTGAGAATTTCCTCTTCTACCGTGTTGTTGTTCAATAAGGCGTGAAGGCCAACGTAGGTTTTACCGAAAAAGCCTGTTGTCGCGAGTATGTCGCCGGGCTTTGCCCCCCTCCTGCTCATCAGTTGTTGTGCAGAGCCGATGGCGGTAATCGACACGGACGTGGTCCTAAGTTCGTTCAAATCCCCTCCCACGATCTTGGCGCCATATTTTTTTGCCGCATCCTTGATTCCTTCGAATAATTGTCGAAAATCTTCGAACTCCATCTCGGGGTTTAAACCGAGCGACAGCAGTAGGTATTTTGGTCTTCCGCCTTTGGCGGCGATGTCGCTTATCGATGACACTGCCGCTTTCCAGCCAACCTGTCGATGGTTCATCCCAGGGGGCACGTCTGTTTCCCAGACAAGCATATCGACTGAAGCGAGAAGGAGGCCGCTGAACCAAATAGCGACCGCATCGTCTCCGGCGGGAGGCACCGCCTCGCGCGGCAAATCAACGTTGTCTAGAACGTATTTTATCAAGAACCTTTCCCCCAGCTCAGAAAGCTTCGGCAACCCTTCAACCTCCGAAAACCCTTTTCACAAGAATTTTGACGCACCATATGAAAAATCTCAGAATCTCGCGGGACGACAGTTTCGACTTGCCTTCCCTACGCTGAACGAATACAAACGGAATTTCGACAACCCTAAACCCTCCCCTTACCAACCTATGTAACAGCTCGACTTGGAATACATAGCCACGCTCAAAAGGTTTCGTGACGAGGTGCTGGACGGCCCTAGAGGAATAGGCCCTGAAACCCGATGTAACGTCGTGAATCTTGGCACCGGTTGCGATTCGTGCTAAAAAGTTGGCCCCGCGGCTAACTATCATCCGCCAGAAGCCTGCCGCCCATTTTCCACCAAAAACGTACCGTGAGGCCACGGCGGCGTCCGCTCCACTTTTAACAGCCTCAACCAAATCAGGTATAAGGTCTGCTGGATGCGAACCGTCAGCATCCATAGAAACAACCACTTCCGGGTCATGTTTAAGGGCGATCAAGAACCCTTCATAATACGCTGAACCAAGGCCCTTCTTAGCTCCCCTGTTGTGTAAAAGTATGCGCGGGTTTTTCGCGGACAAGTCGGCGACGATCTGTCCTGTGCCGTCCGGGCTTCCGTCATCAACCACTAAGACTCTGACGTTCTTCAACCGCGTATCCAACACCGCTTCAATAGTTTTCGCGATGTTTCTAGCCTCGTTGTAGGTGGGGATGACAACGACTACGGGCTTCTCATCAACCATTCCCTTCAATACAGTATCTGTCGCGTATTTTTAGGTAAACACCCGAAACACGCCTATTCAGAATTACCGCCTCCTTAAACGAGATTTGATGTTCTTTCAGGTTCATCAGACGCCTCGGTTCAGCGAGCACCTCAAACTCTTCAACGGTCAAAACGTCGTTTATCATCAAATCGGTCAAAAGGTCATAAAAATGTTCGCTCCTACCGACTAACCCAGCCGAACGGTGAAGAGTTCTAACAAGCTGCTCAACAGCCTCGTAGACGTGTCCAACTATTGCCGATGCCTTCTCTGCTCTGCGGGCAGAGTCTTCAGCTCTTTGGAGGATTTTTTCGACCTCTCCAAAATCCGCCCGACTTACTGCCAACTGGACAGAACTTGTTTCGTGCAGTGATAGTATGGTTTTGTAGGCGTTGTTCAGCCTTATCAACCGCTCCTCGTAGAGCTTTTTCACCTGTGGTGATGCATTGTGAGGCAACCTGTCAGGATGATATCTCTTTACAAGCTCTCGGTATGTTTTTTTGACCACGTCAAGGGGGTCGGAAGGGCTCACGCCTAGAACCGAGAAAGGCCAATCATTCCGGCGCTTCGACTCGGATGTGAAATTCCTCAGCGAGTAAAGAATGAGGAACGCGGTCAACCCACCTATGATGAAAGCGAATAAAACCGCAACCGTCATCCGGAAGGGCGGGCTAAAGGACGTTATTTTACGTTTTTCTGCTCGAATCGTCTAAAAATTGTCAAAAATTTCTCGGATTCTCTTCGGTATTTCCACCGCTTTTCCGTTGTCTAAGCTGATCAGCACGTATGTAATGTATCCTCGGGCGAGGTTTTCGCCCTTCTCGTTCAACAAGCTAAAGTCTGTCTTGACGGTTTTGTTGCCAACCTCCGCAGCGTCAATGACAACAGTTACAGAGTCGTCGTAGCCGGACGGCTTCTCTATCCGGCATCCGAATTCACCTATGACAAAGGTCTGATTCTGGGTTTCTCCGTCGACAATTAATCGGCCGGCCTTGTCGAATACCAAGCCTCTCTCGCGTAGGAATTCGATGAAGGCAATGTCGAACCATTTTACGTAGTTGGGGAAGTATACTCTTCCCGTTGCGTCCGTGTCTTGAAAGCCAATCCTGAAGATGTAGGCTTTTCCTTTCATCAGAGGGGAACGAATTTGTATAGTTTAATTTCAGACGTTGCTGGGGCAAAATCGACTCTGACCCTCATCCCAGGCCTGACTTCGTCCGGCGGTATACCCTCGATTCTGGCGTAGATTCGTACTCCTTCGTCAAGGTCGACCTCTGCCACAACGAACGGAATGTCCTTCTGAAAGTCCGGTGAGTTGGCCACAACCCTGCGGATCACAGTGAAGGAATAAACAGTTCCTTCGCCTTTCGAAGAAACCCATTCAAGGTCCATAGAACCGCATCTTATGCATGAAGGCCTCGGATACCACTGAAGTCCACCACATTTTTTACACCGTTGAAGCTTCAGCAAATTTTCCCTGCAGCCCCTCCAAAACCCTTCGTTGTATTCGTTTATCTGTGGGAGAGGCCTCTTGTATTCAGTCATGTTCGTCAAACTCCTAAAACTATTGCGTAGTTGTTGATGAAGGTTCCGCCGTGCTCAAGGGCCCCCAACGCAGTCACTAAAGCGTATTCCAGGTTCTTAACTTGTCTTTCACCAGCTTCCCCTCTTAGTTGTCGAACGGCCTCGATGAGGTGATGCATACCACCGGCCATCCCAGCCTGTCCGAAGGAGAGCAGGCCGCCTCCAGTGTTCAAGGGGATGGAACCGCGGTACGTGATGTCATTTTCTTCGAGGAATTTTCCCGCTTCTCCTTTTCCACAGAACCCAGAGTCTTCCAGCTGCATCAACACCATTGGAGTGTAGTCGTCGTAGGGGTTGAAAAGCCCTATTTTGTCGATGGTTATTCCACTCATCTCAATCGCCTGTTTAACCGCAACTTTGAGACCTGACGAAGTGATGTCTTTTAGGTTTTTTGAGCTATCGAGGTTGTGCCATGAGCCGAAGCCGGAAACCGAGACGGGCCTATCTGTGATTTGTTCGCCGGACTTTTTTCTCGAAAGCAGAAGCGCGAATCCACCGTTAACGAAAGGGCAGATATCAAGCATCCTAAGTGGGTCAGATATCAGTGGGGAGGCGAGATATTCCTCCATCTTCAACGGTGCTCTGAAGTATGCGTTCGGGTTCTTCGAAGCGTTTTCCCTTTGGGACACCGAAACTTTCCCATAATGCTCTGGCCTGTAACCAAATTCGTGCATCTGTCTACGCATAATCATCGCTGCCATGCTGTTGGGGCCCATCATGCCGACTGGCATCAGGTAGTCGAGCTCGTAACGCCACGTCAACGCGCCTTCACCGACGATGTTCATGGGGGTGTCTGCGCCGAGTATGAGGAAATGGTCTACATATCCCGCGTGAATCGCCAGCGTTCCAGCGACGAGCAAAGCAGCGCCGTTGGCGCCACCGTGGTCCGCTCTCAAAAGTAGTTTCGGCTCAAGCCCAAGGTTCTGCACTACTTCGGCCGACCAGATCTCCGCCCTTGGGAAAGCCGAGCCCATGACCCCAACTCCTTGACCCCGGAAATCCTGAATGGTTAACCCGGTTTGCTGTAACAATAGGTGTAAGGCCCACGCATAGTAGTGCTCAATCGCAAGTTTCTGTTCACCTCTTTCTAGACGCGCCCGGCTAACAGGTGTTTCACTGTAGCCGGTGACAGCAACGTCGGCTTTTGACACGTTGGCTGCGGTCGACGGCCGAATTTATCGGTTACGCTCGATGGATTTCTTCATGCTGGAGATTTGTCAGTGCTTTGCAAGAACCATCAGGCCAGGCAGCGGCTCACCCGAAAGGTAGGTTATGAAAGCTCCACCGCCGAGGCTAACAAAGGTGAAGTCGCGTGGATTCATGCCAAGGATGTCTATGACCGTCGCCGAGTCTCCTCCGCCTATCAGTGTTGAAGCCTTCGTTCGTTTCAGCGATTGGTATATCGCCTCCGTGCCTCTCCGGAACTCGGGCTTTTCATAAACACCGACTGGTCCTTTCACGACAACGCAGCTGTCGGAGTCAAGGCTCTCGATCACGCTGCAGAAATGACTCATTGTTCTTGTCCCAATGTCTTGAATTTCCGCCGGGCAAGGCAATTGTTCTAAACTGATTTCGGCCCGCGAACCATCTGGGCGGGGATAGGCAAAATCCATTGGTCTCAACATCTTGTCGCCCGCCTTCTGGTCAATGAACGAAACCTTTGACAGAAGGTCCAGATGTTTTTTCTTTGTCAGCATGTCTTCAGTGGGCTGTCCAAGCTTGTATCCCCTTGACATAATCGCAAGCTGGCCGAGAATTCCTCCCGTCATCACCCTCTCCACTGATGCTGGTTTTCTTTCCAGAAAACGACCCAACACCTTTACGCATTCCTGAGGCTTGTTTCCGCCAAGGAGAAAAACAAGCTTTTCGGCCAGCGAGATTTTGTTGAGAGCTGAAAGTTCTCTCTCCATCACCCTTCCAGCGTACGTTGGAAGAAGCGCGGCTAACCCCACTATGGATGAATGGGCCCGATGCGCTATCGAGAACGCGTCGAGCACGAATGCATCGAAGTAGGGGGCGAGAGTTCTCGGAAGAGTGCTTTTCGCATGTTCTTCTGGGGTCTTTTCGACATCTTCGTCTTCGAGTTTTCTAACGTTGTCGAGTAGTATCGCTTGTCCGCTGTCGAGGCTCCTTATGGCCTCAACAGCTTCGTTTCCGACAACGTCTGGAACGAACCTGACGTTCTGTCCGACGTAGGACGAGAAAATTCTGGCATGTTGGCTGAGGTCTTTGAAGTCTGGGTCTCCACGCCTTCCTTGATGGGCGAGAACCACGACCTTCCCGCCTTTGCCGATCAGTTCCCGCACGGTAGTCGCATGGGCCCTGAACCTCTCATTAACTATAACATCTCCCGTCTTCGGGTCGATAGAGGAGTTGAGGTCGACTCTTACAGCTATCCTTTTCCGTGAGACCTCTAGGTCGTCGATGGTTCTGAATTTTATTTCACTTCCCCTTTCCAATACCGGTCACCAACAGGACTAAATCGACGAGTCTGTTGCTATATCCCCATTCGTTGTCGTACCATCCGAAGACTTTCACGAATTCACTTTTATCACCGAGAACTAGTGTCTGTGTGGCGTCGAAGATGCATGAATGGGGGTTACCTATGACGTCGACCGAGACTATGGGGTCCTCTGTGTACTCTATGATGCCCTTCATCCTGCCCGACGCCTCTTCCCGGAACGCTTCGTTTATCTGTTGAACTGTTACGGGAGTTTCGAGCACTGCGGATAGGTCGGTAAGCGAGCCATTTGGCACAGGGACCCGGAGCGCAATTCCGTGAAGCTTTCCCTTAACCTCCGGGATGACTTGATGTAACGCTGATGCAGCCCCGGTTGTGGTCGGGATGATCGAAAGCGAGGCGGCTCTCGCCCTCCGTAAATCCCTATGATGCAGGTCTAGAAGGCGCTGGTCGTTTGTGTAGGCGTGGACGGTCGTCATGTATCCCTTGACCAGGCCAAAGTTATCAAGCAAGACCTTGACCATCGGTGCTAAACAGTTGGTTGTGCAGGATGCTCCCGAAATTACCGTGTGCTTAGATGAATCGTACATCGCCTCGTTAACCCCTGGAACTATTGTTACGTCGGCGTCTTTTGACGGAGCAGAGATGATTACCTTCTTAACGCCGTGAGTCAAATGTCCAACTGCATCCTTCTTACTCGTAAACAACCCCGAACATTCGACCACCACATCGACGCCAGCATGGTCCCATGGTATTTCCGACGGCTTAGGAACAGTGAAATATCGAAAGTTTTTTCCATCGATTATTATTGTCCCTTCATCAGCAGCTTTCACATCTTTAACGAACCTTCCATGCACTGAATCATACTTAATAAGGTGCGCGGTCGTTTTGGCGTCGGCGACATCGTTCAAGGCGGTAATCTCGAAAGCTTGTCCATGCAGTGGATGTTTGAGGGCTGCCCTCAAAAACAGCCTGCCGATTCGTCCCATCCCATTTATTCCAACATTGATAATGGTCACGTATATACTACGTCAAACCGTTATATAACTCATGGGTTTTAGGAATATTTGAAATATTGTTCTACCTCCCTTTAGCGGCCTTAGAAATCAGTAGCTGGATTTGTTCGGGTTTAATGTAGGATACGTTGATTTCAGCGTCGAGATGTTTGAGGGCGTCCTCTACCGCAGATATTATTGCTGGGATTGGTGCTCCGCAACCCTCCCCCACTCCTTTCGCTCCTAGAGGGGTGAACGGAGAAGGTGTGCTAATCCGTGAACACCTGAATTTGGGGGTGTCGGCGGCGGTTGGTGTCAAGTAATCCATGAATGACGAGGCATGCAGTCTTCCATCCTCGTCGTATTCGAGGTTTTCAAACAGAACCGCTGCCAACCCATGGTACGCCGCTCCTTGCACTTGACCGTCGACGATCGCGGGGTTTATGACACGACCGCAGTCGTCAACTATGGCGTAGTCCACTACCTTGACAGCGCCAGTTTCTGGGTCGACTTCCACTACCACAGCGTGTGCTTGGTAGGAATATGTTAGAGTCAGGTTGCCGACTTTGTTATGGTCGGGTGGCTCGAACTTTGGACTGAAAACCGCGAGCGCGGTCAAACCGGGCTCCATACCGTCTGGAAGCTCAAACGGGTTTGCATACGCTGTTCTGGCTATCCTTTTAAACGAGACCTTCTTCTCTGGCGCGTCTTTGATAAATGCTGCGCCACCCTCCAAAACTATGTCCTCTTTTCTCGCTTCTAGGATTTTTGCCGCGATGCTAGCTATCATTTCCTTCAGGCGCATGGCAGCCTCGTAGACCGCGACCATTCCAGTTCCCGCGAACCTGCTTGCATATGTTCCGGAATGCAGAGTATAGGGGTGGGAATTCGAGTCAAACCCGGTGGCAACCTTCACGTCTTCGTAATCGATTCCAAGGACGTCTGCAACAATCTGCGAGGCCACGGTTTCGTGGGATTGTCCTTGAGGCACGCTTCCCAACTTGACTAATATGTTGCCGTCTGGTGTCATCTGAACGGTCGCCGCCTCGCTCGTTCCGACGTTAGGCAACGCCGGGTTCAACATACGGACCTGCCCGAAATTCGCCGCTCCTGAATCGATGGTTACTCCGACCCCAACTCCGAGAAGCCGGCCCTCTTCCCTCAACTTTGCCTGTCTCTCTCTCCAACCCCAGTAATCAACCATGGATGCGGCCTTCTGCAAAGCGCCGAAGTAGTCGCCACCATCATAGACACAGCCGTTTAAAGTGACATAGGGCTGTTCATCCTTAGAAACGTAGTTAATTTCCCTGACCTCGAGCGGGTCTTTACCGAGTTGTCTAGCGATCTTGTCAAGCATTCTTTCAATCATGAACTGATGGGGAGCCCTCGAAAAACCTCTGTTGGGGCCGGCTGGGCATTTGTTCGTGAAAACAGCGTACATTCTCTGTCGAAGATGCTTGAACTTGCAGCATCCGGACGCAACCTGAGCCCAAACCGTCAGCCCAGCGGGCTCATGCCTCGCGTAAGCTCCTATGTCGTCGACAGTGACTACGTTAAGGCCGAGGAGAGTTCCATCGTTCTTAACAGCGGCCTCGACCGTAAAGTGTCTGTCAGCGCCGTGAGAGCTGGCCAACATATGCTCCGTCCTCGTCTCAATCCATTTCACGGGTCTTCCAACCAGTTTAGATATAGCGGCCACTAACACCATGTACACATAGTTGAGTATTTTTACTCCGAAACCGCCTCCGATGTCAAGAGTGACTATCCTCAAACGCGTCATGTCCGTATCAAGAGCTCTAACTATAGAGGGAGATAGAAACATGGGCATTTGGTTGTTGCAGTATATGGTGTACCCGGTGTTTTCGTCGTAGTTCGCTAGGACCCCATTGGGCTCCAGCGGTGTTGAGCTGAAGCGGTGGAAGACCAGTTTCGAGCGGATGATTTTGTCGGCTCGAGCCGCTGCGCTATCATAATCGCCGTAGTTGTACTCGACAGTAGCCGCTATGTTTGTTCCAACCTCTTCGTGGATAAGTGGTTCAGAGGTGTCGAGGACTTCTAGGGGGTTGATTATAGGTTTCAAAGGTTCGTAGTCAACTTCGATGAGGTCTAAGGCGTCTCTCGCGTGATAGGCTGTATCGGCTACCACTGCTGCAACGGGTTCGCCGACAAACCTAACCTTCTTGACGGCCATCGAATAATCGACCACGCGTGAAGCCGGGAGAACGGTGAGTTGTGGGAAAGGCTTTGTCACAGATGCTATGTCCGACCCCGTGAAAACTCCATAAACCCCGGTTGCCCTCTGGGCCTGCGAGACGTCAATCGACTTGATGTAAGCATGCGGGTACGGGGAGCGGAGAAAGGCGACATAACCCATTCTGGGAAGGACTAGGTCTTCAACAAACCTCCCAAGCCCTCGAACGTGGCGCGCCCCCTCCTTGCTCTTGACGGGTGAGCCGACGAAGGTCGATACCATTACCTAGACATGCCTGTCGTCGACTTATAAAGATAGGATGGCTCAGAAACTTCTCGGCATGTTCAAAACACGTGTTCCGATGTAGTTCAGCACCATCTCCTCTGGCACAGGAGCTGTTTTGAACAACCTTGTGTCTCGGAAAAACCTTTCAACGTCATTATCTTCGGAGAAGCCGTTCCCGCCGAAGGTCTGGATCGCTCTGTCGGCTGCCTTGAAAGCTGCTCTTGCAGAAAGCAAGGCAGCAACATTTGCTTCGAAGGCACAGTCCCTTCCTTTGTCGAAGAGCCAAGCCGCTTTCTGAGTCATCAATTTTGCTGATTCAAGCTCCGCCTTAACCTCGGCGAGCGGAAACTGAATCGCTTGGTTGCTGCCGATCGGCCTCCCAAACACCTTACGATTGACAGCGTAATCCACAGCCCTCGCGAGAAGGTATTCTCCGCATCCAATCGATATCGATGCCGTGCAAACCCTTTCCGCGTTCAGTATGGTTGATAAAGCATCCCATCCTCTATCAACTTCTCCGAGAACGTTTTGCTCCGGAACCCAGACATCTTCGAAGAAGACAAGGTTGCTTGTTAGAGGCCTCAGTGCCATGCCGGAGATCCTCGAGGTTTTGACACCTTCCTGTTTGCCGTCAACGAGAAAGAGCGTCAAGCCTTCGGATTTTCTGCGTGTTTTTTCTTTTGGGGTGGTTCTCGCGACGACGACGAAGACATCGGCCATGTGGGCTAGCGTTATCCAAATTTTTTGACCGTTCAACCGATATCCGTCACCGTCTCTTTCGGCAAAGGTTTGGATGTCAAAGGTGTTCACACCGGCATTCGGCTCGGTATGGGCGAATGAACAAATGAGTCCCCCTTGAACTAGTTTCGGAAGATAAATTTCCTTCAAGCGTTCGGAGCCATATCTTTCGATAGTCAGCCCCGCGAAAACCATGGTTCTCATCAGAAGGTCTCCCGCTGGCAACCCGCCGCCAGCCGCGGCCACCCCGATGATTGCGGCCGAGACCTCGTAAAGACCCAAACCGAGACCGCCATACCTTTCCGGAATATTAATGCCAAAGAAACCTTGCTCAGCCGCTGCCTTCCAATACTCCTCGGGAAACCTTTTCTCGCTATCTATCCTCCTCCAGTATTCGGCGGGAAACTTTTTCATAAACTCGCTGACCGTGTTCTTGATTAAGGAAACCTCCTCTTTCTCTTCAAAATCCATGAGAAACCTATGAGAGGCGCTTGAGATTAGTTTATCGGAAGATATTATCTGTAATGAAAGTTTATATGCATCAAACACGAATTCAACCAGCATGGACCGCAAAATCTTGCTTGACGAGGCCAGTCTTCCCAAGCAATGGTACAACATTTTGCCGGACCTGCCCCGTCCCTTGCCGCCTCCGATCGATCCTTCAACGAGGGCGCCTGTTGACCCCAAAAAGCTCGAAAGAATCTTTCCGAAGGAACTCATCAAGCAGGAGCTAAGCCCTGAAAGATGGATTTCGATCCCCGAAGAGGTCCGTGAAGTTCTCCGGATTTGGAGGCCGACACCCATGTACAGGGCGGTCGGGCTTGAAAAAGCTCTGAAAACGCCTGCCCGAATATACTACAAATACGAAGGAGTTTCGCCGCCCGGTTCGCACAAACCGAACACTGCTGTCGCCCAGGCCTATTACAACATGAAAGAAGGGGTTGAAAGGTTGACGACCGAAACCGGTGCAGGACAGTGGGGGAGCGCCCTCGCTTTCGCGACGAGGATGTTTGGGATGAAATGCACCGTTTACATGGTGAGGGCGAGCTATAACCAGAAGCCGGGAAGAAGGATGTTAATGCATTCTTGGGGTGCGGAGGTTTACCCCAGCCCAAGCGACAAAACCAGTTTTGGAAGAAGCCTGCTGGCGAAGGACCCAAACCATCCGGGAAGCCTCGGCGTAGCCATCAGCGAAGCCCTTGAGGACTGTGTGACACATGAAAACACCAAATACAGCCTGGGCAGCGTCCTCAACCATGTGTTGATGCATCAGACCGTGCAAGGCCTCGAAGCACTCGAACAAATGAAAATGGTTGACGACTACCCGGACGTTGTAGCTGGATGCGTTGGGGGTGGGAGCAGCTTTTCGGGTTTGTTCTGGCCGTTCTACTACGAGGTCGTTTCGAAGAAGGCTCCTAAAGACGTGAAGTTCGTGGCAACCGAGCCTACTGCGTGCCCGACCATGACCAAAGGAATCTACACTTACGACTTTGGGGACACTGCGAAAATGACGCCGCTCCTCCCGATGTACACCTTAGGCTCGGACTTCATACCTCCGCCGATTCACGCTGGAGGGCTGCGTTACCACGGTGACGCACCGACACTCTGTCTGCTTCTGCACGAAGGATGGATTCAACCGTTCGCCTACGACCAAGTTTCCGTCTTCGACGCAGCGGTGACTTTTGCCAGAACCGAGGGGTTTCTGCCCGGGCCCGAGCCATCCCATACAATACGCTACGTAATCGACGAAGCTCTGAAATGCAAACAAACGGGTGAGGAGAAGGTCATCCTGTTCAACCTCTGCGGCCACGGAGCCTTTGACCTCCATGCGTACGAAGAGTTCTTCGAAGGGAAGCTCCCTCCGTGGTATTATCCAGAGCAGGAGATAAAGAAGTCAATCGAAAAGCTGAAACAAGAGCTCCAATGGCTTCCCGAGGTCGAAAAGCAGTTTCTAGGAGTTTAATCAATTTTCTTGTCGGAGACGTAGCACGCGTTCGCTACGGTAATCATTTTTTTTAAGATTTTTTCAGGAATTCTCCGTCCACCAACCTTTATTTTGCTGAGCTCCACCAACGAGTTTGGATTGTTTTGGTCTAGGGCTAGGAAGACGTTTCGGAGTGTTTTGAAATGGCTGAGCAGAGCTTTCGCTGTTTCGTGTCCGCAGAGGCCTTCGAGAACGAAGAGCGACTGTTCCTCGACCGACATGTCTTTACGCTTTATGCGGAGAGGATATTCGCGAAACTCCTCCGCCTCACCTAACGACTTGTTCTTCCACACGAGGTAAGTCAACGTACCCCTGATGTCGGGTGTTGGGATGATGGGTATCCGCCATTCGTGCACAATCCGGTCCATCAACGCGAGAATCGAAACCTCCTTCCAACCCCTCTTCCGGTAAAGTCCCAAGTAGCCTTCAAGCACCAAAGCCTTCTCCCCTTCAAAATCACGCATCAAAGACAACTGCTCCCACAAACGACCTTTCAAGCTGTTGAGGAAATCCATGATAGTCTTTCTCTCGACGAGCGCACTCTTTTCGCGGCCTACAACGAGGTAATCGCCCGCGGGCAGAGGCCTAACCGCTGTCTCAACAGCCTTCTTCAGCGATTCAACTAGACGGACGTTTTCAGCGGCTTCATTACTGTCCACAACGATCATTGCTGTACGGTGGTGAAAAGCATGAGCTAGTATTCAAGCATTGTAGGGTCGCGAATCGCGCCGACGCGATTCTTCTCACTACGAAACCGAATGTTCGTCGGCCTCTTGCTGCGGGCAGCTCAATCTCCCGATGATGTATTGATGACCCTAAGCACGACAGTCGACAATGTCTTTCCATGCTAGTCACGATGGAGGCACAACGAAGATAACCGTGTCATCGACTGGTTTCACATGCTGCAATAGCGGCTTGCCCCAATGCTATTCCTCCGTCGTTGGCTGGAACACGCGACGGAACAATTATTTGAAGCGAGGTGTCTTCTACTGCCTCTGAAAGGCCTTCGAGTAGGTATTGGTTGACGGCCGCTCCACCAGAAACTACCAAGCAGTTAACTTTTGCTTCGAGTTTCTTCGCGATGAGGCCGAGACCATACCCCACGGCATGCTGAACCATGTAGGCGACTTCAGCCACCTTTGTCTTGTTTTCTACCGCTTGGATTGCATCGAGCATAAGTTTACTGGTGTTTACGTAGAGGGGTCCGCTGCCCTGTATTTCCACTTCGAACCTTTTGTTTGTGGGAACCGCAGCTGATTCGAGCTTTATGGCTGGCTCTCCTTCGTAACTTCTATGGTAGCAGATGTTGAGTAGCGCTGCTGCGGCGTCAAACACTCTGCCTGCGCTCGAAGTGAATACCCGAGTGTTCCTCAAGCTCCGCAGGACAAAATCCATTTCTTGTCTGCCCTTGGGAAAGCCTCGGACATCCAATCCGTTGCGACGCATCAACGACTCGATCTCGTCCTCTTTCATGACCCTTGAAAGGATTCCGGCTAGCATCCTTGCTGGGTAGTAGGTTGCCACGTCTCCTCCGGGCATCGGCTGGGGCAGAAGGCCGCCCAACCTCTCATATTTCTGGTAATCACATTTGATGACTTCACCTCCCCAGATGCTTCCGTCCGGCCCGTATCCAGCACCATCAACCGCTATTCCGACCACTTCTTCATCCAACCCTTTGTCGGCCATGGCTGAAACAACGTGAGCCCAATGATGTTGAACTTTCACAACGGGAATTTCGTATGTTTGAGCCCAGCTTTCAGCGAGCCGTGTTGAAGGATAGCTTGGATGCAGGTCGCAGGCGATGATGCATGAATTAGGAGAGATTCGGTAGGTCTCCATCAAGAAGGTGAGGTTTTTCTCCAAATCCAGTAGGCAATTAAATTCGTCGACGTCCCCAATGTAGGGCGTCAAGACCGCTTTATCGTCGAATACGAGGCATCCCGCGCTTTGCAGCATGGCTCCGAAAGCGATGACCGGCTCGTCGGACCGGAACGGTAGGGAAATCCACTGCGGAGCGTATCCTCTCCCCCGCCTCAACAACATCACGCTCTTCCCGTTAATCCTTGCAACGCTGTCATCAACTCTGTGGACGATTCGCCTGTTATGGACTAGAAAAAAGTCCGCGATGACTGCGAGTTTTTTCAGCGCCTCGCTGTCGGTTGTCACCATGGGCTCGTTTGGCGGGTTTCCACTCGTCATGATGCAAAACCTGTCGCTGACCTCGCTGAGCAGGAGATAATGGAGGGCCGTGTAAGGTAGGAAAACTCCGAGAGTGTTGAGGCCGGGAGAGACAAGGTCGGAAACCCTTGATTTCTTTTTCTCGAGTAAAACGATGGGTCTGGCCGGCGTGAGGAGAAGATTCCGAGCGATAGAATCGATGCGAACAACCTGCTCGAGGACCTCCAAGTTAAGACCCATGACGGCGAACGGCTTAGATGGCCTCTTCTTCCTTTCACGAAGTTTTGCGA
>JAVQUC010000013.1:0-27126 GCA_033580815.1 Candidatus Caldarchaeum sp. | reverse complement strand
ATTTGGAAATACGTTTAAGAAAAGCCCTTGAACCCAGTTTTCGGGCCAAAAGTTTGACATTTCCCTCGCGCAGAACACGAAGGCGGTTAACATCCGTGCTAGCCATACTTGCGGTAATGATAATTTTTTTCACCCTATTCGTCAGCTCTCTTCTCAACGTCTGGCTGAACATTCTTGAATTCGGAGACCTGTTCATACGTCCGTTTTACTTCTCACTCGTGGGGGGGATAATTCTTTCGTTCATAGCCCTGTTTAGGCTTGACTTTTCGTCGAGGAAATCAGTGGTCATCTGGGCATTCCGCACTTTTTTAGTTTTGTTAAGAGGTGGCTTTTCGCCTCGCCTGCTCGATTTTGAAAGGTTCAAGCTTTCGCTCCAGACTTTCGTGGCGTGGCAATTTACCAAGCTCCTGATAGGGACTTTCGTCTTATCCAACAGTGTATTCGGCATAACCATCCTTGCGATGATAAACGGCTGGGACTCAGGGCTAGCGAACATTCCAAAGATTTTCCTCCTTCCTTTCACGTCTTTCGGCCGCGGGGACGTAAGCGGAGCGCAAGCCGTTATCGATGCGTCACCTAGTCTGATACTTCTTGTTCCACCAGTCTTCTCAGCCATCGGAATCAGGTTGTTTCTCCTCATAGGGTTGACAAATGTTCTCAAAGTGTTTGCGCGAGCATTGGTGTCGTTCGGAGAAACCGGAACCGTAACCATCAAAGCTTCCACGCTAGAGTTTTTGGCCAGCCTCGGCTTGGCGTGGACAGGGTTCAACCTGTTTTTAAGCAGCTCGATCGACTACAACACACGTGTTCTCGTTGTCTCAGCCTTCATTGCATCGGCGATATTGGCTCTTTTTGGATTCCTCGACCTTCGCGGAAAACGCTTCCTTAACAACATCTACCTAAGGATAGGGCTACTCGTCATACTTGGACTCGCCACGGCGTCGGTAGTGGCCGTCCAAAACACAATCGCAGACGCCCAGAAAATCGAGTATAAAGGTCCCTATGTCCTTCAAGAAATTAACGTCAATAGATATCTCGCAGGCTTGAATGTAAAAGTTCTGACCTACAATTTTAGCGGAACTCGGGTAACAAGCTCTGACGTATCCAGGATTTTAGAATCGAATAGGGATATTTTGGAAAGAACGCGTTTGTGGGATTGGGACGCCGCCTTCGCTAAGCTGAGGCCTGAAATAGGCTTGATACCCTACATCGACTTCGAAGATTCAGATATTCTTAGGTTTAACGGAAGTCTTTACTGGAGTGCTTCGATGAAACCAGTCCTTCCACCAACAGTCACAGCCGCGGATGTATGGTACAACATGCATCTGGTCTACACCCACATCCCGCAGGGATTCCTGATGCTAGACGCTCATCAAGGCGAAGTCATCGACAGCTCGAAATTTTTCACGGAGAGGCGAATTTACTATGGGGAGGGTGGTCCGCGTAGCCTGTTTTCAGCGGCTTGGGCGGCTATTGTGGTCGGGAAGGAAAGTCCCGACGAAATAGGCGGTGCGAGATACAACGGAAACGGGGGAGTCGAAATCGGCCCGCCTTTGAGCTGGCTGTACGACATAACATTCTTTCTAAGCTACCCAGACAAGCAAATACATCTTCTGAGATACAGGGATGTCCATGAGAGGGTCCAGCTTCTATTCCCCTACTTCAACTACGTCTTCGGCGAGGATTACGTTGACATGTTCCCCGTGACGGACGGCCGGAGAACTTACTGGATGATCCCCCTCATAGTCGCTTTACCCACGGATAAAACGCCTTGGTCAAACGGCAACCCCTACGTGAGGTTCGTGGGGATTGGCCTCGTCGACGTTTACGACGGTTCGATAAAACTGATAATGCTGGGAGACGACTTCTTCTCCAAGCTTTTCGAAAACGTTTACGCAGACTTCGTCACCCGCGAAGTGGCTCAATGGCTTCAAAACCAGATAAGATACCCAGCTGAACTATTCCAGTATCAGATACGCCTGTTCTCCCTTTACCACGTAGAAGACCCCGCTACATTCATACAGGCGAGAGAATTCTACGAAATCCCTCAAGGAGTCGAGGTATACTACGTGATGACAAGGCTGCCTAACAGCGATAAAATCGAGTTCATCGGCATTCTCTCGCTTGAGCTTCGTGGGGCAAGGGGGCAGAACCTAGCGGGCTACGCGGTGGTCAGGAACGATTATCCATGGCTCGGCGAAATGTATTTCTACAAAGTACCCCTCGACTCGCCCACCAAGCTGTTGGGGCCGTCGGCGGCGCTTCAAGCTCTTCAGCGTGACCCTGACTTCAGGACCCTTAGCACGTTACTGGCTTCACCCCGCATCGGGGAAACAATCTTCTATGAGGTCGGCGAACACCCGGTCTACGTCATCCCGGTCTATACGGCAAGAGAAGGAGAAGGGGTTGTCACCCAGCTAGGAACCATAGCGGTTGTTGGAGCCGCTTTCACAGGTCTTTACTACGTAGGCCTCGGGGATACGATCGAGAAAGCTTTCGCCAACTACCTCTACAAGATGGCGGGTGAAACGGCGCCCCCGCCGAGCCTGCCAGCAACGAGGGAGGAGCGTATAAATCGGCTCAAGAACCTGCTGAGGGAAAAAGGGCTAGGCGACGAGACTCCTGAACAGATAAATGCTAATATCGTGTACAAGGTAGCTAGCCATAACTACACCGACGAACAGAGCTTCGACAAAATTAAAAACGAGTTGGACAAATTTTTAGAATACTGGAAGGAATACGGCGCAATTCTTGTTTACTGGATTTCTGGCGATAGCTTATATTTAGGAGCTATCTATCAAACATCAGGTGTTACGGTCTTGAGGTACGTCGAGGTGCGGGTGACGGGTTGATGACAAAGGAAGTGAGAGGTGGGGTCAACTTATTCGGCGTTCTGATGCTTATACTAGTCATGGTCGCGGCTCTTTCGCTTCTAATCAGAGTTCAGAGCGGTCTTCTCGGACTACTCCTAGGAGCTCTGGCGGTCGGCCTCGCAGTCTACTGGTTCATGGCGTTGAGAAAATCCATCAGAACAGCGGCTTGGGATGATTACTTGCTCGAGCTGAGACAGGAAGGGGACGTAGTTGACTTGACCGCTCAAGTGCCAGGCCCTGAGAACAAGGTAAAGCTCGAGCTTTTCGGCCGGAAGCTCATCCTCCAAGGAGGCATGGGTTTCAGAAGAACCGTCAAGCTTCCCTTCGAGGCGATAGTCAGGGAGCTTCGTTACGTCAACGGCATCCTAACTGCCCGACTCGTCAAAAGAACGGCGGCCCCTACGGCGAACTGAGGCTCGACAAAATATTCTCCACTTTTTCATGGAGAGAAAGCACGTAGGGTAGCCCTTCGGCTTCGGCCAACTCGATCGCCAACGGGTCCACCTCCTTTACCGATTTAGGTCCATGGATCACGATCATCCGAGGCCTCACCGGGAAGATTTTGGCCGCGATTATAGGTGACCTACCTCTCGAAACGTTCGTGAACACCACGACCCTCACCGTGTTCGCTCCAAAGAGTCTAAAGAAGTCGTAGGGACCCAGTTTTTTTATGGCTTCGACGCTGTCGATAACGGTGTAGCCGTAGATTGGGTAGCCGCCTTGACTTTGTCCAGCGAGCCAAACACCCTTGAGCAGCTTCGCCACCTCCGCCATAGTCTTTGGCGAAGGATATTCGGCCATCCCCAAAACGACCCCAGAAAGGTTCTGGACGTCGAAAGAAAACTGACGAACCTTCAGTCCTCCTTTTTTCTCGTCCAGACGTATCAGAGCCTCTACGTAGCGTCTCACAAACTCTGTTCCCGGAGACTTGCGCCTGTTTTTCTCGTAATCGCTCAAAACCGAAGATGCTATCCCCATTTCTTTAGCCATGTTCTTCTGGCTGAGCTCAAACAACATACGCCACTTCTTCAAAACATCGCCCGGCCTTTTGGAGAAAACCACTTCACCGGCGATGATGTTCATCAAGTTGAGGCGTCTGCTTTCATCAGTTTCTGTCAAGCCCTTTGCTGACCGTTTATATGTTTTTCTTGATTAAAAATTTTGCCCACGCCGGTTTTCCCTGAGCGGTCGGGCTTTGCCATTTCTTCCTTTCTGCAGAAGCTTTCGTTACAGTTTTTGCGTTTTGGCCAACATCTTAGTTTCCGAACCTCATCAAACCAACTCGATGTCCTTTCTATATACTGTTTTTGCAGGATTAAAACAGCTTGGATGAAAATTTTTTACAACCCCTATCGATGTCATGACGAATCTAGGTTTGCCCCACATCCGTCTTGACGACGTCACGAAAAAATTCGGGAATACAACTGCGGTCGATCACGTCAATCTAGAGATCGAAAAGGGCGAAGTCTTTTCGATACTCGGCCCGAGCGGATGCGGCAAAACAACCACACTTCGCATTATCGCTGGGTTGGTGAACCCGGACGCCGGCCGAGTGTACGTGAGAAGCGAGGACATCACCGATATTCCGCCTGAAAAGAGAAACCTTGCTATGGTTTTCCAAGATTACGCTCTTTGGCCTCACATGACGGTCTTTGATAACATCGCCTTTGGGTTAAAGCTTAGAAAGAAGAGCAAGGAGGAAATAAGAAAAGTCGTCAAGCAGGTTTTGGAGCTAGTTCAGCTTGAAGGATTCGAAGCAAGGTATCCGACGCAGCTGTCCGGCGGTCAGCAGCAAAGAGTAGCGTTGGCGCGCGCTCTAGCTTTAAATCCGCAGGCCATTCTTTTCGACGAACCTCTCAGCAACCTCGATGCGAAACTCAGGGAAGGGCTTAGGTACGAATTGAAAACACTTCTGAAAAGTCTGGATATAACTGCGGTGTACGTCACCCACGACCAGCTTGAGGCTTTCACGATTTCGGACAGAATCGCCGTGATGGCAAACGGAAGGATAATCCAAGTCGGTTCTCCGAAAGAAATCTACAGGGAGCCCATAAACAGCTTTGTTGCGACGTTCATCGGGGAAAGCAGCATAATTGAGGCAAAAATCCTTGATTCATCGGAGGAAGATGCAATACTTGAGGTCAATGGTGGCAGTCAAATTAAGGCTAAAAAGCCGAAAAACAAGCAATTCACACCGGGACAAAATGTTTATCTTGTATTGAGACCGGAAACAGTGCGAATCGCGGAAAAAAATGACAAAAATGCGGTTAAATGTAAGGTATCAAAGAAGACTTTTCTAGGCGATAGGATAGAGTATACGCTTAGTTTCGGTGGTGGCCAGCTCAAATTGAGAGATTTTTCGGAAAGCTCTTTTGATGCTGGGTCGGAGGTGTATGTTGAGTTTATTCCGGAAAAGATGATTATAGTCGATAAATGATGAAATAATTTTTTTGAAACGGTTTTCTTCTCGTTTTGAGCATATAGCGTTTTTTCTGAAATATATTTTGGTGTTAGAACATTTTTTACGTCGTGTAAGTTACGTTGAGCCGCGGTAACATGTACCCGAAAAACCTAGTTCCTGTAGGAGTGGTTGCGGCGGTCGTTGCGGTAGCGTTGGTGGTTGGCGTATTCTTCCTGGGTAATCCGCTGGCGGCAGGTGCTGAGCGAAGAACGAAGATCGTTTACGCCACGGCGGGAGATGTAAACATGCTGGCTTTGATGCAGAACGTAATTGGTCCGATGTTTGAACAGAAATATCCAGACATTGAGGTGGCCACAATTCACACGGGTCCGGGTGACGCCGGAAGCAGGACGATTTTTGAGAAGATTAAGGCCGCGAGAGATGCGAACAGGGTTTGCTGGGACATCGACGTGGCCGTCGTGCATCAAGTGTTCATGTCGTGGGCGATTCCGGAGGGTCTTTTGATGAAGTATGCTGAAACAGCTTCGACTTGGAAGTACGTCACCTCAGAACACGCGAAAACAGCTCTCGGAACAAACATCGAAGGCTACGGAATTCCACTGTTCCACAGCCAAGTAGCGATCGCCTACAACACGAAATACGTGAAAGAGCCGCCGAAGAGCTACGATGAAATCGTGAAATGGGTTCAGCAAAACCCGTCAAAATTCGGCTACAACGGCATCAAAGGCGGGATGTCTGGGGTAGGGTTTGTGATCGGATGGGTTTACTGGAAAACTGGAGAGTACACCAAACTCACAAAGGGACCCCACGACGCTGAACTAATTAAAACGAAGGTGGCTAACGCCTTGGCTGAGCTCAAAGAATTCAACAAGCAGGTAACCATCACGGCCGGAAACGTTGGAACCCTTGACATGCTTGCGCGCGAAGAAATTTGGATGGGCCCTGTCTGGGTTGACATGTTCTACACGTGGATGCTCGAAGGCCGTATGCCGTCGCACATAAGACTGTACATCCCAGAACCTGGGCTTCCGGGTCAGCCGATGTACCTTGTAATACCTTCGAAGGCATGCTCACCGGACAAAGCCAAACAGCTAATTGAATTCATATCAAGCCCGGAGATACAGGCGAAAGTCATCGTCGAAAGATACAACTGGTATCCTGGGATAGATGGGAAATACGTGATGGACTACGTTTCACCGGAGGCGAAACAGAGACTTTTCGGAGATATAACTCCTGAAATCCTGTCAAAGTATGGAAGAATGTTCCCGCTTTCACAGACTTTCACGGAGATTCTGAAGACTTACGAAACAGTCGTGGGATGAAAGAAAGACAGCATAAATTCCCTTTTTATCTTTTCGTGATTGTCTGAGGGAAAAAAGGAATAATTAATACTGTTTTAGGTGAGGAATGAACTTTAAGTTGACTTTTTTCAGATCACGATTTGTTCGGATTTATCTATTTTGTTTGATTATTCTGGCTGAAAGTGATTTATACTGGTTTTTTTGAAATATATCCGCTATTTTGAAGGTTTTTTACGTAGGCGATAATCGAGATGGCCGCGGAAAAATGAATTCGAAGAGTCTGATTCCAATCGGTGTCGTGGCGGCAGTCGCAGTGGTTTTGGTCGTTGGTCTGCTTGTTTTAGGGTCTCCAGCGGCTACAGGTCCAGAACGTAAAATCAAGATGGTGTTTGCAACGGCGGGAGATGTGAGCCAGCTGAACATGATGCAGAACATCATTGGTCCGATGTTTGAGGAAAAGCATCCGGACGTCCATTTGGTAACGATTCACACGGGACCGGGCGACGCTGGGAGCAGGACAATCTTCGAGAAAATCAAGGCCGCGCGGGACGCGAACAAAGCGTGCTGGGATGTGGACGCTGCTTTCGTTCACCAAATTTTCATGTCTTGGGCCATTCCGGAAGGGTTGCTGATGAAATTCGCCGAGGAAACTTCAACGTGGAAATACGTAACCTCGGAACACGCCAAAGTCGCTCTGGGCGTTAATATCGAAGGCTACGGAATTCCCGTTATCCACAGTCAGGTGGCTATGGCGTACAACACGAAATACATTAAGGAGCCGCCGAAAAGCTTCGAAGAAATCGTGAAATGGGTTCAGCAAAACCCGTCAAAATTTGGGTACAACGGTATTAAGGGCGGACTATCCGGAGTCGGGTTTGTGCTCGGATGGGTCTACTGGAAAACGGGAGAATACGAGAGGCTTGTGAAAGGCCCGCACGACCCGGAGCTGATTAAAACCAAGGTGACGAGCGCTCTACAGGAACTCAAGGAATTCAACAAGCACGTAACTATCACTGCGGGCAACGTTGGAACCCTTGACATGCTTGCGCGCGAAGAAATATGGCTGGCTCCGGTGTGGGTCGACATGTTCTACACTTGGATGATTGACGGACGTATGCCTTCGCACATAAAGCTCTACATACCAGAGCCGGGCCTTCCAGGGCTGGCCATGTACCTCGTGATTCCCGCCAAGGCCTGTAATCCGGAAAGAGCCAAGCAGTTAATCGAACTCATGACGAGCCCCGAAGTTCAGGCCAAAGTCATCGTTGAAAGATACAACTGGTACCCCGGGATAGACGTCAAATACGTGATGGACCTCATCTCGCCGGAGGCGAAGAAGAGGCTCTTCAGCGACATAACTCCTGATATACTGTCTCGGTCCGCAAAACTTTGGCCGCTCGCCCAAACTAACAACGAGATACTGAAAGCTTACGAACTCGTCGTCGGCTGACGCTTGGAATATGAAACCCGGCCAAAAAATTCTCCCATACCTTTTTCTAGCACCTTCGCTCGCGATTTTCCTCCCTTTTTACGTCTATCCTTTCGCTTCGAGCGTTTTGCTGAGTTTTTTGGAGGAAAACGGCGGAATAGGTGTCTCCAACTACGTGACCGTCTTCACGGCCTACCGAGACGACGTGGTTTTTAGCTTAGCGGTGTCCGTTCTCGCCACGTTGTTTTCGGGATTGATAGGGATACTGGCCGCCTTCTACTTCAAGATAACCGTCGACAAACGCATCAAAAGTTTCTTCAACCAAGTTTTCCGGGTTCCGATTTTCGTGCCCATGGTCGTGGTCGCGCAGATGATGAGAACCTACCTCGCTCCTCACGGAACTTTGAACACGTTGTTTGCGCAATTCGGGCTAATTGATTTATCCAACCCATTGCAGCTGTTTGACTGGAGGGGCCTTTTAATTGGCTTCGTCTGGAAACAGACGCCGTTCATGACCTTGATCATTTTGAGCGGCTTCCTCATGATTCGCGACAGCTACGTCGAAGCCGCGAAAGTGTCGGGTGCGGGAAACGCTACCGTGTTACTCCGAATTCTCTTGCCAATGGCGAGAGCGAACATAGCGATTGCGTTCATCCTAACCTTTGCATCAAACCTGAGCACATTCACGCTTCCCTACATGCTCATCGGCGGAGCCAAACCAACAACGATTACGGTTGACATGGCCCACAGAGTAACGCTTTTCGGCGACTGGGGGACGGCCAACGCCCTCGGCGTGATATCTTACCTAATGGTCGGCTTCTTTTCAGTATACTACCTGAGGCAAATGACTAAGAGGGGTATCTATGAGCGGTAATCGGAAAACAATGCTTCAAGCATTGAAGCTAGTTGGTCTTGTGTTAGTTTTCTGGTGGATATTCACACCGTTTGTGAGCCTTGTCCTATGGTCCGTAGCCATTCGATGGTATTGGCCTAGCCCCGTACCGCAGGAGCTCGGCATGGATTACTGGCTTGAAGCGCTGGGGATGAGGAGAGGGTTGGCCATCGGGGCGGTGAGCATAGTCGATGCTTTCTGGAACAGCGTGGTCGTGGCCCTCATCGTCACGCCTCTAACGATGCTGATATCGTTGCCGACCAGCTACGCGTTAGCCAGATACAGAATACCCTACAAACCAGCCCTGATTTTTCTCTTTCTTATGCCACAGGCTTTTCCGCTGCAGCCCGTTTACATCAACCTAATGAGAGTATTCTACTCACTCGATTTGGTGGGAACGATTCCTGGAGTTGTTTTAGCACATGTTGTTCCCAGTCTTGTCTTCGCGATTTGGATAAACACCGCGACTTTCCGCTCTATCCCGCCCGGACTTGAGGAGGCCGCGCGAATCAGTGGAGCATCACCCGTCACGACTTTCTTCAGAGTGACATTTCCTTTGGCGACCCCGGGAATTATCGCCAGCAGCGTCTTCGTTTTTCTGTACTCGTTCGACGAATTCGTGGGAACGTTCTTCATCGGTTTACCTTCGGTTGTGACGTTGCCCATGCTACTCTACAGTGCGAGCGGCTACAACATGCAGTTCGCGTCGGCAACAGCCATAGTTCTGCTGCTTTCAAGCATCGTCTTCATGCTTTTCCTCGAAAGGTTCCTCAAGCCAGAATATCTCGGAAGAATCGGGTAGGGCTGGGGGTGGTGGGACTTGAACCCACGGTCTTCGGGTGACGCCTCACGACCAGAACATGTGACCTGGAGCCCGACGCCTTGGCCTTGCTCGGCTACACCCCCCAAACAATTCCCGCGTCACACCACCTTAAGATTTTTTCCATGGCATAAAGCTATTGGAAGAACCTGTATAGGTTGAATTCATCCAACATTGCTTCAACCCGATTTCTTAACGGATTATCGTAAGGCCCGCTGACACGACCATGGGCAACCATGTAGATTTTGTCGGCGACGAGCGAGGCCTCGATCGGGTCGTGGGTGACGTAGATTTTGTCTGTGCGGAGGTTTTTCAACAGGTTCCAGAAAATTAACTTGTTGATGAAGTCGAGGCTTGCGGTGGGCTCATCGAGCAGAAGCAACTTCGGATTCTTCATCATGAGAACGGCCAGGTTGATCATCTGGTTTTCACCCTGCGACAGCTCTCTCTTTTCAAGCAGGTGCGAGAGACCCAGTTCGCTGACCAAAGCTTTGCCGTCGACCCGAAACTTCTTCGCGAAAAATTCAATCGTTTTCCATGGCTCGAACGGGAATCTCACGGGCTCCTGCGGTAGGTACCCGATCTCCCGTCCGCTCGGAGGAAGACGGGTGATTTCTCGTCCATTCAGTAGAATGCGGCCTCTGATGGGTTTGATGAATCCGACCAACGTTTTTAACAGAGTCGATTTACCGGAGCCGTTGCGTCCTAGAAGAACCACGTTCCCTTCAGCCCTAAGACTCGGAACGTATAGCTTGAACTTTTTTCTGGCAACTTCCAAGTTGAGTACTTCGAACATTTAAACCACGGCCGATGTTCTCCGAGAGATTAGAAAGAGCGTCGTGCTGAAGAGAAGCCCGATAAATCCCAGCAGTACGGCGTATGGAACTGATGCGGCTGCTCCGCCTTTGTGAAAAAGCTCAAGGAGATGAATGCCAACCGTCGTAGGCCTGTTGGCCACTATCAAGAAAGCACCCAACTCAGAAAAGCTTCTCAGCCAAGTTAATAAAAAGGAAGTCAACACACCCATAGCAGAGGTTCTGACGTGAAACCACAGGATTTGGAAATCGTCGAGTCCAAGAGGTTGGAGAACTTCGTCGAGAGACCTCTGAGTTGAAGTGAACGTCGCGACCAAGGTACCAATTCCGATGGGAAGAGACACTACAACCATCGAAACAACTACCGCCGGTGCTGTGTCAACTATTCCGGCTCGGGTGAACAGCGGAAGGAGAAGGAGTCCAACAGCGGTGTGGGGGATGGCGGTGGAAAATGTGAGTAACGGCATTATGCCGCCCATGCTCCGTCTACTTATGTAGAAAGCCAAAAGCATTGCAACTGGAAGAACGATGAAAGTCGCAACAGTTGAATACAACACCGAGTTCAGTAAAGGCGTCCACACCTCATCCGGAAGACGAAGGACTTGATAAAGGAAGGCCGGTAATAGCAAAAAAGAAACGTAGGAAATCGCTGCTAAAACGACAATAACTTTCACGGCAAAAATCGTCATGTCAACTCATCCTTCTGAACCCGTATTTGCTCACGTCTATTTTGTCAATCAATCGTAAGAGCTTATCACCGTTCTCAGTAAAAGATAGCGCGACGGCCTCAAACCTACCGACTCTAACCCGCCCAGTCGACAAGTCGACGTAGAAGTCAATCGGCGGGTCCTTTTCGAAGCGACAGCATTCCGGCAGCTCGACCAGGTTGAAATCGTTGGGAAGCTCGCGGGTTATGACGAAGGGCATGTGGGCGAAAATGCAGTCGACTGTTCCGGCCTCGAGTAGCGAACTCACCACGTCCAAGTCAGGCCTCATGTAAAACCTGCCGGAAGCCTCGATGGTTCTGGCGTCCAAAAAAACCGAATCCCCCTGTCTTTGATACTTGACGTTCAACTTCGCCTCGACTTCATCGACGACGTCTAACCCCTCATAGATCGAAAGAAGATACAATGCGGCCAAAGCCCTGTACCCGATGGGGGCTAGGTTCGGGTCGGCGATTCCCAGCCGAGCCGTTTTTAAATCCTCGACGCCGTCAAAGTACTTGTTACAGACAACGACAAGACGATAGATCCCGATGACTCTTTCGTCACGGTATTCCAAACCCTTTTTCAGCTCGCTATCGACTGAAAGCAGCAAATCCGGTGTTTTCCCCGATTTGATTAAGTTTGTCGCGAAAACACTTCCATAAACCCGTACGTCCACTGAAAAGTCAGCCAACCTAACGAGTTCGTCGGAAATACCCCTCAAAGTGGGTGCTGAGTAGACCACAACAGGCTTGGGATTCAAAATATTGTCTCTAAGGCCAGCGGTTAATAAGATGGTCGCGAATACCACGGACGCGGCCGTTACTGCCGTTAGGCTGGTTTTTCGCATCGACAGCCCGCTCAATAGTGTGTTTATATAAATTTAAAGATTGCCTTTCATATCGCTTCATGTCGACATGATAACCATCACCGTCGGCGAGCGAACTGTATCGCTGCATCCCAGTCGGTTTGAATTCCTCGAAGCAGTCCGTCGAACCGGAAGCATAGCCGCCGCATCCGCTGACCAGGGCATCAGTTATCGCTCAGGCCTGAACTGGATTAAAGAAATTGAAAAAGCCTTTGGAGGGAAACCAGTTCAGTCAATTAGAGGAGGAAAGAAACACGGTCAAACACGGCTCACCGACTTTGGCTATAAAATATTAGAGCAGTATTACCTCGCCCAATCGACTAAAAAGCCCGGTTTCGTCAAATCTATCATCGAACTTAAAATGAGCGCCCGTAACGTTCTCATGGGCCGCGTTAAAGACGTCGTCGTCGGTGAAATTCTAAGCCTCGTAAACGTTGAGCTCAGCGGTGCGCAGGAAATCAAATCAGTCATAACTACTGAGAGCCTAACACGCCTCGACATCAAGCCTGGAAATTCAATCCTCGTAATAGTTAAGGCGACCGAAGCAATGCTAATGAAAACATAGACATCATTTTCAGAAAACACGGCGGAAATGATTTCTTTAACGCACGAAAATTTTTATGATGACTTCCTAGGTAAGGCCATTTATAATATTTTGAAAATAATTTCGAACTTTGAATCTGTAGCTGCGTGGTGTTTTTTTTGGGGAAAAATTTAATAGTTGAAGTGCCTATGTTTAGGTTTGTGAGCTCTGGAGAAAAAATGGATAGAAGAAATGCGCTGAAAATTGCCGCTGGCACTGTTGCAGGTCTGGTCGTTGGCGGTGTTGTCGGATTTCTTTCCAGACCGGTCGAAGTTGCTCGAGAAACTGTCACCAGAGTCATCACGGAAAGAGTCACGGTTACCGCGGTTGCAACTCCCACAACACCAGCGTTTCCACCGGGCCTCGGACCCGAAGATGAGCGATACCTAAGAAACGTATACAGGTTGATTGATTGGATAGGGCGTGACACCGTGCTAACTCCGAGTCAGCTTGAAGAAGAGCTAATTCATTACGTGCGAGCGTCGAAGCCTTACCGCGGACAAACGTTGCTGATAATGTATGAAGCGGTTCCCGGCGCGGTATGGGAGGAGAAAAATCTCGCTCCATGGTTTAGAGACATAACAGGAATAAATCTGACCTTTGAGGCGATGTCCAACTTTGAGACGATCCTCAAGAGCATCGAAGACGCCAAGCTCAAGGCTGGGATATACGACTTGATCGGGACAGACCAAGACATGAACGGCTTCTACATATATAACAAAAGCGCTGTCAACATTTCAGACCTGTTAAGGAGAAAGCCTGAGCTCACTCCGCCTCATTTCGACATCGGAGACTTCTTCCTCAGAGCGAGCTACAGCGACAGCAAAGGAAACCTTTACGCGCTTCACGCCTACAACGCCTTCGCCGGAACAGTTTACTTGAAGGAGGTGTTCGAAGATCCTAAGAATAAGCAAGAGTTCAAAAGTCGTTATGGCTACGAATTGAAGACACCGAGACAATACTATATCGATGCACAACGTTCAGGGAAGGTCGAAGACGATTGGACAACCGACAAAGCTCGGGACGTGGCAGAATTTTTCACAGATCCTGACAAGAACTTTTACGGATACATCACCGGTGTTAAGCCTGGAGACTGGCTCGGCTGGTACATAGCCGACGGATTGGATGACTGCTTCCAGCTTTCAGACCCCGCTCCAGAGGGAAAGATGCCGCTTGAAGTGACCCATATTGATGGCGTTTCGACTCCTTGGGGGATTAACGTTAAAGATGAAGTGATAGGTGGAGCATCGACGAAAAACGGCGGTAAGCTTGACAGCGAAGGAGGCAAAGCCATGTACAAATGGTGGCTGGAAGATTCGTTGAAATTTGTTCCTCCGAAAGCGTACGAGATCGGAGTGGTTGAAGCGCACGACGCTTTCAAGTTCGACGGAAACTACGCGACCATGTGGCCTTTCTACTTCCACTGGGCGACCGGACTCGCTGCTGCTGACTCAAAGGTTCGGGGCAAGTTCGAGTTTGCACCATATCCAGTGTATGCGCCATACTATCATCCAAGAAAACCGCGAGGCTACATCGACCCCTCAGGATGGGTGATTTCCGCCTACAGTCCTAGACAGGAAGCAGCGTTCCTCTTCGCATCATTCATGGTTTCAAAAGCCGTCGAACTGAAGAAAAACCTTGAAGTTGGGCTTCCGGTCAGGCTGTCGACATACCAGTCACCGGCCCTTAAGCAGATGGACGACATGTGGGGAGGAATGGTTTCACTAGTGGATTTGGCCGGAAAAAGTTTCTTCGGAACCGACAATGCTATCGGTGTGGTCTATCCCTACTTGCTACCGCTCGCCCGTGACAAAGGAATGGAGGGGCTCGGACGAAAGCTGCCCGGAGCTGAAATAGCGGTAACAGTTGCGGATGAAATCGACAAATTCCTACGTGAGAACAACTGGCTAGGTAAGAAAGTCGGTCCACTCTGAATTATCCCACATTTTTTTGTCGCAACGACAGTACTACGTTTAAATACGCGGCTTTACATTATTAACTGAATTGGAATGATGTTTGAATCGAGCGTTTCTGCCGTTGGTAAAGCTAGGCGGTTGCGTAACATTTTCCGGGACGATGACCGTGCTTTGATCGTGGCAATGGACCATGGAGCGTTTGGCAGCTTCGCTGGGCTTGAAAAAATAGAGAAGGTGGTTGAGAAGGTGGTCAGCGGGGGAGCGGAGGGAATTTTGGTCACACCCGCCATGGCAAAACATTTGACGAATCGCATCAAAAACAGAATACCTATGGTGGTCTCAATTCCGTACGATGACAAATATGTTGAACACGCAGTTAAGCTCGGGGCAGAGGCTGTAAAAACAACTTATTTCGGCCCTGTCCCCTTAGATCACAAGATGTTGGAAAGCATATGGAACGTGTCGGCAGCGTGCGAAGAATGGGGGATGCCATACATGGTAGAAATAGTGCCATGCGACGAGTCGGGAAAAACGATTTACGAAGTCGAAAAAGTTAAACTCGCAGCGAGAACGGGCGCTGAACTCGGTGGCGACCTTGTGAAAACAGCTTACGTAGGTCCTTCATCAAAGTTTAAGGAAGTTGTCGAGTCTACTCCTATTCCGATTACGGTCATGGGAGGACCCAAGATGGACACCATTACGGAGGTTTTGACGATGTTAAAGGATGCTGTGGACGCTGGTGCTTGCGGAGGCACCATCGGGAGAAACATTTGGCAGCATCCCAACCCCGACAAAATAGTCAAAGCCCTATCGGCGATCCTGCATGAGGGCAAGACAGTCGCCGAGGCCCAAAGATTACTACACTGACCTCTTCACATCCATCAACTTAGAAAACCCTTTTTACGAAAAAATGACCATCGCCAAACCCATATCTCGTTGGTCCTGTGTCAAAATCATGTGAGCTTAGGACCGGTCAGGTTTGAATTGTGGAATATGTTTATATTATAGAAATCGTATAGCTAAGCATTGTGAAACAATTACTTTTGCCAGCTATTCTTCTTACGGCATTTGTCGGGATATTTCCCATATTTGCGTTGTTAAATTATTCACTACAAACACCGTTCGCCATAGAGAACAGGTTCAAAGGGCTTGAATACTTTGTTCAGATGTTCAAAGATTATCGTTTCTTAAACGCGGTCGGAAGAAGCGTATTATTCGCGGCGATTACTCTGGCTATTCAGATCCCTCTTGGGCTAGGTCTAGCATATATGTTGCGAGGCCAAGGAATTCTTAACGCGGTCATTGCGGCACTGCTAACACTGCCGCCGTTGTTTCCACCGGTCACGATTGGCATGATGTGGCTCCTCATGGTCAGGAGCAATGGGCCTTTTGGAATTATCTTCAACGGACTGCTAAACCTGTTCGGGTTAGGACCTTATGACCCATTTGGAAACGAAACACACGCCTTTTTCACGATCATTATCATGGATGTTTGGCATTGGACAGGTCTCACGTTCCTCGTGTCGCTCGCGGCGCTTTCGGGACTTAATGAAGCATACATTTTGTCGGCTAGGAGCGAAGGAGCAACACGTTGGCAGATCTTCAGGTATGCTGAATTCCCACAATTATTGTTCCCGCTAACCTTCGTTGCACTACTGAGGTTAATCGACTCACTCAAAGTTTTTGACGAAGTCTACATCCTAACTGGCGGAGGCCCGGGTTTGTCTACGGAGTTCATCACACAGTACATTAGAACTCTAGGGATTGAGCAGTGGAACATCGGCTACGCTTCCGCGATATCGCTAGTCTACCTTTACCTCGTGATAATTCTTTGCTGGATTATGATAATGGGCTTGACACGCTTTAGGGGGCTGATCGAGTGAGCCACATCACAACCGCCTTCAAACTGCTTCTTCTCACT
This sequence comes from Candidatus Caldarchaeum sp., assembly GCA_033580815.1. Lineage (GTDB taxonomy): Archaea > Thermoproteota > Nitrososphaeria_A > Caldarchaeales > Caldarchaeaceae > Caldarchaeum. The sequence continues at coordinate 10,582 of JAVQUC010000013.1, read as the reverse complement.
CTTGTTTCCGTCTTGATGGTCATTCCGATATACTTCACCTTCTCCGTTTCGGCATCCTCTAAAGCTAGAATAAACGAGGGAGCGATAATTCCGGATTTCGATTTTACGAATTGGGTCGAGGTTACAGGAGGATTTGGTTATTGGCGAGCGGGGATAATAAACTCAATTATAATATCGTTTTTCGCAATGGTGTTGGCTTTGGCGGTTAGCATTCCAGCCGGATACGTGTTCACACGATTCCGGTTCTTGGCGGACAAACACTTATTTTTCTGGCTTTTAACCAATAGAATGGCGCCGCCGGTAGTTTTCGCCATCCCCTATCTAATGATTTGGAGGGGGATTGGCTTGTGGGACACTCACGCTGGCCTGATAATAGCGTATATGGTCTTTGAAATACCGATTACGACTTGGATTATATCTAGCTTCTTAGCATCAGTTCCTAGAGAAATCGACGAAGCTGCGTTCATCGACGGTTATTCCGTGGGTCGGCTCTTCAGAAAAATAATACTCCCATTATTGAGACCAGCCATTGGAGTGGCAATGTTCTTTGCATGGCTTTTCGCATGGACTGAGATGTTTTTCGCGAGTGTGTTATCTTCCGTGGTCTCAAAGACTCTGCCGGCGCAGTTGCTTACTGCCCTCGGCAAGGTTGGTTGGGGCGTGGAATATGGACCAGCCGCCGCTGCCGGGTTCGTCACTCTCATACCGGGACTTGTTCTGCTGTACTGGGTTCGAAAATACGCCGTCAGAGGCTTCGTCCTGGGGAGGCTCTAACAATATGGTAGGGGCAATGCTGAGCGAAATCGAAAATTTCCTAAACTCACTAATGCCATGGATGTATTGGAAGGCGGAACTAGTTCTTTTTCTCGCCGGTTTTTTCTCCTTCTTGACTTTTTTAGCTGTTTTAAGTCTAAAAAGGCCATCGAACGCTAGAGTGGGAATTTTAAGAATACCGACGACTCTAGGTGACAGAGTGTTTATTTCTGCTGTTTCACTCATCGCAATAATGTTGAGCTTTATGGCACTTGGTTTAGAATGGTATTTCATACTTTTAGTCGGAATTCCTATAGTTTTTTTGATTATGTGGAGAGGATGATTTATGACCGAAATAGTTTTAGAAAACATAACTAAATCTTTCCGCGGGAAAACTGTTCTCGAAAATATCAGCCTCAAAATAAGGTCGGAGGATATAACGGTGTTTTTGGGGCCGGCCGGCGCGGGAAAGACTACCCTATTTCGAATCATAGCAGGCACCGAAAAACCAGACAAGGGTAAGGTGTATTTTGACAGCCAAGACGTTACATTAATGCCTCCGCAAAAGCGAAACGTGAGCATGGTTTTCCAAAGTTTTGCATTGTATCCTAACATGACCGTTTTCGAAAACATCGCGTCACCGATGAGAGTAAAAAATATGCCCGAACAAGAGATAAGAAAGCAGGTGGAAGAGGTTGCGGAGTTTCTTGGAATAAAGCAGATTTTGCAAAAGAAGCCGCATGAAATCAGTGGAGGGGAGGCTCAGAGAACGGCGATCGCACGGGCTTTAGTTAAAAAACCGAAAGTTTTCTTATTCGACGAACCTCTTACCAACTTGGACTACAAGGTTAGAGAAATCTTGAGGGCTGAGCTGCAGAGGATTTTCCACGAGGTAAAGGCTACCGTATTATACTCGACATCCAACCCTGAAGAAGCTGCCGCCCTAGGAAAAACGCTTGTTCACTTGCGTGGTGGGAAAATAGTCCAAACCGGAGCGGTCAAAGAATGCTTCCGTCACCCGGTCGACTTGACTGCAGCCTCTTCCTATTCGCCAATAGGGGTTAACATTCTGCCGGCAAAATGCGAAAAAGGACCTGCGGGTAAATTTTTGCGGGTTGGAACCGACATATCGCTTGACGTTTCGTCATATGACGCACTTAAGGATGGGGAGGAGTATTTGTTGGCAGCTTATCCGCACGACGTAAAATTATTCGCTCTCAATTCTCCTAAATCACTTTCAATACCGATTGAAATAGACTTCATTGAAAACATGGGTTCGGAAATCGTCGTCGTCGCGAGAAGTGGTCAACAAGTTATTAACATCATTTTGTCTGAAGTCGAGAAACTGCATGAAATCAAAAATAAAAAAAGATGCACGGTTGACTTGACAGACTTGATGATATTTTCCAAAGAAGGCTTATATATACAAAACCTGAGGGGGTGATGTGGATGGTCGAAGTCCACCTCTCGCAGATCAGCCACTCATATGATGGGGGAAAAAATTGGGCTGTCAGAGATATCGACTTATTGTTTGAGTCAGGGAAGCAATATTCTCTTCTCGGACCATCAGGCTGCGGCAAATCAACTCTACTAAAGATTATCACAGGCTTGATCAAGCCAACTAAAGGCAAAGTCATCTTTGACCAAAGAGACTACACTCCATTGCCGCCGGAGAAAAGAAACGTAGCGATAGTTTTCCAGTTTCCCGTCGTTTACAAGATGACCGTCCTCGAGAACCTCCTGTTCCCGTTACTTAACATCAAGATATCGAAAGAGGAGAAAATCAAGAAAGCGAGAGAAATCGCCGCACTGTTGAAGTTGGATAATTTGCTGAAAGAGCAGGCTCAAAAGCTCGGGCCAGCAGATAGGCAACGGGTGGCGATCGGGAGAGCGCTGATTAGAGAGGCTGACGTAATCTTGCTTGACGAGCCGATGAGTTCCATCGAGCCCGACAGAAAATACGAAATCAAGAAATTGTTGCTTGAAATTGGGCGGCGTTTTAAAAGAACGATGGTGTTTGTTACACATGACCAAACCGAAGCATTAACATTTGGAGAAAAAATCGCCGTAATGTCTCCAAACGGGCGACTGCTGCAATTCGGAACCTTTGAAGAAATCTATCACAGGCCATCGCATGAGTTTGTCGGATTCTTCATCGGCTTTCCCGGAATGAACATCCTTGAAGCCGTGTACGAAAACGGCATACTTAACTTTCATTCATTCAGGATTCAGATAAAGCTGCCTTTCGAAAACAACATGAAGCTAAGAATCGGGTTCAGAGCCGAACACGTGAAAATATCTCCGATAAAAGGACCCGACCTCTTTCCGATGGTTGTCGCCTACAGAGAAGATTTGGGGAGGGACAAATACATATTGCATTTGCGTAGTGATAAAATTTTGGTTAAAGCAATTTCAGAAACAGAGCAAAACATCGGAGAAACTGTTTGGGTACGGCTTCCGACCGAGAATTTCAACTTCTTTGACGAATCCGGCAAGAGGTTGTTATGATATGGAGGTACCACGGATTGGGCTAGTCGGGCTCGGCAAGATGGGTAGGACCATAGTACATCACATAGTTAGGACTAACAGGGAATTGGTTGCAGTGGCTGAGATCAACTTAACCAGAGGCAGTGATGTTCTCGGTGAAGCCGGCGTAAAATTTGGCATAGCCGACACGATTGAAAAAGCAAAAAAAATTCACGAAAGGGGAGAAATAGTTCTTACGGCTGAAGCTGAATTGCTTTTTCAGATGGAAGAAGTCAACGTTATCATAGATGCAACCGGCGATATAAGGACAGGTTCCCTTGTTGCACTAATGGGGATACAATCAAGAAAAAACATCGTTATGCTTAACGCTGAATTCGATGCCTTAGTCGGTCCTCTTGTCACAAGCCTCTCGAGATCCGCGGGAATAGTTTATACCGGTGACTTGGGCGATGAGCCGGGCACGGTCATGCATTATCTTTACGAACCGTTGCGACAGATCGGAATGGATGTGATAGTGGCCGGCAAGGGAAAAAACAATCCTCTCGACCATCGTGCAACGCCTGAGACATTAGCCCAGACAAGTGCCAAGCAAAACCTTAGCCCGAAAATTTTAACGTCTTTCGTTGATGGAACAAAAACCATGGTTGAAATGACCATCCTATCAAATGCGACGGGTCTACTGCCTGACGTCAGAGGAATGCACGGGCCCGTCGCAACCTTATCCGAAATTTCTCAGATTTTCAGACTGAAAAATGACGGAGGTATTCTGAACAGTTTGCATGTGGTCGATTATGTCCAAGGAATAGCTCCCGGTGTTTTTGCGGTGGCCACCACAGACGATGAAGTCATTTTAGAAAACATGAAATACCTTAAAGTAGGCGAGGGACCTTACTTTGTCTTTTACAGACCTTATCATCTTCCCGGCTCTGAAACTTTGCTCACCGCAGTAAAGGCTGTTACCGAAAAGAAGCCCATCATCCAAGCCAGCGGATATTTCAGCGACACATGCGCGGTCGCAAAACGTGATTTGCAAGTTGGTGAAAAACTGGATGGAATCGGAGGATTCACCGCATATGGTACAATCGAAAAAAGGGAGATATCCAAAGAACAGGGATTGCTTCCGATTGGGTTATCCAAAGGGGCGGTGGTTAAAAGAACCATTAGAAGGGACCAACCGATAAGCTTCGACGACGTCGAGGTTGAAGAGGATCTAACATACGATTTGTGGAGAATCCAACAAAAAATCCTCAGATGAACTCTCAGTAGCCTAGTAAATGCCGCCATTTGAAAACTGTCGGTGTTTTGTAAGATCTGCGGACATGATCTTCGAACCGCTTTTTAATTAGGTCTGAATAGTACCAGTCAGAGGCTTTCAAAAGTTCGAATCGATAAAAAGTATCGACTTTTGAGAAAAATTGTTCAAAGTAGTTAACTTTGTATAGATAGTAGTCTTTCGTGTATTTGCTCTTGATTTCATGATATGGCTCCTTTAACTTGTCGATGATTAGTTGCCTCAAACGCTCCCCAGCTCTGGCATGATAGATGGCGAAAACCATGTCATATATTCTATTTGCTTTGAGTTTTTCAATGTTGATGTAGGAGGATACATCGGCTATGACCATCAATTCTTTGTCGGGGAGAAATATGACAGCTTCCTTTCTTTTGGAATCGATTTCGACCAGATATCCCGTGGTTCTGAAGTACCTCAAGAATTGCCATTCGATACTAATTTTTTCAGCATCTTTAGCGAGGTCTTTGTTCTCTGTCAGCTCAATCACCCGTTAGAGAGTAGCCACTGCATGCATATCGTCCTTCAGCTTCGCGTACAATCCGTCAAACACTGAGTAGAGCCGTTCGTACTTAACTGTGTTTTCGATTATGGGCTTAGTTTCTTCATCTATCACGACGAGTTTTCTTATGTCCTCAGGTTTTTGAAAGATTTTCACGGCCACGCCAGCGAGAAAAGCATCGCCGAATGGTGCACCCGAAACCTTTGAACTGTAAAGTTGAGGCATACCAATGATGTCCGAGATTATCTGCCGCCATAGCTTACTCCGGGCGCCCCCGTTCACGGCGAGAATGCGTTTTATGAATATCCCTAATTGGTTGGCGATGAGAATGTGTTGTTTTAGAGCGTAGCCGGCTGATTCCAGGAGAGCTCTGTAAACATGTGCTCTGCTATGGTATAGAGTTAGCCCAATCACGACACCACGAGCCAGCGGGTCCCATATCGGTGTTCTTTCACCCATGAAATAGGGCAATACGACCAATCCATCACTTCCTGGCGATATTTTTTCGGCCATTCTATCGAGCAAACTGTAGGCGTCGAGTTTTGCTAGTCGCTCAACCTCTTTTTCAGCAACTCCAAACTCATCTCTGAACCATCGGACAAGCGCTCCTGTCGCTATCATAGCGACAGCATGAATGACTCTGCCGCCTATGTAGTATGTGTTCACAAAACGAGGATCCCAAACAGGCTTATCGGAAATGATCCCCATAACACCTGTTGTTCCATACATTAAAACAGCATCGCCAGGGTCAAGACAACCCACACTGTAAAATGACATCAAGCCATCTACCGCGCATGATACAACTGGTGCCCCCTCGGGAAGCAAAGTTTCAGATGACCCTCTCTTGGTTACAGCGCCGATAACATCTCCCAATTCGAAAACATCTGGAAGTTTTTCCCTGTCAAAGCCTAGAGCTGAACAAACTGTTTCTGACCAGACTTTCTTTGACACGTCGTAAAACGGACCCGATAAAGCTGCGTTTGAAATGTCGACTGATGCAACATCGGTGAGTTTGTTGACAACGTATTTGCAAGCGTTAAGGAATTTCCACGTCTTTTTGTAGTTTTCAGGCTCGTTCTGCATGATCCAAAGCATCTTGTAACCGGCGAAATATGGGTCGACGGCATTACCTGTAAGTTTGACCACATAATCTTCTCCTAGAATTTCCCTCACCATCTGACATTCTTTCACAGACCTTCTATCCATGTAGATAAGAGCTGGTCTCACAGGATTACCGTTCTCATCGACAGGACATGCGTCTGGCGAAAGACTGCTAACACCTACGGCTACGATTTTTCCAGGTGACACGCCGCTTTCAGCGATCAGTTTTCGAACTATGGTTCTAAAGTCTGTCCAGTATATTCTTTCAGGGTCTTGCTCGACCCATCCAGGCCTCAAAACATCAATTCCATGTTCAACGAAATACGAGCTCAAGATTTTTCCTTCGTCATCGATTATAACTCCCTTGGAGCCCAACGTACCGATATCAACACCTATTAAATATTCTTTGTCGGGCATCAACCGAAAACGGCTCGCGTCCGTATATAAAGATGTAGGGAATTTAAATGTTCACAACCACCTTAAGCCCGCTCTTGGATTTTGAAGTTTCAAACGCTTGAACAATCTCATTCAGTGGAAAACGGTGAGATATCAAATTGTCGAGCGCAAGCTTGCGTTGAGATATAAGTTTCACTGCTTTCCTGAAATCTTCCCCAGTGTGGTCGAAAGAACCGGTTAAAAACACTTCGTGGTAGTGGAGTTGGTTGGGGTCTACGGAGATGTTTCTGGGCGGAACGACGCCACCGAATATGACGACGACCCCTCTTTTACGGACGTATTTCATGTGCTGTTCGATAGCTACAGGGTTACCTATGCTGACGATAATCTTGTCCACACCCACACCATCCGTCATCTCCTTTATCGACTTGGCTAAATCGTCGCTAGAGGGATCCGCGGCGACTTCAGCTCCAAATTTTTTTGCGGCCTCGACTCGCTCCTTTATCACCTCGGAAACTATAACGGTCGCTCCCGACTGTTTTGCAAGCATAGTATGCAACAATCCCATGGGTCCAGCCCCCACAACCAAAACAATATCACCGGCTCGTATGTCGGCGATTCTAGATGCATTGATAACTGTCGATAACGGCTCTGCGAGACAAGCCTCATCGAACTTGATGTTTTTGGGAAATTTGTACGAGTACGAGCCATGGGCGGTGGCGTATTCGGCGTATGCACGGAGATAGTGCGACTTGTTCACGCAAATGTTTGTAAAACCAAGACGACAATATCTGCAGTTGTTGCAGGGGATGAGATGGTCTGGGGCCACATAATCTCCTACCTGAAGTCCGTCGACTTTAGAGCCGACTTCAACCACTTCTCCAGCCCATTCATGACCCGGAAGACCATAACTATTCTCTCCATAGGGTATCTGTTTGTGCAATGATTCACCAGTGTAAAAACGAACGTCGTTGGGGCAAACACCTACTGAACGCACGCGGACTAAGATCTCATGGGGAGCTGGTTTGGGAATTTCCACATCATCCCGCACAACCAAGTCGAACGGTTTATATGCGACGGCGGCTCGCATGAGTAAACATCTTGGCGCAGTCTATTAAGGGTTGTGCGTAACTATGACTAGATTCAGTCAGCGATTTGGTAGCAGGTCTCACGATTCCCTCGATGAGTTATCGGAGTAATTATTTATATGACTAAGATACTTATCGACGTATGGCAAAACATTACGACGTAATCCTCGTGCACCCTCCGAGCTTCCCCTACTTTAGGGAGGTGCCAACCCTGCCAGGGCCGATAGACAGAACTGTTCCGAATTATACCTATCTCTTCATTATGTTTCCAGTTGGTTTGTTGTCTATTGCCTCCTATCTGAATGAACACGGTGTGAAAGTTAGAATATTCAATCTCGCCGAAAGATTACTGACAAATAAGAATTTTAAGCTTGATCATTTTTTTGAACAAATCAAGGCAGATCTGATAGGGATCGATATGCATTGGAGTGTTCATTCAATGGGTGCGATAGAATGTGCAAGAATCGCGAAGCAGATTCAGCCTGATTCCATAGTTTTTTTGGGAGGCTTAACAGCTACCGTTTTCGCCGAAGAAATTGTTCGAAGTTTCGAATTTGTGGATGCAGTTGTTAGGGGTGAGGGCGAAAAACCGATTTTGGCTTTGGCGCAGAACCTTCAGAAATTCAAAAAGACCGAGGCTTTTGCGAAGACGCCGAGTATCACCTACAGAGAAAGGGATGGGCGAACAGTTTCAACTCCGATCCACGAATTGTTCACTTCCCTTGATGAGCTGAATTTCACGCGTTTTGACTTGGTAGAACCGTTTGAAAGAACCCTCACCTCACCTTTCACAGGCGACATGCTTTGGAACATACCCATCACAAGAGGATGTGTTCTTAACTGCGCGGGTTGCGGTGGCTCTAGAACAAGTTACAGGGTCTTATTGGACAGAACACTTCCAGCCTTCCGCTCACCAAAGAAGATATTCGAGGACCTATTGGTTTTGGATAAAATGGGAGTGAAATCTGTGTTCTTGTTTCAGGATCCAAGGCTCGGAGGAAACAAATACGTTGATGAGTTGTTATCAACCTTGAAAGATGGAAACTGGTCGCACATAAAGAATATAGGGCTTGAGCTGTTTTGGCCCGCTAAAAGGGATTACTTGGAACGATTAGTAAAAAGCAGAATGGCGGACTACATAGGTCTCTCCATTTCACCGGAGTCGGGCAACGATTTTGTCAGGAAAGCGCACGGCAGACATTATGACACAACATCATTAATCCGCACCGTCGACGACTGCGTAGAACTTGGCATACCAATCGGCGTATTTTTCCTGATAGCCCTCGGACATGAATCGCACGAAACGATCCGAGAAACTTGGGATCTTTGGGAAAAACTGCTTTCTAAGAACAAGGGAAATCATATGGGAAAAGTTTCCGTTGATTTCGGACCCATGGTTCTGCTAGACCCAGGCTCACCAGCGTTTTACGAACCTGATAAGTATGGATACAAGATCCTTTTCAGATCGATCAAAGATTACTATCACAGCCTAAAGATTCCACATTGGAAACATTGGATCAACTACGAAACTATGTACTTCGACAAATTCGGCGTGGGGAGGCTCATTTTGGATTGTTGGGAAGCGTTGTCGACCATCAAATGGAAGCTTGGTCAATTAACGGACAGAGAGTATGAGCTGGATTCTCTCCGAGTCCGCTTCGAAAGGACAGTTTATGAGAAAATAGACCAAGTGCTAACCCGTCAGCCAGATGAAATTATCGAGACATGCAAAGAGCTCGTCGCGGTTTCGAGAGATCCTTTTCTTACCTGGAGCTATCTAGCTACAGAGGAAGCCGCCTCGTAAAGGGTCGTCGACAGGAGAGCTTCCTTTAACTTCAATCCGTCGCGAACAGAGAGCTTTCCATTATTTTGACGTATGGTGGATGGCTGCCGGCACACGGCTTTCGCGAGGGGTCTCCCACCTCACTAATGCCGTGCGGATGGGGCTTAGCTTCCGGGTTCGGCTGAGACCGGGCGTTTCCCCCATCCTATGACCGGCGCCAGTGGACAATGGTTCTGCGCTTTATTTAAACTTGTTAAGCGATGCCTAACAGTTCGGGCTGCATCATGACAAACATCGCTAAACCAACAACCGCCAGCATCGTCAGTAAGAACGCGAGCAGGTATGCGAAGGTCGAGAAAACATCCCAGAGCCTTGTTTTCGAAAGCTTAACCATGGAAAACCATCGGTCAACCCATAACTAAAGTTTTTCCTCGTTCAGCTATTTGGAAACATCAACTGTTTCCGCCTCTAACACGCGCATCAGCTCGTCCACAGAGATCTTCAACAAAGCGTTGTCCATACCCCCTGAGGCGAAAACGACCCTGTTCGCGAGGACAGAAACATCAACGTAGGTCTTCAGCTTTTTCACGTGACCGAAGGGAGGAACACATCCAACACGGAAACCAGTTGAATCGTAGACTTCATCTGGTGTCGCGAGCCTAACTGGTTCTCCGACGAGCTTTGAAAACTTCTTCAGGTCAATTCGCCTATCACCCGCTAAAACCACGACGTAGGTCTCTGAACCTTTGAGCACAATGCTTTTCGCGATCTGGTTTACATCGCAGTTTACCGATGCTGCGGCCAAGCCTGAAGTCTTCGCCCGCTCTGGAGGAAGCTCCACGAACTCGGCAGAAACGTTGCGCGAATCTACAAAGCGTTTCAACGACGCTGACAACTTTGAGATAGGAGAACAACGGTGTATGAAAAAGTTTAATCATACGCGACGCACGAGTCTTTCTCGTCTAACGTAATGTTTAAAAACGACGAAGCCATACTACTTATGCCCCGGTTTAGAAGGCGGCTCCGACCGGACCACTAAAGGGAGAGACACTCCCACGGCATGATGGATCGGCCTCCTGCCAGGGGCATAAGATGAGGACCTGATTCACGTTCACAAATCAGGTCTAAGCACGGGCCAAGCCCCCACAAACTCCTCCGCAGCCGTACACCCAGGCACGACTCCG
>JAVQUC010000012.1:0-28365 GCA_033580815.1 Candidatus Caldarchaeum sp. | reverse complement strand
GGACCATTCTGTTTCGATGTTTTCGGGGCATGCTTTATACTTGTTTCAGACGTCGAGGACAACATCTTATCGATTAACGACTTCACCGACGCTGGGTTGTTTTCGATCCCGAAGAAGTCAGCGAATAGGGATGTAGTCCGCAAAATCGATGTCCTACCCTTTTTCTCCGCTTCGACCAAACCACGTTCCACAAGGATTTTTAGCTGGCGGTAAGCGTCCTTACCCCGTATCGCGGCCAGGTTTGAAAGTGGAAGCGGCTGGTAATAGGCAATAGTCGCCAAAGTTTTGAGAACTCCATGAGGTAAAACTTTGTGGCTGGTATACTTCTTCACGACGTTTACTAGGTCCGGCCTCAGCCTCATAAAGAACCTCTCACCCTCAAGTTCGACTATTTCAACGGCTCTCCCGCTGTATTCATGCTTCAGAGCCTCAACGATTTTTCTCACCTTCTCCGGCGACCTTGACCGAAGAGCACGTTGAAGCGCTTTGATCGGGACCGGTTTATCGGAGGCGAAAAGAATTGCCTCCGCGATGATTTTACTGTCGACCATTTGGTCCAAACAATTCACCTGGAAGAACAATCAAATCGTTTGCATCATCGGACTGCAGCAACAGAACAAACCCTCTGGCGGCAGCGAACAACAAAAGGATGAAAGTTTTCGCGGCTTCCAGACGAGATAAACCTGCGACAAGCTCCGTGAAAGAAACTGAAGACCTGCTCAACAATATCATCCGAATTTTTTGAACAAACCTGTCTAATTCTTCCTCGATTTTTACCAGGAATTCATCCAACACAAGCCTGTTTTGTTGTATCTGTGGAGGGAGTGCTTCGGTTTGCCTCCGGGCCGATTGTGATAAGGCCTTTTGAAGGGCTGTAACGACGTCCTGAAGGGTCGTCGTCAGCAACTCAGGTTTGAAGGGTAGCTCAATCGGAGGAAGCACGCTTATCTCTGGTTTCGGCTTTGGTCTCGGAGGAACATCGCCTTGAAGAAGCTTCTCGGTTTTGATGCGGTGAATGACTGCTGCAGAATGAACCGCGATACCGCAAAGGTTGAAATCCACATAGCCCTGAGACCGGAGGGCAAGGGAAAACTCTTTAAGAATCTCAGTTAGGCGGACTTCCCAAACCTTAATACGGTCTAGACGAGTTACGTCAAACAGTATTCGCCAAGGCGCGGAAATCAACTGCTCCGACAAATCATTCATGACCCTCAACCACCTCAGTCAAACGAGTTTTGACCACCTGCGAAGACTCGTTAACCATATAGACCCCAAACAGTGCGTCGGCCTGCTCCGCGATGATGTCCTTTAAAGTGATGATTATTATTTGTTTTTTCGAAGACATTTTCTTGAGCAGGTTGACGAGGTTCTTTACATAGACCACATCAAGGTGAGCATCTATCTCGTCAAACACATAAAATTGCGCCGGTGAAAGGTCCTGTAAGGCAAGTATCAACGCGACAGCTGAAACCGATTTCTCACCGCCACTAATCGAAACGGTGGTACGAGCCGGCTTGCCCAAAAACTTCACAACCATCTCTACTCCGGAGTTCAAAGGTTCCGCCGGGTTCTCCAATCGTAGAAAACCTTCACCACCCGTCAATTGGTTGAAGTAAAAACCGAAGTAATTGGAAACACTTTCTAAAGCTTTCTGAAATGCTTCCGCCTCCTCCCTGTTGATCGAATCAATCAAATCCAAAATCTTTTTCCTTTCCATCTCCAGCTCGTTTATTCTTGTTGAACGAAGACGATAGTTTTCGATTATCCCGTCATACTGAACTAAGGCCAGCTGGTTTACCGCGGATATTTCACCCAGCTCGATTTCTAATCGTTGAAGAAGCTCGGCCGGAAGCTCTGGTTCATCATCTCCAACCGTTGCGAGGCCCTCTAGTCTTTCATTCAAAGACTTCAGGCTTGTCTCGAGCCTAACGCGCTCGATGGCAAGGTTGTTGTTTTCTTTTTCTAGTCCGGACAGCGTGGATAACAAACCTTCGAGCTGATGCTCAAGCTCCTTCAAGTAACCGGATTTTTCCGTGATGAGTGAGGTGACCTCCGCGGCTGTTTTTTCGAGCATGCTTTTCTCCTCCCTTAAACGTTTCAGCTTTTCTTCGAGAGCATCTATGCTACTCCGAATTTCATCGATTTTCTTCCTGAGTTTCTCATCTAATTCAGCCATGGCCTGCAGTTCTTTCTCCGCACTCGACATTGACTCGCTTAGGTTTCGGAGCTCGATATTCAGCGAATCCTTTTGCCGTTCATAGCCTAAATATGTCTTGTAGAGAACCGAAACATGAACGGATTTTTCACGTATAGCCTCGTCGAGGTTTCTCAGCTCGGCTCTTCTTTCTTCAACCTGTTTTTTCAACAATTTCAATGCGGAAAGTTCGTCAGATTTTTCATCAACCAAAAGACTCAACCGGTTGCGCTCCGTTTCCAGCTTGGAAACCTCTCCGTCAATAGAGGCGATGCGTCCAGTCAAATCATCAACTGCCTTCGAAACATTCGCTAGCTCAGCTTCTAACCTAGCCTTCTCAAGTTTTTTCGCGTGAAGTGTTTGGGTTAGCTCTTTGACCTGCGCTTCGGCTTCTCTCGCTTTCTGCTCTAGTTGTTTGAGCCGTTTCGATAGCAATTCTTGGGCATTGAGCAACTTTTCTTCCAGTAAAGATACTTTGTCAAGATTTTTGTAGACGTGGTCAGCTATCGATTGTTCATCCTGTTCAGAGTAGACGTTTATGATGTTTCTAGACCCTACGTATACCCCGTCTTCTGTTGCTACGTTCCTGTCTGTTGCTTTTACGTCTTTGACTGAGATGAGAGGTTTCGGCTGGTTCCCGCAACTCAGGCTCTGTAAGAGGGAATTTACTCCGTTGAATTCGAATACTATTTTTAACGGTATCTTTTTCTCCGACGCCAAAGAGGCTAGCGACAAAGCGGTTTTCACGTCTTCAACCACTACGGCGTTAAGCCAGTCACCGAGGACGGCTTTTTTCCAGCCGTCCAACTCGTCGCCCGCGATTTCTCGAACTGTCTTCAACGTTTTTCCCGAATTCTTCAACAGCTGAGTAGTACGGAGCGTTTGCAGAAGCTGGTTAAGAGATGCTTTGATTATCTTCGATTGTTCAACCATCCTCTGCACTTCGGAAATTTTTTCCCTTTTCTTGAGCACCACCGTTTCCACCTGCTGCTTTTCAGCCACAAGGCTTTCTAGCTGTCTTGAAATCTGTTCGGCGAGACTATTAATCTGGTTGATGCGGCGCTCCAGCTCATCCCGTCTCTCCCTGTATTCCGCGAGTTGTTTTTCAGCTTCGTTCCTCTCCATTTGCTTACGGTTGATTTGTTTTTGCAGATTTTCTAGGAGAAGAGATTTTCCGTCTTCATTCAACCGGAGAAACCTTAACTCTTCGAGTTTCGCAGAATACTTTTCTTCAGCTTCCTCGAGCAGGGCTCTGACCGAGTCAGCCTTCTTTCGTAGATTTGATAGCTCATCTTCTGCTTTAGTCCAGTCCGACTGGGCTTTCTCCAACTCTGCGTCGACGGCTTTCTGCCGGAGAAGAATTTCTGAAATTCTTTCCCGCCATTTTTCCACCCTCTCCCGAAGAACCTTCTTTTGAAATTCTAATTGCTCCAGCGACTTTTCAGCTGAAATTCCTTCAGCCTCTCTACGTGCTTTCTCTGACTCATGCAGGAAAATCTGCCGGTCTATCTCTCGGATGCTTGATACGATCTCCTCATGTTTTTTGGTAAGTTGGTTCAGCTCATTTTTAGCGGTCAAGACTTTGATACGCGTGGTTTCCGCAATGGATTGGTTTTCCGCTATCTTCGAAATTATCTCTGAGGCCCTTTTTTCAAGTTGCTGCAGAGACTGTTTCAACAAATTAGATTCTTTGACCAAAGAGATTGATTTCAACCCGTTCACGGTTTTTTCGACTAACATTTTTCTCAGTAATTGGTTTCTTTCGACCTCCAGTTGTTTAACCCTTGACCTGACTTCCGCAGTAGCTGCTTTGGCGATGTCGATGTTCTTCTGAGCGGTCTCCAACTCCCTTAATGCTTCGTCTCTCCTTTTTTTGTATCCCGAAATGCCTGCGGCATCCTCCAAGACTTCTCTCACCTCTTTTCCGGTCATTTCAGCTATCCCGACTACGCTTCCCTGCGTGACAAGGTTGAGGCCGTCGGGTTTGATGTTGGCGGCAGCCAGAATTGTCAACATTTCGTTCCTCGAAACGCTCCGGCCGTTGAGGAAGTATTGGCTTTCACCCGTTACGTAAAGATGACGGCTGATGACAACTTCATCATTATCCACCGGCAGGCTGCGGTCTGAGTTATCAAGGGTAATTGTTACCATGGCCTGCGTATCTGTTCCTCTGCTCGACTCATGAAGCAATTTGGAGAATCTATCGACGCGGAGGTTGTGGGCGCTGAGCTCGCCGAATGCGAATTTGACAGCGTCGAGAACGGTTGATTTTCCACCTCCGTTCGGGCCCGTTATCACCACGAGCCCGCGGGGCAGTTTGATGACCGTGCGCTTCTTTCCAAATGATTTAAAACCCTGTATCGTGATGGATTTGATGCAAACCATTCGGCCTACAAAAGTTGAAAGGATGTTTATCAACATGCCGTCCCGGAGGTTATTCCGTCATATGGGACGATGGCGTGGGTAAAACGAGTGGCC
Source organism: Candidatus Caldarchaeum sp. (assembly GCA_033580815.1). GTDB lineage: Archaea > Thermoproteota > Nitrososphaeria_A > Caldarchaeales > Caldarchaeaceae > Caldarchaeum. Next base: position 23,693 of record JAVQUC010000012.1, on the reverse strand, counting down.
TCTTCTATGCATAAATACGGATTATACCATCGGAAAAATGGTTGAACCAGCAAATCTACGTAGACAGAATAGAGAGGCTGATATCTCGTCTGAGGTCCTCTTCGGTCGAAGCGGTGTTGCTGTCGTCTCCTGCGAACCTTTTCTATTTCACGGGTTTTAAACACGGTGTTTTAGTTGTTTCAGGAGACGGAGTCGTGAGCATCTTCTCCAACCTTCCGGTGAACACTCCCTTGGCTGGACGAATATCGATTGTCGAAAAGCTCGGCCGTCGGGACCTTATCTCCATGGCGCTGGGATACATAGGTGACAGACGGATGACGGTCGGATATGACCATATGACAGTTGACAACTACCAATCAATCATCAAATCCTACCCATCCTTGTCTCTAGCCTCTGTCAGAGATATAATCTACGAACAAAGACAGTCCAAGACAGAAAAAGAAGTCGAACTTATGAAAAAAGCCTCATCGGTCGTATGCACGGCCGTTGATGTAGTCCGTGAAATGATTACGGACGGGACGACTCCTTCCGACATCCGCCGAGCAATAGCTGACACAGTCTATAGGTCGGGCGCGGACCTCTCCTCAAACCCACACGTCTCAATCGGTGAAGATACCTTTCTTCGGGTCGACAGTCCCCCGAACAGGGGAATTCGCCAAAATGAACTGATCAACATAACTGCTTCCGCATCAGTTGATGGATATGTATCATCGGTGTCGCGAACCTTCTTCCTCGGGGAGAGGATACCAGAAAAAATCAGCAAAAACTATCAACAACTTTTGAAGCTAAAGGAATACATCAAGTCTCTTATTGGTGTGTGGTCGTCCGCAGTATCGATCTACGATCGCTGCAGGGCTTACGCACTTGAAATTGGTTTAGAGCCGACGACGCTCACATTGTTCGGTAAGGGTGTTGGAATTGAAGAGGAAGAGCCTCCTTTCATCCAGCCGGGAAGCGCGGACATAATCCGAGATGGAAGCGTGATCTCAGTGGGTCCAGACCTGATTCTGCCCGGAAGATACGGGCTCTCGGTTTCTGACATTTACCATGTGACGGCACAAGGCGTAATCCAGCTTACCGACGCGGAGACTGACCTCGAAATCGGCTAAAGACCATACCTCCGCTCCCTGTTCTGATAAACACGAAAGGCCCTTAGTAGGTCGATGTACCTGAAATCGGGGAGGTTTACATCCTGAAACACAAATTCGCTGTAAGCGGACTGCCAGAGTAGGAAATTGCTTATCCTTGACTCTCCAGATGTGCGGATTATCAAGTCCGGCTCCGGGTTCGGAACGCCGTTAGTGTACAAATGTTTCTCAAAAGTTTTTTCATCGATCTCATCGACCAACAGACGGCCTCGTTTCACTTCGTCGACGACCTGCCTCACCGCGTCGAGTATCTCCCTCCTGCCCCCGTATGCCACCGCGAGGTTGAGAAAATGCTTGTCATGAAACCTGGTGGCCTCCTCGAGCTCTTCGAGAGCTTCACAAACGTCTCTGGGAAGAAGCTCTTTTTTTCCTATAACCTTGACTTTCACGCGATTCTTGTAGATTTTTGGGTCGCGGCGGAGACATTCAGCCTTCTGTTTTATGAGCCGGAAAATTTCGTTCACTTCTTCCGCTGGTCTTTTGAGGTTTTCCGTTGACAGAACATACAGCGTGACGGTTTTGACGCCGAGGCCCAGAAGCCATTCTAATATTTCTTCAACCTTATCGGCTCCCGCCGCGTGTCCACGCCACGGAGGCCATCCACGGTTTTTAGCCCAACGTCTGTTCCCGTCGAGAATCAAGGCTACATGGCCTGGAAGCGGTTTAGACAATACAGTGTGCCGGAGCCATTTCTCGTATATCCAGTAAATTCCTGCCATTTTGACTAGCGTACGCAGCATGGTTCCTCACTGTCGTTTCGCCGAGCCCTTTTTGAAGTGTTTTCCATAGATGGACCGGAGGATTCGTGTCATCGCGAAGGTGACTCCGAGGGTAACTACGCCCATTACCGCGGTGAGGATGAAAAGGAAGGTCGAGCTGTTGGTCACTGAAATCAATTCAGGCTGCTGTAGAATCACGGCTGCCCTCTTTAGAAGCGCCCAAAGCCAGATAGCCAAAACTCCCGCGTGAATCGTTCTCCAAAACCCGTAGTATCGGATGATGTAGTAGTAAATCATGTTAGATAACACTATGATGAGGGCGCTGACGGCTATCAAGTCGATGCTCTGGCCGATGAAGACTCCGGATAGGCGGACAGTTGCAGACAAAATTACGCTTGGGTCGCGGAGCTGTTCACCCGTCAGCTGGAGCGAGATGAATGTTTCGTAGGCGGAGGATATTCCAAGATAGAGCGCAACGAGAAGCGATGCACCGGCGCTGAGGTACGCGAAGGCCCTGATTTGGCCTATGGCAGGCATCTGAGATATCCTGTAGAATCCAGTCAACAATTTAGAAAGGTGAATGTCTATTCTAAACCCCCAAAAGAAGAGTAGGAGACCTAGGAATAACAGGAGAATCGTCGGTTGAGCGAGGCCGAAAGAGCTGAGCAATGCGGACAAAGCAATGAAGCCTCCGGGTATGCCGAGGAGGAATTTCGCGTAACGTGGATCGGTGACTCCTTGACGCAAATATTTTCCTAGAATCAACCACGATTGCTCAACCGTTTGACTCTGCTTAACCGCGACTCTCTGCACGGAAACGATGGCCAGCTGCGAAGAAATAATCGGAGTTACGACGGCGTCGGTCGCCCCGTCACTGACGAAAATGCATCTCTGAGCCGGAAACCTTTCCAAAACCTCCCTCAGCTGGTTGAACACGTTCATGTCCGCTTCAAGCCCTTCTTTCGCCGACCCAGTGAGCGTCGCGACCTCGATTTGTTCGCTAACTCCCTTTCGAACCATTTCATCGTACAGCTTCACCGCGTAAAAAATCGCGTTGGCGTCCGGGTCTTCGGGGTCCGCCAGAGCCAGTTTGACAGCGGCGTTGAGGTTTTCCTGTCTCCCAACGACCGGCCCTTTGACTCCCGCTTTCACTCCAAGGTCATCATCCCGGTCAACGACGATCACGAGCATTCTCGGTGTTTCTTCAACCATCCATCCAGCCTAAACACATATCTGAATCATATAACGTTAACCATCGATGCGTGAAAGCTTATAAGACGCACCAATCGACTTCTCGCGACGTTTATGAGCGTTTTGGGCGGCATTGGTTACATATTATCTCTTATACCCATCGCAAACCTTGTTGCGCCTGTTCTGATAGGCATAGCATGGCTCAGGGCCGGTTCGAAGACCGGTCAAACGGTCTTCAAGGCAACGGGGTCGCTTATGATAGTGAATTTCCTAATTACCCTAGGGCTGGTTGTGTTTCTCTTCGGTTCCTTGTTACCTCTTCTGTTAATGCTTCCGTTCACCGGTGGAGTTGATTTTTTGAGCCCAGAATCATTTGAGCAGATGTTCGGTCCGAACTTGTTCGGGATATTTGGAATTGTCGCGGTATCGGGATTAGTGTTAGCTGTTCTCAGTTTCGTCACGTTTGTGTTGGAGATCGTCTCACATTTCAGAGCGGCCACCGTCTTGAATTCGAGATGGTTTAGGAGAGCTGCATGGATGAGAATCACTTTGGTGATAGTGCTCATCGTTATTGTCGTGGCGTTGATTGGGTTAGCGTTTTTGCTGCCCCTTCCCGGAGGGTTCGGCCCCGTTGAACAGCTCACAGGCGGCTTGATTCTGCTTTTTCTACCGGTGATAGTCCTAGGACTTCTCGCCTCGGTCTTCTCGGCAGTCGCGTTTTTCACGGCGGAATATCCGTAACTCATATGATTGTGTTTTTTACCGAGTTTTCCACGCAATCAGTGGAAAATGACGCATGTCTTGCACTGGACAGAAAAGGCGGTCTTGACAGCATTGAACAAGCTGGGCGGTAGGGCATCCTATGAGGATATCGCGGAAACAGTCGCGGAGATTTTGAAGAAGGCTGGAACGCAATGGCATTCAGACAGGTCGGCAAGGATTTCATCTGTCGCGAAAGCGTGCGGTTGGCTACTGGAAAAAGGGCTTGTCGAGGTCGAAGAAGACTTGAGAAAACAGTTTGTAGTATTGGATTCGGAAGGGTTTGAATATGTTGTTCATGGGCTACCCGAGCGTCGTGTCGTCGATTACCTGAATCAAAGAGGTGGTGAATCATCTGTCGAAGAAATACGAAACCTTGAGAAATCTGACATCGGGTTAATGTGGGCCCGTTACAGAGGCTGGATTGAATTTGTAAAAAAAGACTCAACCACTTTTGTTAGGTTGAAGGGCGAAGTCCCCGAAACCACCGAGGTGGAACGGTTTCTCCAATCACTTCATTCGATGCAGAGCATAGAGGTTCCCGAATCAGGCCCGGTTAGACAATTGGTCAACGAGCTTGTCAAGAGACAGAAGGTTGTCCGAATCGTAGAGAAGACGATGAAGGTCGCTGCTCTAACTTCTTCGGGCCGTGCCTTGGCACAGCAGTTGACGTCGATTGTTCCCGAGGTGACGAGTCTGACTCCCGACCTCATCCGTTCCGGCCGATGGCGTGAGGTCGTGTTGAGCGGCTACGATGTTCGCGCCCCGACTCCTCCTGTCTTTGCGGCGAAACGTCACCCGCTCAATGAGGTCATCCGCATGGTGAAACAAGCTTACGTCGAGATGGGTTTCGAGGAAATCGAAGGCCCGATTGTTGAGCTGGCTTTCTGGAATTTTGACGCATTGTTCCAGCCGCAGGACCATCCGGCTCGGGAAATGCAGGACACATTTTACCTTCTCCACCCTTCAATTGGGGACCTTCCTTCGCAGCATGTGGAAGCCGTGAGCGCCGTGCATGAGAACGGCGGTGACACCGGCTCGAAGGGATGGCGATACAAATGGTCGGCCGAAGAGGCTCGGAAACTGCTTCTTAGAACACACACGACCGCGACCACGATTCGACATCTCGCAAAGGTCAAACAGCCTCCCGTCAAAGTTTTCTGCGTCGACAGAATTTTCCGCAACGAAAAAGTCGACTGGAAACATTTAGCGGAATTTCATCAGATAGAGGGAATCGTTGTCGAAAAAACCGCTAACCTCCGGATGTTGATGGGTGTGTTGAAGGATTTCTACGCCCGGCTTGGGTTGAAGGAAGTGAGGTTTCGACCGAGCTACTTCCCCTACACAGAACCCTCGATGGAAGTCGAAGTCAAGCTGGGCGGAAAATGGCTTGAGCTCGGCGGTTCGGGAATTTTCAGGCCGGAGACAACCTATCCGTTTGGTGTCAGAGACCCGGTTCTGGCTTGGGGGCTCGGGCTTGAAAGGCTTGCCATGGTCATCTACGGCCTAGAGGACATTCGAGCGTTTCATCTCAACGATTTGGCGTGGTTGAGGGCTGCGTCTCCGATGAAAGTTCTTGCAGCCGTGGGGGGAGTGTTGCATGCCGGTCGTTAACATCAGAGTTGACAAGCTCCGAGAGCTTTTGGGAGTTGACATGCCGGTCCAAGAACTGGCCGAACACATCGCCTCGCTCGGAATGAGCGTCGAGGAAACGGACTCGGTACTGAAGGTCGAATACAACCCAAACAGGCCCGACTTCTCAAGCGTCTACGGAGTGGCACGCGCCCTCAAAACCTACCTAGGCATAAAAACAGGCCTGCAGGATTATCGTTTTGTCAAATCGGACGTAGTGATGTATGTTGACCGAAGTGTGGAGGACGTAAGGCCTTACATAGCATGCGCCGTTGTGAAAAACCTCGAACTCGATGAAGAGGAACTTGTGGACATCATCGCGATGCAGGAAGACCTCCACTGGGTTCTCGGCAGAAATCGGAGGAAGGTCGCGATTGGATTACACGACATGTCCGCTATTGTTCCGCCGTTCAGATACAAGGCGGTCGACATGGATGAAGTGAGGTTTGTTCCTTTGAAGGATTTTAGGGCGATGACTCCTGGGGAGGTTTTGGTCAAAAGCGAAATCGGACGAAAACATGCATGGCTTCTAAGAAACATGACAAAAGCACCAGTCATCGTCGATGCACGGGGGGAAGTGTTCTCGATGCCTCCTATCGTTAACGCAGCCATCACGGAGCTTTCGCCGGGAAGGAGAAATGTCTTCATCGATGTGACGGGCACCGAAGAAGGAAAGGTTAACCAAACGCTAAATATCCTCGCAGCCGCCTTGGCTGATGCGGGCGGAAAAGTTCGTCAAGTCAAGATCGTTTACGGACGTAAACATGTTTACACCCCAGACACGAGACCGCACAAAATGACGCTCGACGTCTCTCTTGCCTCGCGGCTTATCGGTATCGATCTTTCGCCGAGGAAAGCGGCTATGCTCCTTAAGAGGATGGGGATGGACAGCAGGGTCGCCGGCAACAAGCTGATCGTCAGCTATCCAGCCTACCGCGTAGACTTGCTTCATCCCGTAGACCTTGTCGAAGACATTTCAATTGCATACGGATACAACCGGATGACGCCGGAAAAACTCAGATCAAACACCTACGGAGGGCTTCTACCGACAACACAATTTGTAGAAGTCGTGTCGGAGATAATGATCGGGCTTGGATACACCGAAGTTCACAACTTGGTATTAACCAACGAGGGGGCGCACTACCGCTTGATGGAAGTCGAGGAAAGCAGCCACGTCCGCCTCGCCAACCCCGCGACCAAAGAATACACGATGCTCAGGACATCACTGATTCCGTCCATCCTTTCGACGTTGTCCTTCAACAAAGACAACCTCTACCCCCAAAAAATCTACGAAATCGGAGATGTAGTGGAGTTAGCCGAGTTCGTACCTGAAAAGACAATCAGGAAGAAACATCTCGCGGCGGCGACTTGTCACACTAACGCGACTTATTCGGAGGTCAAAAGCACGTTAGACGAACTATTCAACCAGTTGAACATCCAACCGGAATACGGGACGGGTAACCTGAACACATTTATCCGAGGTAGATGTGCGGCCATTTACGTCGACAGGGTCTTGATCGGGTATGCTGGAGAAGTTTCCCCAAAAGTTCTTGAAAACATCGGGGTGTACATGCCTGTCGCAGCCTTCGAAATCTCCCTCGAACACCTCATGAAAAAACCCGAGAACCTGTAATTCATCGCCCTTGTGTTTCTCCCGAAGCCTAAGCACTGGGCTATATGATACGGGGTTTGTAATCGATGGTTAGCGAATACAGGCGCCGAAAAGCCTCTTCAGCGCGTCTAAGCCAATGGGGCTTCATCATTCATTCAATGCAAACGCGAGCTTCTTCTCTTCTCGGCCTCACCTTCAAGCGTTTTTGCAGCGCTAAAGATAAATCAACCATTAAACAATTATTAAATGCCCCCATCACGCCTTAAGCTCCGCACGAGACACGGTGCATCACCCGTCAATGAAGCGGTGAGTTAGTGATGGGGGACAGCTTTTTACCAACGGCTGATTATGACTTTTTTGTCGGTGAAGAAGTCGACCGAGTCGATTTGTCCGTGCAGGACTCCGTAGAAGGAGTTTTTTCTTCCGCCGAACGGGAAGTAGGCGGCCGGGGCGGCTACTCCGATGTTGATTCCGATGTTGCCGGAGTTGACGTGCTTCGCGAAGTGTGTGGCGTTAGCCCCTGAAGACGTGAATATGCACGCCATATTTCCATATTCTGTCCGTGTGTTGACGATGTCGATCGCTTCGTCTAGGCTTGAAGCGGTCAAAACAGATGCCACTGGCCCGAAGATTTCGTCCCTGGCGATGGACATGTCTGGAGTTACTTCGTCGAAGACGCTTGCACCCATGTAAAAACCATTGGGAAACTCATCAACGCGAACATTCCTCCCGTCGAGCAAAAGCCTTGCATCCTCCTCAACACCCTTTTCCAAATACATCGAGACGCGTGTCTTCGCCTGCTGAGAAACAAGCGGGCCCATCTCAACACCCTTCTTTAAGCCATGGCCGACGACGATTTCACGGCTGCGGTTTATGAATTTACTCAAGAAGCTTTGTTTGAAGCCTCGGTCGACGAGCAGCAGGTTGCTTCCCGCTAGACATCTTTGTCCGGTGTTGCCGAAGAACGATGAAATGACCGCGGGGATTGTTACTTCGAGGTTTGCGTCTGGCATGACGACTACGTAGTTCTTTGCCCCGCCCTGTGCGATGGCCCTTTTCCCGTGCTCGCCTGCGAGCCTGTAAATGTTCTGAGCAGCCGGCGTTGAGCCAACGAACGAAACACCTTTGATTTCTTTGTGTTTCACCAGGGCTTCGGCCGTATCGCGGCCTCCGTGGACAAGGTTGACGACTCCGGGCGGTAGCTTCACTTCCTGATGAAGAATTTCGACTACCCTTGTCATCGGGACAGGAGTTATGTCACTGGGCTTTATCACAACTGTGTTGCCTAAGACAATGGCGTAGGGCATGAACCAGAACGGAATCATGATGGGGAAGTTGAACGGCGTTATGATGCTGAAAACACCAAGCGGTTCACGGACAACGCCTTCATCGATCCCAGGGGCGATTTCATGCATAAGCTCACCCTTAGCCAATGTGTAGGCAGCCGCTATTGCGGCGTCTATGTTTTCAAAAGCCCGCCTGAGGTCCCCACGGCTTTCATCCAAGGTCTTGCCGTGATTGAGAGTATTGAGAACAGCCAACTCTTCAAAATGACTTTCGAGAACTCTTTTCATCTCAAAGAGATACCGAACCCTATCCAAGAACGGAATACTACTCCATGAGTCGAAAGCGTTCGCTGCGGACTCAACCGCCTCGTTTACATCATCTTCACCTGTGTACGGCACATCCGCGATCACCCGGCCGGAGCCGGGGTCATAGACCGGGCGCCACACATCGGTAGCGGGGATGACCCATTCGCCGCCAACATAGTTCCTAAGCCGACCGAAAGCCCGCGTCAGCTCCGTGTCGACAACCATATCCTCTTGACCCAAAAACCGGCTTATTATTTTTCCGGTGAAGTTGGCATTATCCGCTTTTCGATTTAGCGGGAAAAAGAATGATCGTCTGAAAGGGTGAAGTGAGCATGTGAAAGCTCTTTGCGAGCCATGTACAACTTGACAGTTACCTTTATAATGTTGCTGAGGATTGCAGGCAGGTGATGGTCTGGTATGAGGCTACTTTCGTTTTCAGTGTCTGAAATCGTTAAGGTCGGTATTTTGACGAATAACGGGGTGCTGGACCTCGCTGCCGCCTATAAGATGTTCTATGGCGATGATGCGCCTGTCTGGTTTTATTCAATGAGAAATTTTCTGGCGGCTGGCGAAGATGCGTTTAATCTCGCGTCAAAGCTAGAGCGAAAAGCACATGCCTATGGCCCGGGACGACCGCTTTTCCACAAACTCTCTGAAATATCATTTCGGGCGCCAGTGCCTGACGCAAAGAAGATCCTATGCGTAGCGGCGAACTACGTCGCCCATGGACAGGAGATGAATATCAAAATTCCGGAGCAACCCTACTTCTTCGGCAAATATCCCAACAGCTTGGTGGGCCATGAAGAAAACGTCCTCATCCCCAAAACATCGACGAAAGTTGACCACGAAGTTGAGCTGGCCGTAGTAATCGGTAAAAAGGGGAAATACATCTCAAAAGACAAAGCGTATGAATATGTCGCTGGCTATACCGTTTTCAACGACGTCAGTTTCAGGGACAAGCAGCTTCCCCCCGGCTGGCCAGACCGCCTTAACCCGTTTGGACAAAACTGGATACTCGGAAAAAGCCTCGACACCGCCGCTCCCTGCGGGCCATACTTGGTCACGAGAGATGAGGTTGGTTCGCCATATCCCCTTCGTCTATTTCTTAGGGTAAACGGGGAAGTGAGACAGGAAGGCTCGACCAACGATATGTATTACAAGATTGGAGAGCTGCTTGAGTATATTTCTGACGGGCTAACTTTGGAGCCAGGTGACATCATAGCAACCGGTACGCCTGCTGGTGTGGCGGCAGCTGGAAAGGCATTTCTGAAAGAAAAAGATGTGATGGAGGCAGAGGTTGAGAAACTGGGGATTCTTCGAAATCAACTCGTCAAAGAGCGTTGCTGAATCATTTGATACCTAACAATTGATGACGTCGGGATTTGACGGGTATTGGATTTTTCGACGGCAATTTGTTGAGGTACTCAACAGCCCTCAATTCATATTGCCTACCCTTTTCAATCGTCGTGTTCTCATACGCGGTGAATAGCCCGTCGAAATGAAGTGGGCTGTCGTTAAGGTCTTCTCTCGAGAGTTAGCTGAACGTCGAGCCTTTCGTTGTTTCGTATGATCGTGACTGTGATGGTTTGGCCCGGTGAAGTTCTCTCCTCGAGAAAGGCTATGAGTTCGTCGATGCTCGTGATTGGCTGGTTGTTGAGGGCTACGATCACGTCGCCGCCCACCCTGTACGGCACCCCGTTGACGACGACGGTCCTGACGCCGCCTCTAAGCCCGGCTTTCTGAGCAGGGCTGTTTTGCACCACTTCAGCGATCATCACGCCCTTCGAGATACCGTACCCGGCGGCCGCGGCGATGTCCATGTCCAGCGTGGTTCCGCTGATGCCCATCCAGCTCCTGTGATAAACCCCATCTTTGATGAGCGATGGAACGACTCTTGCCACGATGGACGAGGGAACGGCGTATCCGATTCCCACGGCAGCCGGCTCGATGGCTGTGTTGACTCCCACAACTTCGCCTCGTGTGTTCAGCAACGGCCCCCCAGAGTTACCTGGGTTGATGGCCGCATCAGTCTGTATCACGCCCGGAATCGAGTAGCCCCTCCCGGTCGGCAAAAGTCTTCCTTTCTGACTCACCACTCCTGTTGTCAAAGTCCCTTCGAGTCCGAAGGGGTTTCCAATGGCGACAACTTCTTCCCCAATCATCAGTTCCGAAGAGTTCCCAAGCTTCAGTGGCCGGAGGTTTTTCGGCGGGTTGTCGATTTTAATCACGGCGAGGTCGCTGTCGACGTCGTATCCTATTGTCTTCGCGGCGTACATGTCACCGTTTGCGAAGATGACCCTTATGGATGTTGCACCACTGACAACGTGGTAGTTGGTCACAATATGTCCCTCTTCGTCATACACGAAGCCCGAGCCGACTCCTTGACCGGCGGTTGAAAAAACCCTGATCATCACGACAGAGTCCTTCACCATAGTGTAGAGGTCAGCGTATCCTATTCTTTGAGCTGGAACAGTCATCACCGTGGTTATGTAGGAAACTATTGTAACGGTTTTTTCGACGGTCTGTGCTCGAAGCGATTCGATGGCTCCTCGGAGTTGTAGGTTCTCGAGCCTGATCGTGTTGACTAGGAAGAAATTCATCCCTAACAACAGGAAGACCGCTACAAAGGCCGCGGCAGTCACTCTGCTCATCGACATCAACGCTCAAACGTACTTCCCAATAATATATTTGATGGACGAATCCTACGCCTTGGTTAACGACTAAATAGACATGTGGCTGGCATGTTACGGTGCGATGTTTGAAGTTTGAGACGCCGAGGGGGATGGACGACCTACTCCCCGAGGAATTTGCCGTCAAGCAGAGGATAGTGGACGTCATCCGGGAGGTTTACCGTTTGTATGGTTATGAAGAAGTTGAAACTCCGACTCTAGAGTATCTCGAGCTCTTCGAGGCGAAGTCGGGAGAGGAGATACGTCATAGGATGTTTGTTTTCGACGACCCCCATGGAAGGAAGCTCGTTCTGCGGCCGGAGGTGACCGCTTCGATAGCGAGGGTTGTGGCTTCGAAGCTTTCGAGAAAACCTCTTCCCCTGAGGCTGGGATACATCGCGGACTGCTATCGCTACGACGAGCCACAATGGGGTCGTCGAAGGAGGTTTTGGCAGGGAGGGCTTGAGCTGTTCGGCAGCAGAGACCCAATCAGCGATGTTGAAATACTGCTGGCCAGTAGGGATGTCTTCAACAAACTTGGAATCAAGGAGTTCAGCTTTAAGGTGGGCCACGTGGGAGTTCTCCGCGGGCTGATGGAGAGGGCGGACCAGAAAGTGCAGGACACTGTCCTCTCCCTAATCGACCGAAAGTTGCATGATGAAGCATTTAGTTTGGCCGCAAAGTATCTGGAGCCCGAGGCCGTCAAAACACTACAATCACTAACTGAATTCAAAGGGGGAATTGAGGTCTTACGAAAGGCGTCGGACATTCTTTCACCGTGGGAGAAGGCGTCTCAATCGCTTGAGAACTTAAGCAGCATACTTGAAATATTCAGTGAAATCGAATACGCCGTTAAGGTCGAGGTTGACTTAGGGTTTGCACGAGGGCTCGAATACTACACAGGAATGATCTTCGAGCAGAAAATCGATGACGAGCCTCTCTCCTTCAACGGCGGCGGGAGATACGACGGCCTAGTCGAGCTTTTCGGAGGCCAGCCGACTCCAGCGGTCGGATGTTCGATAGGGATAACAAGGCTTCAAATGTATTTGATGAAGAGGAAAGATGTCGGGTATTTTTCGTCTCCGTCCGCTGTGTTGTCGATTGTGGGGGGGGCGGTTTCGGGTTACGGATTTAGTGTGGCAGACGAACTACGTAAGCGAGGCATTGCCGTTGCCGTTGACGTGAGTAGGAAGAGGCTCTCAGACGCCATCGAAACAGCGGTTAACAAGGGCGCAAAATACTTAATAATAGTCGGCGAAAACGAGATGAAAAACAAAACCGTCACCGTCCGTGACTTGGCTGCAAAAACCCAGGTTACAGCAACCATCGAGGAGATTTTGGACATTTTGAAGAAGTGATGAAATTTGCTGGCTCATTTTCTGGAAGCAACTATCGTGATACTATTGGCTGGAATAATTGCTTTGGCCGGTCGTTTTCTCGACTTCAAGGGATTGTTGGCCGCTGTAGCCCTCGGATACGTGGTCTATTTGATGGGGGGCCGTCTGCACTTTTTGGTTCTCCTTGTTTTCTTCGTGGTGGCTGGGTTCACAACACGTTACCGATACCGTGAAAAATACGGCGAATACGGCAGAGGTGTGAGGACGTGGACGAATGTATTGTCAAACGGTTTGGCCTCGGCCCTGATCGCGGCTGCCGGTTACTTTCTCGACAACCCTTCCTCTTCGTTTGTGATGTTCGTGGGAGCTATTTCCTCAGTCTTCGCCGACACGATGTCAACAGAAATCGGTCTCCTCTCCAAAAAACCTCCTCGAATGATAACTTCATTTAAGCCGGCTAGCCCCGGAACACCTGGGGCGGTGAGCGCTCTAGGGCTGTTGGCCGGGTTGGGCACGGGGTTGATAGTGGCTTTGTCTGTTTCTCTGTATGATCTCGTTTTTGGCTCTTCGTGGAATTTTTATGCCTTGGCGACTGTTTGCGTGTTTTCGGGTTTCACCGGCAGCTTGTTCGACAGCGTGGTCGGTGGTCTTTTTCAGTCGAAGTATCGGTGTGGTGTCTGCGGTCGTGCTGTCGAGGTCAAAAAACACTGTGGAAAGGATACTGAATATGTTTCCGGAAGCCGGTACGTTAACAACGATTTGGTCAACTTGTTGGCATCGTTCTACGGGGCGTTTGCAGCCTATTCTGTTTGGACCTACGTCACCTAGAACTCGAGCATCTTATGGTGTTCAGCCAAAACATAGCATCTGCCCGCCTCGACGGCGACGACGTCTTCTATCCGGACGCCGCCAAACCCGGGCTGGTACAGACCCGGCTCCGCCGTCACGACATCTCTCGAAACAAGCCTCGAACGGTTGAACCTCGTCAAATAGGGTTCCTCTCCGATGGTCAGCCCGACGCCGTGTCCGAGACCATGGATGAAACCAGTGTCTTTCACCTCTCTGTCTAGAAGAGTCGGCCATCCGCGGCCTCTTAGAAATTGGGAAACCCTGATGAAGGGTGTTTCGCATGAAATGCCCTCCCTGATGGAATCAAGGGCTATCTGCTGCGAGGCCAGCACGTCTTCGTACATTTTTCGGAGAGGTTGTTTCGGCCTACCTATGCAGTAGGTTCTCGTAAAGTCGTACCTGTATCCCGTGTTGTTGGCGGGGTAGATGTCGAACAGTATGGGCGCGCCCTCCACTATGGCCGTGTCTTTTTCCTCGACGTAATGTGGGTCGGCTGACTCCGGGCCGACCGCCAGTATCATACCCTCCGGGAGGCTGAGCCCCTCCTCCGCACACCAAACCCTCACCATTCGCCTGAGCATGCCAGTAGTCAAAGGCACGCCTTCAAACACAATTTTACCACTAACAGGCTTTGATTGTTCAAGAGTTTTCTCGAGCTTGGATGCTATGGCCACGGTCTTGCGTCCGACTTCGCGAATCCTCTCTATCTCCCATTCGTCCTTTGTTCTTCGGCAGAGGTCGACGACCGTTGGCTTCGGCGAACCAACGACACGGAAACCTCGACGCCTCAGGAAATCGACCAAGAAAGTGGTCTGCACCGCATCCAGCCGCCCAGCCAGCGCTACGCGGCCGACGATACCTTCGCTTCTGAGAATCGATAGTAGCATTTCCGCGAAGGCTCGGCCGGGGCCGTAGCGGCGTTGGAGCTCGGGAAGCCCGTAGTCCTTATAGGTTTTGACGGTTGAAACTTTTCCTTTTTTCGCGCAGGCGAGGTCCAGGCTGCTGACAACAAGCAGTGGCTCGCCACCACGTTTTCTGACGTAGATTCCACCACGTGGAAGCGCTGCTCTGACGAAGTAAGCCAGCTCAGGACATGAGGCCGTCGACTCGCCGTAGACAACCAAGCCGTCATAGCCTCCTCTCTCCATCAAGCGGTCAACTTCAGCGAGCATGGTTGTAGAGGTGATTGCTCGTCAAAAAAGTTAGCGGGCCCGGTGGGATTTGAACCCTGTCGGCACGACACTTCCGTGAACGTGCACACGACCTCTGGCTCCGGAGGCCAGCGCTCTGTCCATCCTAAGCTACGGGCCCAACACGAAGAAAGTTGATTGCTGATATAAACTTGATTCTACTCGCCCAACACTTGGACCATGATTTTCCGCGTCCTCGGGCCGTCGAATTCCGCCGCGATAATCGACTGCCATGTTCCGCGTACGGTTTTGCCGTCCTGGACGGGTAACGTGATGACCGGAGAAAGCAGTATTGAGCGGAGGTGTGAAAAGGTGTTGGCTGTCGGGTCGATGGCGTCGTGGTGGTAACCTTCTTTTTGGGGTGCCAGCTTTTCCAGAAATTCGAGGATGTCGCGGCGAAGGTTGGATTCGTTTTCGTTGAGATACAGAGCCATGGTAGTGTGAAGCGAGAAAACGTTAACCACTCCGTTCCTGATCCCCGACTTCTCCACAACCCTTTCAACCTTGTCCGACACGTCATTTAATTCGATTCGCGACTTCGTGCTAAGAACAATAGTATCATAAACAACTTTCACGCCTAAACGAAGATTCGGCTTGATTTAAGCTGTTAGGTGAAGCTGGGCATCACCTCACGGGCGAACAGCTTTATGCTTGAGCCTTCGGGGTCAACATCTCGAACTATTATCAAACCCACCCCCAAACTCTGAAGCTCCTCAACCATCTTCACAACTTTGTCAACCGTTCCATACAGCATCGTGAAAGTCTTCCGGAAAGCGATCTCCTCTGACTCGTAATCACCAAGCTTTCTCAACTTCTCAACCTTGTCCGAATCATCCGAATAGACAACGATGTTTGTGAAAACTGATTTACCCGGCCTACGCCCCAACGCAGCACATGTGTTTTCGAAGTAGTCGATGGCCTGACGGTATTCGTCTAAAGTTTCGCCGTAGAAATTCCAGCCGTCACCCAGAGTAGCTGCGGCCTTTACCATCCTCTTTTTCCTAGCTCCAACCCATATGGGTGGAGTGGGTTTCTGAACGGTTGGAGTGTTGCAGATGGCCTTGGACAGTTGGTAAAACCTGCCCCTAAAATCAACCGACCCGGAAGATTTGAGTAAAAGCCTCAAAACTTCGACGTATTCGCTGAACCTGCCGATTTTTTCTCTTTCAGGCCATGTCTCCATTCCCAGCGAAATGAGTTCTTCGGCCTGCGGCTCGGAGCCTGTTCCTATCCCGAGCTCAAGCCTTCCGTTGCTTATTACGTCGAGGGTTGCGGCCATTTTGGCGAGAAGCGACGGATGCCTGTAGCATGAACAAAGAACGACTGTGCCGAGCCTCGCATCTGTCAGCGGAGCCAGAGCCGACAAAAGAGTCCACGACTCGAGAATCCTCGACGCTCTCCGAGGCTGGAGATGGTCGGTGACCCATAGGGATGAAAAACCGAGCTCCTCAAACAGGAGGGCCGATTCAACTGCTTTGCGAAAATCGACATCGTAGCGTGGAACAACAGCTCCGAAGAAAACAACCATGAAACAGAAATCTGGGGTAGACTATTAAACGTTGCATTTTCAAGCCGCTCTCTCATAATAAATCCGGGAAAGAAGTCGTTTTGTCGTGGATGGTTACCTGCTGGACGTCGTCTGCAGGGATGAAGGGGTTGTTGTCTGGGTTAGGGATGGAGAACATGTTTTCAGGGATGTTGTCGACTGGCGGCCGAAACTCTATTTCACGGGCCCCGGCGAAACACTGGCCGAGCTTGAGAAAGCTTTGGTCGACGAATACGTGGTGGGAAAAACTGTCAAAAAAGTTTTGGGAATCGGCGTGGTCGAAGCTCTCGAAGTCGAGACGCCTCCGTCGGAGAAGCGTTTTCTCGCGGGTTTGGTGAAGGAAAGATGGGGTCCGCGGGGAGTTCGTGTTTTCAACGTCGATGTTCCAGCGGCTCAGGAATTTCTCTACAGGTTTGATTTGGCTCCGCTCGTTGCCGTCAAGAAGGTTGACG
The DNA here is from genome assembly GCA_033580815.1 of Candidatus Caldarchaeum sp. Classification (GTDB taxonomy): domain Archaea; phylum Thermoproteota; class Nitrososphaeria_A; order Caldarchaeales; family Caldarchaeaceae; genus Caldarchaeum. The sequence continues at coordinate 6,997 of JAVQUC010000012.1, read as the reverse complement.
GCTTTTTCAAGGCCGCTGAACCCGTTGACAACCTTTTCTACGACGCTTCTTTTCTTCGCGTGGCTTTTCTCGACGTAATGCTGGATTCTGCCGGGCCTTTGCCTCGTTTCTCCGACCGCATCCAGATGGCCTGCGTCAAAGTGGGCGGTGAAGAAGTGGTTCTAGACGGCGATGAGGATGTTGTTCTTACGGGTTTGGGAAAGGTTCTCGACGAAATGGACGTCGATGTGCTCGTTACAAAAGGCGGCGACTCTTTCCTGATGAGCTACCTACGTCATAGAGCGAAGGTGAACGACGTCAGGCTCCGTCTCGGCCGTGAAAAAGACGCGCCGGTCAGGAACAGAGACTTCTCATACATGAGCTACGGCAAAGTCTACCACAGCTTCGCCGGCCACAAGCTACGCGGTAGGCTTCACATCGATGCCGACAACTCGATGCTCTACCGGGAAACAGGCCTCGACGGGCTGCTGGAAGTATCCCGCGTAGTCAGGGTTCCTGTTCAGGACGCGGCCCGGTACACCATAGGCCGGTGCATGACATCACTGCAGTACCATCAAGCCTTCATCAACGACGTCCTCATTCCCTCAGAGGGCGGTAGGCCTTTCTGCGTGACTGGTGCGGAGTTGATGAACGCCGACCGCGGCGGATGGATTCTCGACCACAGGCCGGGCGTCTACTGGAACGTCGGCGAAATAGACTTCCACAGCCTCTACCCCATGCTGATGCTGAAGAACAACATAAGCGGCGAAACCGTCAACTGTAGGTGCTGCAGTGGAGAAGACATCCCGGAAATCGGCTACCACGTATGCAGAAAATGGAGAGGAATAGTGCCGCGGGCCGTGGAAAAACCTCTCAAAAGAAGGCTCGAATACAAGAGACTCTACCAGCAGACGGGAAACAAAATCTTCAAGGCTAGGTCGGACGCCCTCAAATGGATACTGGTTACATCATTTGGTTATCTGGGCTACAAGAAAGCGAAGTTTGGAAGCCGTGAAGCACATCTCGCGGTCTGCGCCCTCGCACGTGACACGTTGCTGAAAAGCGTCAAACTGGCCGAGGAGAACGGGTTCAAGGTGTTGCACGGAATAGTAGACTGTCTCTGGATTTGGAAAGAGGACGCCTCTGAAGAGGATTACAGAGCTTTCGGCGAAAAGCTGGAAAAATCCGTCGGCCTTCCGGTTGGCTACGAAGGAACGTTCCGGTGGATAGCTTTCCTCGAATCAAGAACAAGTCCCGGAAGACCTGTCAACAACCGTTACTTCGGAGTCTACACCGACGGACGGATAAAATGCAGAGGCATCGAAATCAGGAGGAGAGACACACCACTCATCGTGAAAAAAATGCAGTCGGAGCTTGTCGAAAAACTCGCCGAAGCCACACGCCCGGAAGAGGTTGGTCAAAAAATAGAAGAATGCCGAAAGACCTACAACAATTATCTGAAAATGGTTTACCGCGGCGAAGTCGGGTTAGACTGGTTGACGATGAGAAGAAGCGTTTCCGCTCCAACTCGTAGCTACGAGAAAAGGCTCAAACACGTTGAGGCGGCGAAGATGCTCGAAGAAGCGGGAGGGGTTGTTTCACCGGGTCAAACCGTCAACTACGTCGTGAAAAAAACTCAGGGAGTTCCGGTCGAGCTTCTACGCAGCACCGACTACAACCCCGACTACTACGTAGAATTTCTCCGAAGAAGCTACGAAACGGTGGTCTCTCCCTTCCTACTCCATCTCGGTGGAGGAGGGTAGGGCCATGAAGTCTTCCGGCTTGACGAGGGCGTCGAAGTCGGGTGTCAACTGTCCTCTTTCTTCGAGAACACGTCTTGAAAGATACCAGAAGGCGTAGGGAAGGGATGTTCTGCTCCGGTTGTTCATCGGAATCACCAAGTCTACGTTCGAGCATGTGTTGTCGGTGCTGCACATCGCGATGACGGGAATTCGAGCGATCGCGGCTTCTTCAAGCGCCTGAACATCGTAACGCGGGTCCGATATAATTATTACCGATGGCTCCATGTAGTTTTTCAACGTACGGTTTGTCAACAGACCGGCCATCATCTTGCCCGCAATGGCAACACCTCCAGTCAACTCGGCGAACTTTGTCACAGCCCTCATCCCGAAAACATGAGTTGAAACAGCCACGACCTTATCAGGTGGATAGTACGAGATTAGCTTCGCGGCGAGGTTAAGCCTTTCCAGTATCTTTTTGACATCGAAGAGATAAACTCCGTCGTACCGCATCCTGAAAATGTACGGCTCCATGTGTTTGACCTTTATCCTCGACCCGATGTGGACGTTGTATTTGACGAGCTGTTCAAGTATTTCCGCCTCTTGTTCAGCCGACATCGTCAAGCTTTTTCACCACCTTGAAACGGTAAGGAATCCCCTTCTCGGTACCAGATGCGTAGCAGTTCATTGGCCTTCGCAACCCTTTCTCCCCCGACGACGCCTGCCTTAATAAACCTGCTTCCCAGCCCGACCGCTAAATGGGCTAGGAAATCATCACAGGTTTCGCCCGAACGATGCGAAACAACGCGGACGATCCCCCTCCGCTCGGCCTCCAACGCGGCCTCGACGGTGTCCGAAACGGTTCCGACTTGGTTTGGCTTGAGAATGACGGCGCGTACAGCTCCTGCGTCGGCCGCTTTTCTGATGAGCTCGGCCCTCGTCACCACGAGGTCGTCACCACACACCAGAAGATTCGGAAAAGCCTTGCAGAAATCTGCGAAAGAGCTGAAATCAGATTCGTCAAACGGGTCTTCCACATACCTTAGCCCGTATTTCTCCACTATGTTTGAAAGAAACTCAAAATGCTGGTCCTTGCTTTTCCTTAGGTTTCTGTTTTTGTACAAGTACTCGTCTTTCGATGGGTCGTAGAGGCTTGAGGCCGCGACGTCGAGGCCCATCGCCGCGGAACCGGCCGCCTCTTTGACGGTCCCCAGAGCTGTTTCATCGTCTATCGGAGGGGCGTACGCGCCTTCATCCCCCTTTCCTCCCCCATAGTTACCCGCTACCTTCGACAGAATTTTCCCCAACCGCTTGTGAATTTCGACGTTGGTTTTCAGCGCTTCTTCGACGTTTCGAGCTTTAGTGGGAAAAACGAGAAATTCTTGGATGTCTGGAGCTCCTTCGCCGGCGTGGGCGCCTCCGCCCAACACGTTTCCGAGCGGTATCGGGTATCCTGGTTTGAGACGCGATATGTTCGAGAGATGTCTCCAGGCTGGAATTTGTTTCAGTTTTGAAGCAAGCACTGTTGAACATGCAGATACGGCGTATGCGAGGTTTCCCCCGATGTTTGAAAACGTTTGTGTTCCGTCTACTTTTTTCAGCAGTTCATCGACGCCTTTCTGGTCGGCTGGGTCAAACCCGATCAGCTTCTGCCTCAAAACTCTCCGGAAAAAATCAACCGAGCCTGATGCACCTTTCTCGGGAAAGGGGACGGCCTCCCGAGTACCCCTGCTTTTTCCAGAAGGAGCTGAGGCACGGGCTGTAACTGAGCCAGAGGAGAGCTCAACCTCAACGGTCTCCGACCCCCTACTGTCTAGGATAACCCACGCATCTGCATTCGTTATCTTGAATGATTCACGGCTCATGCCTGAACACTTCCACCCTCAGAGTATTTCTGATAAAATTCCAAAACCTCGTCAATCACGATGACAGCTGAAACAAACATCCTTCTACAGCAATAACGCTTAAACCCAAGGCTGTCCAAAACATCCTTCGGATGCTCACCGGCGCTTACGCGTCTCTGGTATTCGTCCCACTTATGAGCTATCACACGTCCGCAGCTAAAGCACCTGACCGGGAACATCATACGGTAAATCACCTATAACTCTTCTGTCTAAACCTTCTAGCGCTTCTCCTGTTGGGCTTCTTTGGCTCTGTTCTTCGCGGGTCATCGATGAGCAGATTTCTATCGTAACTGACTAGTGTCTGTCTGTATTGGTCCGAGGCAGACGCTGCGGCTTTCGAAATCGCTATAGCGATGGCTTCAGCCGATGAAACCACGCCGCCGCCTTTGACCGATAGGTAGAAATCATGTTTGCTCCAAAAATCCGGTAAAAGCCTCAAGGGTGTGAGGACTTTGCTCTTGAAGAATTCGTTGAAAAGCTCCAACGGTGTCTTATTTATGTAAATGTTGCCTTTTCCCGGTCTTAGGAAAACTTTGGCCACAGATGTTTTGCGCTTTCCGACGAAGATGACGTCAGGCTTCTTCATCTCCTACCACCTCTCAAGAGCAACGACAACTCACCCAGAGTTAGGAATCTGATTATTTTTGCAGACCTGCTGACGGCACTACCCAGCTTTGCATCTTCGAATTCAATGGGTTCGCCCTCCACACTTGCCTCCCCCCTGAACACCTTAAGCCGTTTAATCGCTTCCCTACCGCTGGGTTTCTTCCGGGGCAGCATCCTGATTACAGCAAGGCGGAGGATCGCATCCGACCTAGTCGGATACCAGACCGTGACTTTTTTGTGGGAGGTAAACTGTCTCCTTCCGCGAAGCATCAAGTAGTGCTCCAGTATAGCTGACTTGGTCCCCGTTATGACTGCTCTGTCAGCGTTGTAAATGGTGACGCGATGACCTTTGAGCAAAAGTTTGGCCACGTACGAAGCCAGACGGCCCATCCTGTAACCTTGAGCGTTCACGACGTAATTTTTCTCAGCCAATGATTTTCACCCCAGAACCGTCGCCGTATTCCTTTAAAAAATCTTCAACCAGGAGTGCTCTGCCGCCGGCGGCCTCTATCTTGGCTATCGCAGACCTTGAGAAGCTGAGGGCGCCGACGGTCAACTTCTTCGTCAAAACACCGTGTCCCAAAACTTTGCCCGGAACGAAGACAACTTCGTTTTCTCTAGAGTGACGCTGTATCCTTGACAAGTTAACCTCCCGAATGGACCTCCTGCTTCTCCTCAATTCCTCCAGCAACCGCTTCCGAAAACCTGTCTTCGGAGCGGTTTTTCTTATCGCTATTTCAGCTTGTATGCGTGCTCTCATGTCTCATCAACTCTTTCAAACCCTGCGCCATTTCGTGAACCCTAGTCTTAACTATTTTCGCCGCCTCTAAAACCATCCGCCTTGGAGGGAGAAAACCGAAGCTTTCGACGTAGAGGTATCGTCTACCATTCTCTTCGTACAAAGTGGCTATTCCGGATTGCCATTTAGTATGCTTTTTTCCCCTGCCCAGCCGCACGTAGAGCTCGAGCTCTATTTTTTGGCCTGGAGCAAGCGCTACGACCGGGATGTCGCCGTTGAAAGGAGCGACCACGAGGCCGTGTTTTTCTGGCTGGATATCGCGGGAATAAACTGTTATTGGCTCGTTCACGGCTTCGGCTCTGAGGACGAAGCGGACGACGCATTTTTCGCATCCAAGCCTGCTCTGGCAGTTGCATTCTTCGGCTACGTTGAAGTTATCTAGGTCGGTTATGAAGGGTATGAGAGATATTCGGTGAGCAAGGACTTCGTTGGTCATTACCGACGAATTTTCTATAATAAGAACTTCCTCGACGGCCATCGTCGGAACCTCCCTGATGATCATCCTTCTTATGGCGTTCACTAGCGGCTGCGGTACGTCGGTGACGTCCAACGTTATCGACTCGACGTCTTCCGAAACAATCTTCAACTCTGTTCGCTGATTTGGTAGCGTTGATACGTAATTTAAATGTGTAGTGAAAAAACGCTTTAATAACGCCGTCTAATGAAAGAAACGTCATGGAAGTTCAAACACAGTCATTTGATTTGAAGGTTACCGAGAGAGCGGCGAAGAAGATCGCGCAGCTGATCAAGGAGGAGGGGGGCAGCGAGAGGATGGCTTTACGCATCTACATCACCGGTGGAGGGTGCTCAGGATACCGTTACGGCATGGCTCTCGACGAAAACGTATACGACGATGATGTCGTGGTCGAGGCGAACGGCGTCCGCGTTGTGATTGATTCTTTCAGCGCCCCGTTCATCGAAGGTTCTGAAATCGACTACGTCGAGGATGTTATGGGTTCCGGTTTTGCGATAAACAACCCGAACGTAACCTCTACCTGTGGATGCGGACATTCATTCAGCCTGAAATGAAGCCGGAACCCGGCGACAAAGCTCCGGACTTCGTAGCAACCGATTCAGATGGGAAGACGGTCACCCTCAAAGACCTGCTTACGGGCTACAAGGCATTAGTTCTTTACTTTTATCCGAAGGACGATACTCCAGGATGCACAACTGAGGCATGCGGGTTTAGGGATTCCATGGACAAGCTCAGGTCGAGCAGGGTTAACGTGGTAGGTGTGAGTGTCGACGACCCAGAATCTCATCAAAAATTCATAAAAAAATATAATCTTAACTTTAAGCTACTCTCAGACGCGGAAGGGAAAGTTGCGGCGCTTTACAACTCCTATAGTGAGGCAAAGGGGAGGGCTATCAGGAAGACCTTCATTATAGACGAAAACGGGATCGTGAGAGCGGCCTTCCACAAAGTAAATGCAGAGGGCCATGCGGAGGAAGTTCTTCGAACGATCAAACAGCTCGGTCTCTGAGGAGTTCGGCGTAGTATCTGCAGTATTTTGTCAGAGGGCATACGCTGCATCGAGGCCTTGGTTTTCGGCATATCTCCCGACCGAACTTCACGAACAACGCATTCACTAGGAAAACATCATCACCTGTGACGAGTCTTGTCAATGCTTGCTTCACCGCTTCGTAATCAGCCGTATCCTCCGCAACCCCAAGCCTCTTCGCAACGGCCTCAACATGCGTGTCGACTGCTATCTCGGGCTTCCCAAATGCGACAGAAAGAACAATGTCAGCTGTCTTAGGCCCGACACCAGGCAGTTTCAGAAGCTCCTCACGGCTTTCGGGAACACGTCCACCGTAACGACCGTAAATTATCCGAGCGATTTGTTTGATGCGCTTAGCTTTCTCTCTGTAAAATCCGACGGGCTTGATCAATTTCGTGATCGCTCTTAGGTCTGCTTTCGCGAGCTCAGCACCGTCCTTAAACCTGCTGAACAAGCGTTGGTATGCTT
>JAVQUC010000011.1:0-41060 GCA_033580815.1 Candidatus Caldarchaeum sp. | reverse complement strand
TGGGGGCTAGCCCTCGCGGTTCCAAAAATACTCAACCTACCTTTCTTCGCAAAAAACCGAGCACTTCGTCAACACCAAAAACCCGGATGAACTTCCGATATAGGTCGACAAATCAGCGAGGAAAGATGCTTTGCCGTGAGGCAACCACTATCCTTAGACATGACGGGTTTCCCGATTTACCGATACAAGGAGGTCCACGGCGAAATTTTAAGAAAGATCTTCACCGTTTCTCCGTCAACATCACATCCGTCGAAAAAAGTCACGCAAATCATATAGGAGGTTAGGACATGAGATTATGTTTCAACAGCCGGGTTCCTATTGAACCATGTTGGGAGGATGGTCAAGCCGGAAGAGATCGTTGTTCAGGAGCAGTATGTGGGTAGGGCTCACAAAAGTTTTGCCCTAAGCTTTTGAACGCGATAAAGCATTTCCTCAGAAACGTGAGAAAATTTCATCGAAAGCAGGTTCCAAGGAGTTAGATGATCAAATCCGAGTAAGAAGCGTACGTAGACCGTTTATCGTTGCCTTGGATTCCGCGGGGCTTTATGTCACCTTTGGAAAGGCCGCTAATCCACCCGTCGCCAGCGCCGAGAATGAATGAGTAGAAACCCAGCCGCACCAATGCGGGATACGAGGCCTACCGAGATTAAGCAGCGGTGAAAAATGAGTTGTAAAAAACTTATATACATCATAGATTGTACAGGAATATGATGAGTGGCGAGAAACCTTCATCAAGGCGTCAGTTCTTGGGTGTCGCTGGTGGAACGATCGCAGGTCTCGTCGTCGGCGGTGTCGTAGGCTCTTTGGCAACGTCTGGCGGCGGTGGACAACAGGTGAGAACGGTCACGGAAACTCGTACAGTCACGCAAACTATGGGTCAGGCAACCGTGACCGTCACAGCTACGGCCGCCGGAGCAGCGGCGTCGCTTTATCCCTACTCTGCTGAGGAGAGGGCTGTAGCAGCGGCCCGCGAATTGGTTAGGCAAGGCAAAGTCACCCAGCCCAAAATTATGATTATGACTCCCGCTGGAGCCACTGTCAACTGGAGCTGGTCCTTTCCGCTTTGGGAGCAGCTGACAGGCGTTAAAGTTGAAAACTTCGAGGTTCCCTACGGTGAAAGCTACGCCAAAATACTTCCAGAGGCTGTTGCGAGAACAGGTTCGTGGCATCTAACATGCGCTCCTCCGGCGGAGGTCATCGGAGACTTCGAAGATGTCGGCCTTGTGGCCGACTTGACCGAGTACGTCAGAAAACACGACCCCAACTACGAAACCGTCGGCGTCGATGAAAGAAACCTTCTCAACTCCGACTCAAGCCCACCGCATCCGTTGTGTGCATCAGTAGGCAACGTTCTCGGAAAAAGGTTCTCCTTCGTGGCTGACGGGGATGTTTGGTGCATGCTCGTCAGAATGGACATAGCAAGAGACGAAACTGTAAACAACAGGTTCGCACAGCAGACGGGAAACCCCATACCCGACCCGAATCTCTGGGACTGGAAGCTCTACAACCAGCTGGTCAAATTCGTCGACGGCCTCAACATAGAAACAGCTGGGTCAAGGACGAGAGGTGCCTGGAATTACAGGGAGAGGAGGTACAGTAACTTTGACTGGGCTCTCAGGTATTTCCCACGCGGCGGCAAATACCTAACCGACGATGTCAAGCCCGACTTTAACAACCGGTTAGCCATCGAAGCACTCAACGAACAGCAGGAAATAACCAATAACATGGATGACATCGTCTTCTCCGGCGACTTCACTGAACAGTACACAGATGTTCCAGCCGGGAAGGCCTTCGCAAGCCTTCAGTGGCCATCTTTGGCAAAGTACGTCAACGACCCTACCTTCTCGAAGGTCGTCAACAAAATCGAGCAGTTCCACATCCCACACCACATTCACGCCAACGGCGAGAGAGTCTACGTTAGCGGCTATTTCGGCGGCGTACTAGCCTTCATGAACAAATACGCTCCAGACCAGGAGTTAGCTTACCTGTTCCTTCAATGGATAACGGCCCCCAAAAACAGCACCGTCGCGATCTCGAAGCCTGGATGGTTCGACCCCTTCAGGTACGGCCATTTCGTGCATCCCGCGATTACTAAGATATACGCGCCTAACCTCCTCAACTTGCTCGACAACTACGACAACGCAGCACCCCCGTTCACCATTCCGAGGTCTTTCACCCTCCTTGACAAACTAAGGGCCGAGTTCAACCTCTTCTACCTCGGACAGCAAAGCGCGGAGGATGCTTTGAAGAAAGCGGAGGAGGAATGGAAAAACATTCTGAGCACTATAGAAGCGGAGGGTAAGCTTCAGAAGCTAAGGGACCAGTGGAACTTCCAGAAGCAGTTCTACCCACCCAAATACAGGCAACTCGTGGGTTGGTCATAAAACCTTTTCCTCATTTTTCTTAAAAATCCCGTTGGTGACGAAAATGGGTAGTAGGTTTAGTGGTCTCAAGCGTGTTGAGACGCTGTTTATCATTCCTATTGAGGTGCTTCTGTGGGGCATTGTGATGGCTCCCTTCGTCTTGGCGTTGTACCTCAGCTTTACAAACTGGTCGCCTGCCCTTTCATCCAACCCGCTAGACTCTACGTGGGTCGGGTTCGACAACTACATAAGCATACTCACTAACCCTCGTTATCTCGGAGCCGTCCTTAGGACAACGCTATTCGCCGTCGGCAGCGTTGTTCTACAGGTCCTTGTCGGACTGAGCATAGCGCTACTTTTCTACTACGGCGTTTATGGCCGCAGAATTCTTTCGACGATTATGATAATGCCGATGATGTCTCCGCCCATCATAGTGGCGCTCATGTTCTACATCATGTTCTTCACCAAGGGACCGGTCAACGCTTTTCTCAGCCTGATAACTGGCCAGAACGTGGAAATAAGATGGCTTTCGTCCGCTGAGCTGGCTCCTCTATCCGTGGTCATCGCCGATTCATGGATGTGGACTCCTCTTGTTTTCCTCATCTGCCTCTCCGGACTTAGCTTGGTGCCTCTGGACCAAGTGAGGTTCGCTCGGATAGCAGGTGCTTCCGAGCTGCGGGTTATCAAAGACGTAATACTACCATACATAAAACCGTTCATATTCATCTCCATCATCATACGCCTCCTAGAGAGTTTCAAACTCTTCGACATACCAGTGATAATGACGGCGGGAGGTCCGGGAGTTGCAACCGAAACGCTTTCAATCTTCCTTTACAAGGAAGGCTTTCTTACTCTAAGGACCGCTTACATAGCAGCCGGGGCCGTCGTTGTCCTACTTGTCCTAAGCCTCGTCACCTATTTCCTGACTAGGTCTATCTACACGAGGTCTTAAGACCATGACGCGTTTCTGGAAAATTGTCCGGACAATTCTTGCGGTGCTCGCAGCGACAGTGGCGATATTCCCTATCTACTGGATGGCTTCAACTTCTCTCAAACTTCCTGGAGAGTGGTCGGCCTATCCACCAATTTGGATTCCGAACACCCCCCGAATCGAGAATTTCCTAGTGATTCTTTCAGACCCTGGAACTCCCCTACGCGAAAGCGCTCTCGTTGTTCTAGGACGGGGTTTTTCAGCGAGCCCCAGCGCTGTCCCAAACATAATCAACAGCTTGATCGTAGCAGTTTCAGCGACAGTCGGAGCGGTGCTTGCCGGCACCTTAGCGGCATACTCGATCTCACGCTACAGAACAGGCGGTCTCTTCACATACATATTCATACTGGCTACCAGGATGTTCCCGCCCGTCGCCATCGCGATTCCCCTTATGGTAGTTTATGGGTTGGCTGGGTGGGTTGATACACATTGGGGCCTCTCTCTCATCTACATGGCGATAAGTGTCGCATACGTTACATGGATACTCAAGACATTTTTCGACGAAATTCCAAGGGATATCGAGGATTCGGCCGTTTTGTTCGGTTTGTCTCGGGCAAAGGCGTTCTTCAAAGTGGTCCTGCCGATCACGAAGAATGGCCTGCTTGCGGCAAGCCTGTTTACTTTCATAATCAACTGGGGAGAATACGCGTTCGCTCTGATGTTCACGGTGGGAGGTAAGGCGACAACGATGCCCGTGACCATCAGCCAGCTACAGCTGGGGGCCGGATACCAGTACGGCCCGATGGCCGCGCTGGGCTTGCTGGCCCTTCTACCGGCCCTGGTTTTCGGCTACGTGGTGCAGAAATACATGGTCGTTGGATATACACTGGGAGCCGTGAAGGGAAGGAGATGACCAAAGTAGAGGTAAGAAACCTGGTCAAGGTCTTCGACAAATTCGTCGCGGTCAACGACGTGAGTTTCACCGTAAACTCAGGCGAGTTTTTCGGTCTTCTAGGACCTTCCGGATGCGGCAAGACCACAACACTCTATTGTATATCGGGTATAGAAACGCCAACGAGCGGTAAAATCTTGTTCGACGACAAAGACATCACCAAAACTCCTCCGCAACGCCGAAACATCGGCATGGTCTTCCAAAGCTACGCAATCTTCTCAAACATGAATGTCTACGACAACCTAGCATACCCGCTCAGGATTAGGAGGACGCCGAAGAACGAGGTGAATAAAATGGTAACTGAGACGGCGGAATTGTTGGGGATTAAAAGCCATTTGAGAACCAAGGGTTCAAAGCTTACTCCGGCGCAGATGCAGCTCGTGGCGCTTGGCAGAGCGATTATCTACAACCCAAGCGTCCTGCTGTTAGACGAGCCTTTGAGTAACCTAGACCCGTCGTTTAGGATGGACACTCTGAGACATATACGAAGGGTTCAGCGTCTCCTCAAAATTACGACGATCTTCGTCACCCACGACCAGTATGAGGCCTTGTCGGCATGTGATAGAATAGCGGTCATGCGCTCCGGCAAAATAATTCAGCTTGGCACAACCGATGAAATTTACTACAACCCACGCCATACTTTCGTCGCAGAGTTTGTCGGCACACCGCCAATGAATTTGCTGGAGACAAAAGTAGTGAAGAAGGACGGAAAAATATTTTTGGACGCAAAAGAATTCGAAAGGCCGGTTCATATTTCGGGAATTTCCATCCCCGAAGAGGATAGTGTCATCGTTGGTTTCAAGCCGGAGGACGTGAACATTCATACGGGTGGGGAAATTGCCGGCGACGGCTTGATGATCCGAGGACGCATAAGGTCGGTTGAAAGAAATCCCATCGAAAACATCTACATCGTTGAAGTCAACGGAAAAATAATAAAATTTGTCAGCAGGGCCGAAATAGCCGCTGGTGTCTCAGTGATGCTCGTCATCCCGACCAGCAGAATCTACGTTTATTCGGGAAAGACGGGAATGTTGGTCACGTCTCCGAACAATCAGAAACGTATCGCTAGTCTTTCCTGATAATCCATAGCAATAAGAGGGCGAAGACCATCTGGATGCTGCCGACGACCACGGCTAGGGCGGAAACCTTAGGAATGTCGGCAACTCTGAAAGCTTCCGAATAAATGAAGAAACTCACCGTTGTTGTGGCGGAGCCAGGCCCTCCGAAGGTCATGATGAACGGTATATCGAAAATCTCGAACGTATGTATGCAGACCAGCAGCACAGCCAATAAGATGTAACGCTTTATTTGTGGAACAACTATGCTGAAGAAGGTGTGAACACGACTAGCTCCCAAAACCAGCGAACCAATCACCGCCTCTTTAGCCAGGGTTCTGACCCCACCATATATGACCATGACTGCCAACGGCAAGGAGACCCAAATGTTTGCTATGGTGACAGCTAGCAGTGATGCGGACGGGTCGGCAAGCCATCTTACCGTCGGTAGGCCGAGCATCTCAAAAAAACTTTCCACGGGGCCCGCGGGATAAAAAATAATCCTGAAAGCGTACCCGGCGACTATGGGGGGTATGAACAAGGGCACGGTCAAGAACGGGACAGCTATTTTGGTCCATGTTCCGCCGTGAAAAACCACAAGATATGCTACGAACAAACTAACTCCGATAGCGGATACCAGCGTCAGCACCAAAATCGCCCATGTTCGGAGCAGTGATAGGTGGAAAAAGGAATCCGTTAGCACATCCACGTATTTGTACAGCTGTAGCTCAAGTCTGCTTATGGGAGAAGACTCCGAAGGAAGCAGCACCCAGTAGGACGCGACAGCGACCACAGGAAGTATCAGGAAAAAAATGTAAATGACGAGAAAGAAAAGTGTCTTAATTTTTTCCGACCAGCCGGTCGTCTTTGTTGATGTGGTTTTTGAAAATTCGTAGAGATGAACCTCCGAATAGTACTCCCTCAGCCTTGACCACATCAAAAGCGTCAGTAAAAGCAGCGGGATGGAGGTTATGGTGGCCAGTGCTGCTTTTAGCCCAAAGAGCTCTCCAACTTCGTGGGTGAATGATGCTAACCGAACCGTGATTGTGGAGCTGAAATTGGTGAGAAGAAGGGCGTAGGTAAAGTCTTGCCACGCCGTAACGAAGGCTAGAAAAAGCGCGAGCGTGATCCCGGTTCTGCAGTTTGAAAAAATGTTAACGAGGAAAGACCGTAGCTTTCCGTATCCAGCGAGCTGTATACTTTCTTCTACATCCCGCGGTATTCGGTCGTAGAAGAGTTTGACCGCGATGATTGAAAACCCGATGCTTTCGGCGGTGTAAGCCAACGAAAGTCCCGCGGGGGTGTCGTATAGACTGGGGATTAAGGTGAAGATCCACAAAAATCCTATGGCTACGGATATTCTTGGGATTGCGTCAATCAGAACCAGACTCGGTGAAAGTTTTTGCACAATCAAGGAAGTCTTCGCGATGTACGGTATGATGATTGTCAGACCCGCCGTCAGAAGGAGTGTGATAGAGACGGCCGCTAAAGTGTTTAACATAAACGGATAGGCCGAACCATATGCTGCATACCATGGTCCGTAAATTTCGCTCGGTAACTGGATGAACTGGGCTACGTAGTTGACGAGTGTGGGCTCTTTGGGAATGAAAGTCGGAGGCCTGGCAGCCCATTCCGCGGGTTGCTTGAGAGACGTACTCACTATCCAAAGGAACGGGCCATAAACAAATACAAACAGGGCTACTAGAATAGCTATGATGAGCGGAGGCCCGATACCTGAGACGCTCTTGATGGCTAAATCAGCCTCGCCATCGTTTGAGCATCGAACACATACAGTTTGTCCCGTTTTATCGCTATTTCAACCGACTGTCCCAGTTCAAAACGCTTTTCCGTGTATGCTTTAACTTCGGTGTCGTCAGACAGTCTGACGAAGCATATACGTCCTCTTACATGTTCTTCAACCATGTTGATTTCTCCTCTTGCTTTTATCACGCCATCGCCAAGAGAGTCGCCGAGGTTTCCGTCTATCATAACGTCGTTCATGTTGAAAGCCACTATCACTTTGCTGCTGTTCAGCTGGTTGGCTGGAAGAGGAACCTTCTGATTGACGAAAGTCACGCACGGCTTCCCGTCGACGAGCTCCACGTCTGACTGCAAGGAGTTGACGGCTGAGAAATACCTTGCCACGCGAAAGTCCCGTGGGTTGCTGAGAAACTCATGAGGTGTTCCCACGTCAACAAGCCTCCCATACTCCATGAAGCCGATTCTGTCGGCGATAGAGAGAGCTTCGATGTTTTCATGGGTAACAAACAGAGTGGTTACCCCTGTTTCCTTCACTATTTTCCGAATCTCCTCCCTCATCGCAACCCTAATGATAGCGTCGAGGTTAGCCAGAGGCTGGTCGAAAAGGAAAAGCTTAGGCCTTACTATCATGGCTCTGGCAACCGCAACCCTCTGCTGTTCCCCACCGCTCAAGAACCTAGGATACTTGTTGAGGATGTGGTCTATTCGGAGAAAATCCGCCACTTCTTTCACGCGTCGCTTGATTTCCGCGTCAGCGACTTTTTGAACTCTGAGGGGAAAAGCGATGTTCTCTAAAACGGTTTTGTTGGGGTAAAGAGCTAAGGACTGGAAAACCATGGATACTCCGCGGCTGTGTGGTGGGAGATGTGTTATGCGTTCGTTACCAAGGTATATTTCCCCCGAATCAGGCATTTCAAGCCCTGCAACCATTCTCAGTATCATGCTTTTTCCCGAGCCCGGTGGGCCTGCGATGACAAACAGCTCCCCCTCCTCCACGTTCAAGCTCACTCCTTCGATCCTGCTCTGCCCCGGAACAGTTTTGCTGATGTTTTCTAATCGGAGACCAACCATGTGCGCCTATGCGCCTTAGTTCAATATTAAAATTTTCATGGTCGCATAAGTTTTGAGACGTCTCTAACGCTTGAAAATCTGCCACACATTGTTGGGAGATAATGGCGCATCTTCCACCTTCGCCTTCATGTCGGAAAGGGCGTCTTCGATTGCGTTTGCGACCGCTGCAGGTGCGGCTATCGTCCCCCCTTCTCCTACGCCCTTGTACCCGCCGGGGTTGTCTACCGCGGGCGTTAGATGGAAGTAGACTTTAACGTTCGGTGATTCGACCGCCGACGGTATCAGATAGTCCGAAAATCCGCTGTTGAGCAGCAATCCGTTTTCATCGTATTTCAAGTCTTCGTACAATACGTGGCCAATACCCATCACAACTCCTCCAACCACTTGACCTTTCACTATCTCCGAGTTTATCACGTTGCCGCAGTCTTCGACCACGTAATAGTCTTTCACCTTGACGTGTCCTGATTCCACGTCGACTTCTACGATTGCCGCGTGGGCAGCATTGGCCCAAGTTATTCCGCTGGCGGGCTCAAAATAGCAGGTGGCTTCCACGGCGGGCTCCATGTCCTTCGGCAGTTTATGGGGTGTTACGTAGGCCATTCTAGCGACGTCCTCTAGGCTGGCGGACTTCGAAGGCAGGTCTTTAACGTAGAATCTGCCTCCGCTGTATTCGATGTCTCTCGGGTCTGCTTCGAGAAAGGCCGCCGCTATCTTCCTCATCTTGTCCAGAACTCTGTCGGCTGCTATGGCTGCAGCGTTTCCGCCGATTATCGCGCTCCTGCTACTGTGCGAACCGATACCGTAGGGAGCGGACAACGTATCACCGGCGACTATGCTGATGTTATCGAGGCTGACTTGAAGCTTGTCTGCCACCAGCTGGGCTAAAGCGGTGGTTATACCTTGTCCGATGTTGACTAGCCCTGTGTAGACGGTGATCTTACCAGTTGGCTCGAGACAGATTTTAACCGAGTCAAACCCACCCATGCCGAACAACATGTTGACCGCCGAATTGAACGCCCCGTACTCAGCCAAAATAGAAAACCCTATACCCATCCTCACGTTTCGATTACGGGCTTCCTTCTGCATTTCTCTCAGCTTTTCGTATTCGATGATCGACAGTAGCTTTGTTAAAGATTCGTCGAACGATGACGAGTTGAAGACTTGACCGCTTACGGTGGTGAATGGTTGTTCGTTTCTCTTTATCAGGTTTTTCAGCCTGACCTCAGCCGGGTCGAGCCCCAGTTCACGGGCTACGATATCCATCACCCTCTCTATGACGTAGTTTGCCTGTATAAGGGCTGGGCCTCTGACTGCTCCGTACGGAGCTTTGTTTGTGTAGACGGCTATGTGTTCGCTTGAATATGCTTTGAGCTTGTAGGGTCCTGGAAGCAGAACGCTAGTGAACATCGAAAGAGTTCCGCCGCCCCATGGAGCTGCACCGAAGGCCCCGAGGTCTGCGTAGCACCGGTCCTTGACCGCTAAAACGGTTCCGTCACGTTTGCAGGCGATTTCAACGTAATGAACCTGCTCCCTTTCGTGCACGGACGATTGAAAGTTTTCAGCTCGGTCTTCGAACCATTTCACCGGCCGGCCCAACTTCATGCTTGCGTAACAAACCGCTAAATCCTCCCTGAAGATGTGAGCTTTCATCCCGAACCCACCTCCTACGTCGCATGCGTTGACTCTCACCCTGTTTTCGGGGATGTTGAAATATCTGGCTAGGTGTGTTCTGAGTATGTGGGGAAACTGTGTGCTCGTCCATACTTCGAGGCGGCCGTCCGACTGGTTGTAACTCGCGACAGTACCCCTCGGCTCCATCGAGGCCGCAGTAGTTCTGTTCAACCTTATTCGCCGTTTTATCACGGTGTCCGCCTCGCTGAAAGCGGCCGCTAAATCACCGCCCTTGAATTCGAGTTTGAGCGCGATGTTATCCCCCAACTCTTCGTGGATGATGGTTTTATTCGTCGCGGCCTCCTCTGGGTCCGTCACCGCTGGCAGAGTCTTGTAGGAGACTTCAACCAAATCAGCCATGTCATTGGCAGCGTAGGGGTTGGTGGCTAAACAGAGGGCTAAAGGTTCGCCTACATGCGTGACTTTATCGACGGCGAAGGGGAATATGCTCGGCTCCTTCAAACCCTGCATTCCTATCTTGGGCAAGCTTCCCAAAACATTCTTGACGTCTTCCCCCGTTATTACCGCGACAGCGCCCTCTACTTTCATAGCAGCGGTTGTCTTCAGACTCGTTATCTTGGCGTGAGCATACCGACTCCTAACAAAAACACCATAAACCGTCAGAGGCAGAACAACGTCGTCAACATATCTGCCCAGCCCGGTCACGAACCTTCCACCATCAATCAGCCGAACACCGGAACCAACAACCCTAGACACCATGCGTATCTCCCCCAACGACCATCATGTTTACCATACAGTCTTTTCATTTTATTTAAGACTTTTCAACCCGGGTTCGAACGACAAAGACATTCGCATAGATGCGGTTTGACGCAAAATCTTTAGCCGAACAATGGCTCCAAAAAAGCTGAAGCCCGAAAAGTTTTTTTACCACCAATAAAATGCATATTCAGTCGACGGTGCAGTTTTGATGTCGCGTATTATGATCGACATAAATGTAGATACTGGCGAAGGATACGGCAGGTACAGGCTCGGGAACGATGAGGAAGTCATAAAGTATGTCACATCCGCTAACATAGCCACAGGTTTCCATGGAGGAGACCCGGTTGTTATGTGGAACACCGTCAGGTACGCTAAGAAATACGGTGTTGCGGTCGGGGCTCATCCAGCTTTTCAGGACTTGAGAGGGTTTGGCCGGAGGGTGATAAAGATGGACCCTGAAGAGTTGAAGGCTGACGTAATCTATCAGCTGGGCGCCCTCGATGCGTTTCTACGGGCGGAGGGGTTGCAGATGCAGCACGTCAAGCCACACGGAGCCTTGTACATGGTCGTTGAGCAAGATGAAGCTTACGCGGAAGCCGTCGTAGAGGCCGTGCGCAACTATAACCCGGAGCTGATATTTTTTACCGAATACGAAACGGTGGCGTGGAAAAAAGCCAGAAAGGCTGGGTTGAGAACGGTTGCAGAAGCTTTTCCAGATTTGCAGTACGATTCATCAGGCAGATGGATTATCGAAAGGGTGAAGAAGCCGATGGACCCGGAAACTGTCGCCAAACGAGCCCTAAACATGGCGAAGAACGGCGTCGTGGAAACAATCGACGGCAAAACCATCAAGATAACCGCTCACACGCTATGCATTCACTCCGATTCACCGAACGCACCCGAGGTCGCGAAGACCGTGAGAAATGAGCTTGAGCGAAACGGAATCGAGCTCGCACCAGCTAAGAGAATACTGGAGGTCGAGTAATGTTTTTGGACTCTGAAGTAGTCTCCCCCATCCCGGGGCTTGTGGCGAGAGTTCTCGTCAAGCAGGGCGACAGAGTCAAGAAAGGGGACACCGTAGTGGTTCTTAACGTGATGAAGACAGAGGTCAACGTTCAATCCGAGAACGATGGAATAGTCAAAGAAGTTAGAGTTAAGGAATGGGATGAAGTCGACATTGGCTCTGTGTTGCTGGTTTTGACTTCAAGGGAATGACCTTGAAAGTTCTGATAGCCAACCGGGGAGAGATCGCGGTAAGGGTGATGAGAACTTGTCGGAAGATGGGGTTCAAAACCATCGCTGTTTACTCTGACGCAGACGCCCAAGCTCCTCACGTGAAACTCGCCGATGAAGCATTCCATCTCGGTCCATCGAACCCTCTCAAAAGCTACTTAAACATAGGAAAGCTCCGTGAAGCGATCGAGAAAACGAAGCCCGACATGGTTCATCCAGGATATGGGTTTCTCGCTGAAAACGCTGAATTCGCGAAAGCAGTCACAGAGCTTGGGGTGAACTGGGTCGGTCCTCCGGCGCACGTGATGAAGAACCTTTCGTCCAAAACCTTTTCGCGGAGAATGGCGAAGGAGGCAGGAATACCCATAATTCCCGGCAGCCTTGAGCCGCTCACCTTTCAACAGGTCGGTGAAATCGCTCAGCAACTTGGCTACCCGATTTTAATAAAACCGGACCGGGGAGGTGGAGGAAAGGGGACGAAGCTGGTTAGGTCTGCTGAAGAATTGACGGAAACCGTTTACTTTTCCGCCGCTCGCGAGGCTGAATACGCTTTCGGAAAACCCGACGTCTACGTGGAGAGGCTTCTCGAGAAGCCGAGACATATAGAGGTTCAGGTCATCTCTGACACTCATGGGAACGTGTTCGCCCTCGGTGAAAGGGAATGCTCCATCCAGAGAAGATATCAGAAGATAATCGAGGAGGCGCCGTCTCCCGTCGTCTCACCCCAAGACAGAGAGTACATCTTTGAAATTGCGAAGCGTTACGCGCAGAAAATCGGCTACGTCAACGCCGGAACCGTAGAGATGCTGAGGGATGTTCACGGCAACTTCTATTTCCTCGAGATGAACAAAAGGATACAGGTAGAACACCCTGTGACAGAGTTGACCACAGGGTTGGACATCGTCGAGTTGCAGTTTAGGGTCGCGCTCGGCCAAGAACTAGAGTTCGAATCAGACCAACAACCCATCGGCCATTCTATCGAATGCAGGATTTATGCTGAAGACCCGGTCACCTTTTTCCCATCTCCGGGAGTGGTCACTGGATTAAGGCTACCTCCCGACGGGATGGCCCGAATCGACCACGCCCTCGAGCTCGGCGTAAACGTTTCGCCCTTCTACGACCCGCTCATAGCTAAAGCGATTACCTATGGAACAAGCCGGAAGGAGGCCATACAACGGATGAACGAATGTCTGCGGTCGTTCAAAATCGAGGGCATAAAAACTAACATTCCGTTTCTCCTTGGCTTGCTCGGTCACCGGATCTTCTTAGAGGCTTCATTCTACACTAACTGGGTCAACGAGGTTATAGAAAACAAAGAACTCAACTATCCGTCGATGTAGAATCATCTTGTTCCTACGTTTCCCTTGATCTGCTTCGAAATCACGACGTTGTCTATTCTAATCAGCTGGACCAGTGTCTCGCGAAGGGTGCTTAGGACTGTCCTCACGACTCGAACAGGCTCGACCACGCCGGCTGCGACCATGTCGGTTACACCGCCGTCCATACCAACACCGTATCGATGTTTTCCGTTCATGTGCATGCTACGAAGAGACGCAATAGTCTCCAAGGCATCTTTGCCGCTGTTCACGGCTAGCTGAAACGGTATTTTTTCGAGACAGTCTGCAAAGTATTGGACCACCGAACTGCATTGGCCGAGAAGTGTATTAGGCCTCCGCCTCAAAATCGTCGCAAGCGCCATCTCCGTGGCACCACCTCCGGGTACAACGCGCGGGTCTTCGATGAATGACTTGACAACCTTCAGGCTTTTTTCAACTCCCTTCTCATACATCTTAAGAGATTTGAAGGAATTCGACCGGAGAACTATAGTGCATGCGCAAGAGTTCTTACAGCCATCTACCACCATCCAGTTTTCCCCGCCTATCTTGATCTGTTTGGCGACTTGTGCCTCTCCGAGGTCTTCGGCCCGGATGTTTGTGACGTTGTGGATGGGCTTGGCTCCTGTTGCACGGGACATGAATTCGATATCTTTTTCCTCAAACCTGTAGGCAGACATGATTCCGAGCTTCGCAAGCTCGGCGAGAACTTGGTCATGTAACTCTTTCTGTGCAATCACGACGTCTGCGCCGATTTCGTAAAGCTTTCTAGCGGCTTCGACATACATCCGACTGACATCGTCAATCACGTGTTTTAGCCGTTGAAAATCGTTTGCGACGACGGTGTACGCATACTTGAGGCTGGATTTTTTCATCTCTATCGGTGATGTGAGGATTGCGATCTTGGGTTTTTCGATGTATCTGGGCATTTGAAGATGGCCCGGCCACATCTTATCAACTATGAAGCCTTTTACCAGGAAACTCGATGAAACATCCCCGCCCAGCTTATTTTTTATCCGTATGTTGTGGATGTCCAAGGTACCGCCGGCATCGCCCTGCACGTGTCTAACGGTTTCAGAAACCAACGAAGTCAACACATTTCTCTCATCAGGGATCAGCGGAAGCCGTGACAAAACTGTATCGACCACTCGTGGAACGTATGAATGGTCAACCCTGACAGAAATCTCATCCAGTGTCTCCAGACATCGACGAATGGCTTCGGAATATCCGGTGACTATGTTGGCCGGTCTAACGCCCTCATCTTTCAGCCTCTCCGCCGTTTTAAGCGCATTTCCCAGAAGAATGCAGAACCTTTTTCCGCCGTCGCCGACGTTTTCGTCGATTGTTTTCACGGCTTCATGGATGAACCGTGCCACGGGATGACTCATGGAGTTTCGGATGGCCTTCAGGACTGTTAGGGCGTCGTGTCCATAGAAGGTGTCGCCTTTTTCGTCAGAGACTAGGATATCCGCCCCACGGGGACCGAGACAATTGGCGAACATCAGGCCTATTGTCTGGCCTGTGCTGGCTATGTTTCTCGTGACGGCGTCTTTGGTCCTGACCTCTTCGGTGCCCTTCTTCAGAACCGCGTCAAGTCCCATCTAGTTTAGGCACCGTCTTTCCAGAACCGTGCGGACTTCCATACCATCTTCCGGAATATTTCAGTTGTTTTCGGGAGAACTTCGCCTGTGCTGCTGTCGAAAATCACTCCATACCTTCGCACAGCGTCCAGCTCATCTATCTCTCCTTTTTTGAACATCTCCCTTACCTTCTCGGGGTCCATTGAAAGCCATGCTTTCCTGTTTCTTCTGATATAGTCTCTTTCCCGCTCTGTCGCAGTCCAGTCAACTTCATAGATACCTAACCTTTTGTCGACGACTTTGATGATCACGCCGTAGTCTTTTCTGGCTCTTTCAACGGTCACGTAGCCGTCTATCACGTCTTCCAAAACTAGCCGCGGGTCTCGTTCAAGTGGGTCACCGTATCCTCCTCCGCCCGCTGAGCAGCGTGTGAAGGCATCTCCGTTTTTCAGTGGTATGCCCGAGAAGTAGCATCCAAGCCATCGTTTGCTGTCTTCGGTTTTCAGGGCCACACCCATCTTGATCGACGGCAGCCCACCCATTATTCCCCAGCTGATCATCCTCTCTCTATCGGCCATGTAGGACATAAGCACCCTATCTGCTTCCGTGATGATTCCTCCCTTTTCGACTCCGCATCCCCCTCTCCATTTGCCTGGCCCGCCAGAGTCTGGGACGATGTCGTGCATCAGCGTTATCACGGGGTTTAGACGTTCTTGTCCTTCGAGTGGCTGGACTGAAAGACCCATGCCGAAAAGCGGGGCCGAAGCATTAGCTCCGTCGAGCCCGTTTCTTCCCCCGTATCCGCCTACCATCCAGTCGTACCACATGAAATGTCTGTTGTATCCTGGCCGCTTGTCCCACCCGCCCACCAAGAGATATTCGAGGTTGAACGAGCAGGCCATGGCTCTTTCCGGAATCAGGTAGGACCAGAGCTCGATGATTGAGTTCATGATTTTCTCGTAGGCTCCGGAGCAGAAACCGGTAACGGGTAGGGGCCAAGGTGCGTTGACTACGGTGTTTTCGGGGAGTGTCGCGCGGACTACTCGGTAGAAGCCGGAGTTAAGTGGGACGTCTGGGAAGAAGAACTTGGTTCCAGCTATGACTGCGGAGAAGGATGAACCGAACGCGCCGTTGAGAAACGTGCCGACGTATTTATCCGATTCCGAAAGGTCATAATGTATACCGTCGTCTGAAATCGTCATCTTCACCTTGACCCTGACGGGTTTGTCATAGTCTCCTGAAGGGTCGTAGTCTATGTAGTCCTCCGTTTCCCAAACACCTTTCGGAAGCTTCTTTATCCTTTCGCGGAGAATGCGTTCGACATAGTCCTGAGATGCCTTGAAAGCCGCCAGCGTGGTTCTCAACCCGTATTTCTCGATGAGATGTAGGAGGTAGCGTTCGCCGACCATCGTTGCCGTCGCTTGGGCCTTGAGGTCTCCCATCCGCTCCTCTGGGACACGCATGTTGTTGACGATAAGGTCCGCGACGTCTCTTCTGAACTGTCCCTTTTCCCATATCTTGACGGGAGTTATTCTCAGGCCTTCGGCGTAGTGTTCGCGGGCCAGAACGTTGAAAGACCCGGGAACAGGACCGCCGACATCCGCCCAGTGACCGTTGGTCTGCGTTATGGCTATCAGGTTTCCGTCGTAGAAAACCGGTCTCAGGATTCTTACGTCTGGGAAGTGTGTTCCACCTAGGTAGGGATCGTTAAGGGCTATCACGTCGCCTGGATGAAGGTCTTCTTTGAAATATTCGAGAACAGACTTGGCGGTGTAGTGCAGTGTCCCCACATGAACGGCGATGTCCTGCGACCCCTGCATCACAGTGTCGCCGATGAAATCGTTTAGACAACAGCTGAAGTCACGGTTGTAGATGACGAAGGAATAGCATGTCCTCAGTATTTGTTCTGACATTTGGTCGACGAGGTTTACGAATGCGTTTTTCAGGACCTCGAAGGTTATTTTATCCAGCTTGACCTCGTCCACTTCATACAATGAGTAGAGGTTGGGCCACTCGCTCATTTTCACGACACCTCCATCACCAACACACCATGCTTATCAACTGTTGCCTTTCCTCCCGCAGGCAGTAGAATGGTCGTATCCATCTGTTCAACGATAGCCGGCCCGTGTATTTGTGAGCCCGCGCCCAGCTTCGACCTGTCGTATATCGCGAATTTCTCAAACCTGTTCCCGAAATATACGGACCTGTAGCCTTTATGGGCGTCTTTCATCCCTTTCTCCACCTCCGGAATCGTCACTTTCTCGATCAACCCTGTCCCGGTCAGCCTGACAGCGTAGACTTCAATCTCTCTAGCTGGGTCGCTGTAGGCGTATTCCCTTTCATGTTCCGAATGGAATTTGTCGGCGAGCATTTTGAGGTCGTCTCCGTCGTTAAAGGCAATGGTTAGGCTACGCCACTGCCCAAAATATCTCATGTCCAGTGCTCTGGAAAGACGGATCTTGTCGGTTGTGAACCCTTCCGACTCGAGAATTTTCATCATAGATTCTTCCATTTTCCTGAAGAAGGTGTTTAACTCGTCTTTGGTTAGGGTGCCCAGTTGTCTTATGAAGGACTGCATCATATCGTGTCGAACATCCATGGTGAGTGTTCCGAAGGCAGAGGTTATTCCGGGCCATGGCGGCACCGCTACCTTGGGTATACCCAGCTCCCTCGCCACGAGATACGCATGAAGTGGGCCCGAGCCGCCGAAGGCCACCATCGTGAAATCCCTCGGGTCGTACCCCCTGGAGATAGAAATGAGACGCACCGCGTTAGCCATGTTAGTCACAGCGACCTGGATAATTCCTTCAGCGGCCTCCATGACGTCCATCCCCAGCGGTTTAGCTATTTTCGCTGCTATCGCTTTTTCCGCCAACTCCGGGTATATGGTCATTCTTCCTCCGAGAAACATCGCTGGGCTGATTCTGCCCGTGAGCACGTTCGCGTCGGTCAAAGTCGGCTCGGTACCGCCCCTGCCGTAGCAGGCCGGGCCGGGGTCCGCTCCCATGCTGATGGGGCCGACATGCATAACCTTTGCTTCGTCAATCCATGCCACGCTTCCGCCACCTGCCCCGATTGTAACCACATCGGGAGCGGGAATTCTGATGGGTGCTCCGTAGGTTATCCACCATTCGGTACGCATCCGTATTTCGCCGTTGTGGATGAGAGACGCTATCACCGTTGTTCCGCCGCTGTCAAACCCGATCACGTTCTTCAACCCCATGACCGATGCGACGGCGAGAGCGCCGAGGGCGCCGGCGATTGGCCCGGACCCCGCCAAGCGTGCGGCATAACGGAGAGCCGAGTGTGGGGTCATCACACCCCCTCCCTGATGAACCAGAAGAACCGTACCTCGAAAGCCATGTTCCGCAAGCATCGCTCCCAAACTTTCCATGAATTCTTTGACTACAGGCGCCGACACAGCGTTTATCACCGTCGTGCTCAGCCGTTCAAACTCAAAGGGCTCCGGGTTGACCTCATGCGAAGAATAGACAAAGGCACCGGGCATTTCAGACTTTACAACTTCAACAGCCCTTGCTTCATTTATCGGGTTCATGTAGGAGTTGATGAAATGCACCACTACAACGTTTATTCCACGGCTTTTAATCACCGACACCGCATCTTTTAGTTGCCTTTCGTCCAATGGTTTCAGAACAGCGCCGCTGTAGTCAACCCGTTCGTCAACTTCAAAAATGTCCCTCCGTTTGACGAGCGGTGGCGCCGGATCCTTGTAATGGTCCCAAATATCCTCACGGGTTCCTCGCTTAATCTCCAAAACACCGCGGAAGCCCCTAGTAGTTATGACTGCCGCTCGCGGTGTAGTCGCCATCACGAGCGCATTAGTGACAACCGTCGTGCTTACCATCAACATCTTAATCTGAGAAATGCCTATGCCCGACTGCCTCAACCCTTCTACGATTCCGATCGCAGGGTTTTTCGGAGTTGTTGGGTACTTGAAGGTGGTGGTGTTGCCGTTTTCGAGGTCGCTGATGAGAAAATCCGTGAAAGTTCCGCCTACGTCTACACCAACCCTAAACACGTTCAATCGCGCTTCAACTCGATAATATAAACGTTAAAAACCAACACTTTATTCACACGGCGTCTTTTCAAAAGATTAAATGCTTCCCCTTAGCCATCGCGTTATGCGGAGTCAAGAACTCGCTCTTTCGGTGGTTTTCGCAACCCTGACTGCAGTGGGTTCTCAGATTACCATTCCAACACAACCCATACCGTTTACCCTCCAGACATTTTTCATCATACTGACAGGGCTCATCGGCGGCCCGAAAATTGGGTTCATCGCGACAGCCTTGTATCTCCTGATGGGTGCTGTCGGAATCCCGGTTTTCGCAAACCTGCGGGGCGGATGGACCGTTTTTCTGGGCCCGACGGCGGGCTACTTGTTTGCTTTTCCTATTGCCGCCACTTTATGCGGCTACGTCTACCGCAGGACTGGGTTGGGGAGAATTAGAGGCGCTTTGGCTGGGGCTGCATTAGCTGAGGCTGTGATATATTTGATTGGAGTGCCATGGCTGGCGGCGTGGCTCAGCTTCAGCAGAGGCTTGTCGACCATCGACAGCCTATCCGCAGCTGTTTCCGCTGGTATGCTGCCATTCCTAATTTGGGATGCCTTGAAAGCCCTCGCAGCGGTTTACATCGCAACACGCGTTCAAGTCGTACAAGCAACGGCACGGTACGTCGGCGCGTCCTAAGACTCTTCTTTCGAAACCTCCTTGACGGTTTCTTCGAAGAGGTCAAGGCCTTTTTCGAAAGTTTCGTTTTGTATCGTGATCGGCGGGTGCAGGCGGACGACGTTGTTATGAAGCCCTGCCTTGAGTAGCAGAAGACCATGCTGCCTCGCCTTATCGAGAATCTTTTTCGCGGCTTGTTGGGCCGGCTTCTTAGACCTTCTGTCCGAAACCAGTTCGACCGCGAGCATCAAACCTTTGCCGCGAACGTCTCCAATCAGAGGATACTCCTCAAACATCTCCCGCAGCCTCTTCTCCGCGATGCTACCAAGCTTAGCGGCTCTTTCATGAAGTCTGTCGCGTTGGAAAATTTCGATGACTTTTGTGGCTACTGCGCATGCGATCGGGTTGCCCACGAATGTTCCTCCAAGTCCGCCGGGGTGGAGGCTGTCGAGGATTTCCTGTCTGCCGACCATGCCGGAAAGTGGGAGACCGTTGGCTATCGCCTTGCCGAAGGTGATGAGGTCTGGTTCGACGCCAAAATGTTCAACCGCAAAAAGTTTACCAGTCCTTCCGAAGCCAGTCTGAATTTCGTCGATAATTAGTTTGATTCCGTGTTCGTCGAGGAACTTCTTCAGCTCTTTGAAGAAATTGTCCGGTGGGACCACGAACCCGCCTTCGCCTTGAATCGGCTCCGCAATAACAGCCGCTATCTTGTCGCCGGGAACCCTCGTGTGAACAAAGTGGTTTCGCAGGTATTCAATGGTTTGCATGCAGCATGGTGGGTATTCGTGGCCGAAAGGACAGCGGTAGCAGTATGGATAGGGTACAAGCTCGACTCCGGGTGCGAAAGGCTCGAAGTCGACCTTGTAGGGAGAATATTTTCCCGTCAAGGCCATGGCTAACGCTGTTCTTCCGTGGAAGGAGTTTTCGAACGCCAAAATCGTTTGACGCTTCGTGGCCTTTCTCACGGCTTTGACGGCGTTCTCGACCGCCTCCGCACCGCTGTTGAAAAAGGCCGTCTTCTTCTCGTAGCCGGTTGGCGTTATCTCGGCGACAGAGCGGGCTAGGGCTATCATCGATTCGTAGGCCGCCACAGGTATCGCCATGTGCCAAAGCTTCTCCGCCTGCTCTTTGAGGACCTGCACTAATTCAGGATGAGCGTGACCCAAATTCGTAACCCCGATTCCGCTCGTAAAATCTATGTACTCTTTGCCGTCGACGTCCTGAAGCATCGCGTTAAACCCTCTGCTGAGCACCACGGGATGGGTGGGCGATATTCCTGAACTAACGTATTTCCAAAGATTGGATACCGTGTCTTTCGAGGAGGAGTTCATGTGCCTGTTTGAACCCCAACACCCTATATAAGTCTTTTGAAGATTGTCTAACGCTACGGTCTGGAGTCACCGTTTTCCCGAAAGCAAATCGTACAGCTTCGTTATCGCAGCGAAGTCCTGGTCGCTCAACCCAAGCGACTGACATGACTTGTAAAGCTCTTTCACAACCTCTCCGAGATAGAGGGGAAACCCGATTTCATCCGCGAGCTCCGAAACGAGCTTCATGTCCTTAAGCGCTAACTCTACGGTGAAGGCCGCTTTGAAATCTTCCGCGAGGATTTTCGGACCCTTCGTCTCGGATACGTACGTTCTTTGGTTAGAGCTGTTCCATATCTCCAACGCGGTTTTCGGGTCTATTCCCGCTCTTTTGGCCAACATGAAGGCCTCTGCGAATGAAGCGGTCAACAACCACAGATGCAGGTTCAAGATAATCTTCAGCTTTGAAGCGGTGCCGACATCTCCCAGATACCAAACACGTTTACCCAATGTTTCGAGTACCGGCAGCACTCTATTGAAGGCCGATGAATCACCGGATGCTAGGATAGTTAGAGAACCCTCTGAAGCTGCTTGAACGCTTCCCATCACGGGGGCGTCCAAGAAATTCACACCCTTTGCACCCAATTCTTTAGCCAACATCTGTACAGTCGACGGAGAGTTCGTGCTCATGTCCACGACAACTTTTCCGGCGGATAAACCATCCGACAAACCCGCTCCACGATACTGCCCCCTTCCAAGGATAACATCGGCTGTAGCATTAGGTGTCGCGAGCATGCTGATTATGATTGAACTTCTTCGAGCCAAGTCAGCAGGGGAGCTCGCTGCTTCCGCTCCTTTCGACGATAGTTCAACGGCTTTTTCGACCGTTCGGTTCCAAACAACGGTTTTATATCTTTTGGCTATGTTCTCCGCCATCTTAGAACCCATTCGACCGAGGCCTACAAACCCAACTACTTCCACAACCAAAAAGACCGTGGGTAGAGGGATATAAGCGTGCGGAAGCTTAATGGTTTATCTATCCGTTGTGAATGGTTAAGCCATGCTTTTCGGAGTCATCTTGCCCACATACGGAAAAATGATGTCACCATCTGGAGTAACCGATGTGGCGGTCGAGGCGGAGAAGAACGGCTATTCAGATGTTTGGACAACAGACCACATAATCATGGCCCGCAGCTACGCCTACCCTTACGGACGCATCCTCGAATCTCTCACAGTCTTGTCCCACATATCCGCCAAAACATCCGACATAAAAATCGGCACATCCATCCTTTCGCTTCCCCTCCGAAACCCGATAATCACCGCCAAGCAAGTAGTAACACTCGACCATCTTTCAGGAGGGAGATTGATACTCGGTATTGGGTTGGGGAAAGGTGAAGACGACATTCCGGAGTTTAGGTTCCTAAACGCCGACTACCATCGCAGGGGCGAATACGCGACCGAAGCGATCAAAATAATGAAAGCCCTCTGGACCATGGAAAATCCTTCGTTTAAAGGAAAATATTTCAGCTTCGAAGATTGTGTTTTCGAACCGAAACCGCTTCAGAAACCGCATCCGCCGATTTGGTGGGCCGGAGCATCCGACAAAGCGCTCAGAAGAGTAGTGGAGTCTGGTGATGGATGGCAGCCGATAACATACCAAGACAAACCAATAACGCCGTCCGACTACGCTATGCTAAGAGACAGGCTCGAAAGAATGCTCAACGGAAGAAAGATACGCTATTCTTTGAGGTTGCACCTCGACCTACACGTCGTCAGCAAACACCGGTACACTTCGACGATCGAGGAATTGGCGATGAAGCTGGCCGATTTCAAGAAAGCCGGAGTTGAACATGTCGCGGTCGACTTCGGGGATTTGCCTCCTGAGGAACACAGACATCAGACCAAATATTTCATCAAAGACATAGCCCCGACGATATGATGAATCGCTTGACCTAACTTCTTAAAGTACTTCCACACGCCAAACCCTTTCCGGCGTAATCCTAACTTTATCGTGGCCGGTCTTTAACACGGCGTTACCTGAATCATCTAGTTCTTCGAAGACTCCCGTCAACATGGAGCCGTTCAATAAGGTCACGCGGACATGTTTCCCAAACAAATCCGCTTCGGTTCGTGCCTCTCTCACTATCTCAACCATCCTTCCAGTTTTGAAAAGCTGGTAGAGTCTTCCGAGCTCTGACAAGATGCTGTTCAGTAGATGGTCGATGTTCACTTCTGACCCAGTTTCGTGAAGCAGCGTGGTTGCGTTATCTCTGACATCTGGTGGAAGCTGTTCCAGGCCGAAGTTTGCGTTGACTCCTACGCCGACTAAAGCTCTTTCCGCCGTGTCACCGATGGCATGAACCTCCGTAAGTATCCCCGCAACTTTTCTCCCGTTGAGATAAACATCGTTCGGCCATCGGATCGTGGGATGAAGTCCGGACACGCTGGCAATCCCCCTTGATACCGCAACGGTAGACATCAATGTCAGGAGCGGTGACAGCTGCACGCTCGTTCTCGGATAAAGAACCAACGTAAACCACAGGCCACCGACTGGAGAATACCATTTTCTTCCCATCCTCCCCAAGCCTGCCGACTGACTCCGCGCCACCACCACAGTGCCTTCCTCGACAGCTCCAAGCCTTCTCGCCTCATCCATTGTAGAACCAACGTCCCCCAATAGCACAACACGAATTCGCATGCCACCAGCCAGCGACTAACCACGAAATATTTAGTGATAGACGAATGGATGCGATAATCCAAGCCGATTCCCTGCTGACCGCTTGCAAACACGCAGCATTTGTTTTAAAGCTTTTATATGGGCGGCGGACATAATAAAAAACGATGTCATCCACAAAATCAGTCGAAGCGTCCTCTCTCTGCGGAGGCAGTAAATACTGCCCAATCGTGGATGTTCTTCCGGAGGAGCCGGGGGTTAGGAAGAAGGTCATTTACAGGGTTTCAGGCGATGGTTTTTTGATGGCTGAATACGGGCAAGAGCAGGTTTTTGATTTAACGGATGCTTTCAGGCTTTTTACCGTGATGGAGAAGCTTGAAACGAAAAAGATCGACGGAGTGATAGAGTTCGGGCAAGGTTTCCGAACGCTCACAGTCATCTACGACCCAGTCAAAACAACCTACAGAAACATAATCAAGGAGCTTAAATCAGTGGAGGAAGAGGTGGGAGCTCCGTCCGAACTATCTTTCAAATCACGATTACTGATCATGCCTCTCACACTCCAAGACAGCACGACCAGAAAGGCCATCGAATACTACGCCCAAATAATTCGAAGAGACGCCCCGAACATCGTGGACGGACACAACCTCAAGTACGTTGCCCTCTACAACGGCATTTCCGTCGACGAACTGAAGCAGAAAATATTTGGAACGGAATGGTTAATCGCGCACCAGCTCTTCTATCCGGGCGGAGACTATCAGCTCCCCTTGGACCCACGATGCGCGATCGAGGCTCCTAAATACAACCCAGCGAGGACTTATACGCCGGAAGGCGCTTTAGGGATTGGCGGTCAGTGTGCATACATCTATACTACCGAGTCCCCCGGCGGTTATCAGCTCTTGGGAAGGGCGGGGCCAACCTACCAGCTCGCCCAACTTCATCCAGACTTCAAAAACTCGCCGTTCCTCCTCAAATATTCAGACAGAATAAAATATCAGGAAGTTCCCGAGGAGAAGCTTCTCGACATCTACAAGGCCGTTCACGAAGAACATTCGCCTAGGTTCAGTTATGAAATCAGGGAAGAGCGTTTCAGGGTTAAGGATTGGCTGAACTTCGTGCGGCAGGAGAAAGTGCAAGAGGAAGTGAAGGAGTTTGAAGCTAGGAAAAGACGTGCACAGAAGTCTGTTCCAGTTCCGTAGGAGGTGAACGTGAATGCCTCCGAGTGAATTTGGGTCTTTAACCGTTGTCGCGCCCGGCATTCAAGCTGTTGTGGAAGACTGGCCTGGAAGGATCGGATACTACAAATACGGACTATGCATCTCGGGCGCCGCAGACCATCTAACCCACAGAATCGCCAACATACTCGTCGGCAACTCCCCGCAAGAGGCCACGATAGAAATCGCCGGAGGTCTCTTTGAATGCGAATTCGGAGCCGACACCGTAATTTCCATTTGCGGAGCTAACTTGGGCCCAACAATAAACGATTCCCCCGTTCCGATGTGGGAGTCTATTTACGTCAGACGCGGGGATAGGTTGAAGTTCTCCTATCCGAAAGATTATGGGTTCAGGGCTTACGTTGCGATAGCGGGTGGAATCGACATACCTTTGTTTTTCGGAAGCAAATCCACGTGCCTTTGGGGGAAATATGGGGGGTATAACGGTAGGGCTTTGCAGAAGGGTGATGTTCTGAGGATTGGCACCAAAACAGATAGAGCATTGGTCGGGAGGCGAGCTCGCCGCGACAAAATTCCGAAGTACGAGCGTTTGTGGTCGGTTCGTGTCGTCCCTGGTCCGACGGCCTCTCCGGAGTTCGTTTCCGACACGGGATTCGAAAAACTGTATTCCACAACCTTCAAGGTTGACAGGAACTCCGACAGGTCGGGATACAGGCTCGTGATGCCTGCAGACTTCTTCAACGGTTTCTGGGCGAGGAAAGACGGAGGTGTAGCGGGGTTGCATCCATCAAACATAGTTGACATCGGCTACCCAATACCGGGCGGCCTAAACCTCACCGGAAACACTCTGATAATACTCGGCCCAGACGGCCCATGCGGCGGCGGCTACCTCATCATCGGACAGGTCCTGTACGCAGATGTCTGGAAAGTGTTTCAGGCAATACCCGGCAGAGATTCGATAAGGTTTATTTTTGCGGACGTAGAAGAAGCGGAGAGGTCAAGGCGTGAGATCAATTCTTTGCTAGCTTCCGTCGTCGAATGACTATTCAGCGGTTCGAACCCTTTTTGCAAGAAAATAGAACGTAGTCATCCACGACATCGATTTTTAGTTGGTCTCTTTAACTCATAAATCAGGGCTGCTAGCGTTATGGACATGACTTCGGTGGGTGAGGGGTTTCGATGCGCTAACTGTGGCGCGCCGTTGGAGGCGACGCCGAACGCCGTGGTGTTTGTCTGCGGTTACTGTGGTTGGAGCGCGTCCGTTCAAGGCGCTAATGTAAGACCGTTTGTTTTACCTCCGGAAGATAAGGGCCTTCTGAGGGGTTTCCTCGAATCGTATGTGAGGAAGAAATCGGGCTCCGTTTCGACCGTTCGCGAGGTCAAGTATTTGATGGTTCCTTTCTGGGTCGTCGAGCTCAATGCGACGACGAACTACAACGGCTACAGGTCAGAGACGAAGGTCAGAACCACACGCTATGGGAAAAACGTGCGTACCACGAGCTACCCAGTCTATGTTCCCGTCAAGGGAAAAATCGAAGAAAACTTGGCGGTCGCCGTTTATGGTAGAAAGTTTGAATCGATTTTCGGGCTGGGAACCGTCAAGTCCGTGCTTTTGAAGCGTTTTCGGGACGCCGTTGAGCTTAACCCTGCGTTGACCAAGGGATGGGAGGCTTTGGGGTCGGAGCTTTCGATAGAAGAGGCTGTTGAGGGCGCAGAGACGAGGGCGGCCGACAACCACCGGGAGAGAGCCGAAAAGATGACGACCAAGCTTTTCGACTGCTACACAAAAACCGAGCCAAAGTCGGCGCGTCTCATCCTCTACCCTGTGTTGGAGGCCAGGTATGAGTCTCGTGGCAAATCGTTTAGGGTTTGTGTTGACGGTGTCCGAGGTTCTGCGAAGGTTTTGAAGGCTGAGCTGCCGATTTCAGCTGCTGCGCGGCTGGGGAGGGGCGCTGCCGGAGCGGCCGTCGTGCTTGCTTTATCTCTTGCGGCCATTGTTCTTCAGCCTTTAGTGGGCTCCGAACTTCCCGACGAAGCACAGTTGGCCATCATCGCGATTCCACCTGTTGTGGCGGCTGTCGCGGGGTTTGTGGGCTCGCTCTCGGCTACGGCCGTCCAGAGGACGGCGAAGGCTGTAGAAGAAACGGATGTTCTAGTTTTGAGGTGATTAGGGGTGTCGCCGAAGCCTTACCAGTGTCCCAACTGCGGCGCACCACAGGAAGTTCGCCCCGGAGACGTCGCGATAAAATGCAGATACTGTGGCACGAGCTTCAGAACCTTCGAGGAAGAGAACAGGTTCATCGTACCAGTTTACTACGACAGCAGCAGGGCCATCGAAAACTTCCTCCTCTGGGTCAAGAAGCAGATAGGCTACGAAGAATCGCTTCCTCTCAACATAAACCTCATGGAGGCGAAACTTCATTTTTACCCGTTTTGGGTCGCCATGGTGAGAGCAAAAACATCTTTCACCGGGGTTGGAGAGGATGCAGAGTATTCAGGCCCGGAAGCGGGAGGAGGTTACAGGAACATCAAAATCGTGATGAAACAGGAGTCGGGGAGTTTCGAGAGGCTGTTTGAGTTTTGTTTGCCTGCTTCGAAGGAGATTCCTCCGGGGGGTGAGATGGTCGCGGTTTCGAGGGCGAGGATGTTCTTCAGTCATGAATACGTCGAGCAACGTGGTGGAATCCTGCATGGGGCCGTGTTCTCTAAAGATGAAGCGAGGCGAATGGCTGAGCAAACAGCCGCGAACATTCTTTCAAGCTTGATAGCGAGGGAGGTCGTCAGAACGGTTTCGAGGAACGACCAAATCGAGGTCGGCGACCTTTCCCTCGTCTACGTTCCTGTGTGGAAGATAGTTTACGAATTTCGGGGGAAACGTTATCATGCCTTGGTAGATGCGTCTTCTAGCCGTGTAGTAGACGCTTCGTATCCTCCGGACATAGTGGAGAAAGCGGGTTACCTGGGTGTTGCGGCGTTACACGTAGTCGCCGGCGTCGCTCTCGCTGTGCTGCTTTGGAGTATGGGATGGCTCCCGTCGTTGACCGCCCTTACTGGGTTCTTTGCAGCCGCCGCGGGATACGCTTGGAGAGGCGTCAGCCCGACGAGGGCCGCCGAACAAATGGCCGAGAGAGGGACACCGGCTCAGCAGGCCCTATCGCTTGCGAGCAAATGGCTGAACAGACGATAAAGCGAAGGGATACGCATAAATCATACGCATCCCAACATGGGCCATCATGGATGTGGAAAGACTGAAAAAGGAGATGGGGCTCCTCGAAAAAATCGCGACCTACGTCCCAGGATACCGTGGGTACAAGGAGAAGGAGCTTAGGAGGGAGACGGACATCCTCGTAAGAAGGAAAGTGAGTTCGGTTCTTTCGGAGGCTAAATCCATGCTCAACTCACCGCTCAGCCCTTCGGCTGTGAGAAAGATTGCCTACAACCCCGACTCAAAATTTCTCTTCGAGAACATCAGGGCTGAGCTGGACAAGATAACTCAGCGGATCGACAAAGCGGTGGCGGGTTACGCAGGGCTTTTCGACGCCGTCAAAGTGAGGGAGGACAAGCTCGACGCAGTCATCCGCCACGACCTCAACCTAGTAGAGAAAGCCGAATCGATCAAAACGCTTGCGTCTCAGCTAACTGCCTCGGAACCGGATTCAGAGGAATGGAAGGCCGCGGCGAACAACCTGCGGTCGGCTTTATCCGAATTCGATAGGCTCATCGACGAAAGAACCAAAATCCTCAAAGGCTTGGCGGAGGTGGTAGGCTAATGCCAAAGGTAATCCAATGGGTTGGAGCCAGGGAAGGAGACATCGTCTGGCGTTATCCCATCGACGAAATCGAATGGGGAAGCAACCTCATCGTCGAAGAAACTCAGGCCGCGGTCTTCTTCCGGGACGGAAAAGCCTACGACGTTTTCAGGGCGGGTAGGCATGTCCTCACGACGGCGAACCTTCCGTTGTTGACGAAAGTTCTTTCGAGAATTGCGGGCTTCGAAAAAGTTCCCTTCAAGGCCACGGTCATCTTCGTTTCGCTCAAACAGTTTCAGGGCAAGTTCGGTGCCCAGGGCCAGACCCGTGAACTTGCTCCGCTCAAGTTCTTCGGCAGCTTCTGGTTCAGAGTTTCAGACCCCAACCTCTTCGTCCAAGAAGCGGTCGGCTCCCAGTCCGCCTACGGAACGGAACAGCTCCAAGAATTTCTCAGAGCCTACTTCAACGAAGCCGTCATCGACGAACTCAGCCAGCACGGCATAGCCGAAGTATATGGAAGGCTTGACGAAACGAGCCTCCTCACCAAGAACGCCGTAGGCCAGGCTTTCAACCGCATTGGCCTGGAGCTCGTCGACGTCAAGTTCGAAGGCCTCGACACAACCGCTGAATGGAGAGACCGTATCTTTTTCCTGCGTCAAGGAGTTTCGGCCGCTGAAGTTTTGAGGATGCAGACGGTTACGAAAACCGCTGAAGCGCTTTCTCAGAGCCAGGGAGCAGCAGTCGGTGCTGGAATAGCCATTATCCCGCCGCTTTTCCAGCAACCAGTTCAGCAACAGCCGACCGTGCTGGTCGTCTGCCCCCACTGCGGCCACCAAAACCAACAGGGCGCCAAATTCTGCACAAACTGCGGGAAGCCGATGGCTCCTCAGCCGA
Organism: Candidatus Caldarchaeum sp.; assembly: GCA_033580815.1. Lineage (GTDB taxonomy): Archaea > Thermoproteota > Nitrososphaeria_A > Caldarchaeales > Caldarchaeaceae > Caldarchaeum. The sequence goes on along the minus strand of JAVQUC010000011.1, from coordinate 11,899 downwards.
CGAGCAACAAATGCCCGAGCGGCCACGACGTGCCACAGGGTTCAAAGTTCTGCCCTGAATGCGGGGCAAAACTGGCTTGATATCCTACGGCTCGGGAGCAGCCATCACGGTGGTTTTGACGGCCGGCGTCCTACTCGTCTTGACCGGAACAGGGGCTGTGGCGTTCGACCTTCTACAGGGCATCGCGGTCCTTCTTTCAGTTTTCGGAGGCTACACCATAGTCTACGCCGTCTTCTCCAAGGACAGGGTCTATCATCTGGTTTGGGGGGCTTTGTCGACGGCGGTTGGGATTGGGTTGTTGACCACTCCGCTGGTCAACCCGCTGATAACGCTCGGTCTACTCCTGATAATCCTCGCCCTACTCGGCGTTTTCGCGATAAGAAGAAAATGAATTATCGCCAACAGCGGATATGCTTCATAGCTGCGAGCAGCCGGCTCATTTCTCAACTTTGTGAATTCCGATGCGTCTGCCCCGCCATCTGACAAGCTCGCTGACAGCCACAGCAACCAAGACCACTGCTAAAACCGTTCCCGCGATAATTGCGACCGTCGTTGGGAAGCTCAAAGGGACGCCGAGCAACATGGTAAATATGTCGAGCTGGAGGATGGCCGTTCTTACGCCTTTGGGCAGGGATGTGCTTGTTGTGTATTCGCCGTAGCTCGCCCGAACCATGTAGTCTGCTCCGATGGTTTTCGGAAAAACCGCTTTGCCTGATGGGTCGGTTGTAGACGTAGCAACCAGAACACCGTCTTTGTAAAGTTCGACGACGGCGCCGGCTATCGGCTGGCCAGCGGAGCCCCTCACGAAGACAGTCACGTCATAGATGCCGACGACGATGGTTGTCGCTGGCTTCGAAACAGCAAACCTAACGCGTTCTTCACCGACGACCGAACGGTCCTTCGTGACAGCCAGCCTGTATTCGTTCTCCAGCGGCACCGAGGCCGCCAAAACCCTGCCCTCGGAATCGGTAACACCCAACGATATTCCTTCGACGAAGACCTCCGCTCCGGCTACAGGCCGCCCCAAAACATCCAAAACCGTAATCACGGCATCGTCAACCGGCAACACGATGTTCCCTCTTCGTTGAATTCCAGCGGCCGTGTCTCTGACGGTTGTTTCGGCTGTTTTCCCGAAGATGCTCGTCCAAGAGGCTTTGAACTCGTAGGTGACTCCGTCGGGCATCCGGAGGAAAGATGTCGTGCCGTCCGGGCTGTTCTGATAATCTCCTTCCCTCAGCAGATACGGGTTCACACTTATCACAGCTCCTTCGAGGCTTCGGCCATGCAGGCCAACCACTTTCACCGAGACATCCCTCAACGCAAGAACCATCGACGACGCAACATTACCATCGTTTACCGCTAAAGTCAGCGTGCCCACGACAACCCCATCCAAGTCCGGCCAAAATGCCGTAACCTCATAAACGCCGGGCACAAGCCTAGAAGCGTTCAACGAGAAACCTCTTCCGACAACGGTGAAGCCTTCGAAACGCTCCAAAGCCGGAGACACTGGGCTTAAAACATAGTAAGGGTCAACAGGAGCCGCTCCATCACCGTAAACAAAAACCAGCGAAAAGACAAACAAAACCCCGAGGACCCTCAACACCCCTAAAACCCCATCAAAAGATTATTCTTAATCCGGATATAAGCACTTCATTCTCTACAGAACTCGAGTGAACACAGGATTTACCTATTTTGACCGCCTCCCCTCTTAGCTCGGTTACCCAAACCAAGTCATGCCCCGTCCATTCTCCGGTATCAGAACCTCCACGAGCAACAGCATCCTCTGGATTCTGTTCATCTTTCCGACATCGTCTACCACGACAACTACGTCGGCGTCGCTTTCCTCAACATAGTCGCCCCTCGCCCTCGAACCCACTAAGTAAGCAGCCCTGAAAACCAGACCTTTTTCCGCGCAAACCCTTTTCACGTCCGCGATGAAACTCTTCAACGATTCAAGAAGTCGCTGTTGACTCGTCAACGCAGACGCTGCCTTGCCCATTCGACCACCCGCCTAGCCCTTTCAACCAACTCAACGGCCTTTTCTCTGTCATAGAGCTCGTAGGGTAGCGAGTTTGCGGCATCAGGATAACGTGAAACCGTGTAATGCATGGTCAGCTCCCGAAGCTCCTTCTCTATCGTTGTGATGTCAAGGTTGAAATCCGTCCTCAATATCTTCCCCATATCTACTAGGTCGTGCCCCCGATAGGCCTTTCCGTAATGAACAAGTAGAGCTTTCAAAGACTTTTCAGCTGCTTGATGGGACCAGAAGGCCGCCGAGTCGAAATCAGAGGTTTTGACGTCGTTCTCCGCTTTCTTCAAATCGCTTTCCGCTTGATTCATCCACAACAAAGCCTCCCGCCTTATGCTCAACGCCTAGCCTCACTATTTTCACACGAGAACTCGGTTAAAAAGCCTGTACCCATAGAAAGGCAAAGACCGGGTCACCGCGAACCGGCTGATGACGACGAAGGTGTCTCCGTCTTCGGTGCGGGCCATGTTCGACGTTTTCAGCTCGTCGTGGTGAGCGCTAGAACCGCGATGGCCGTTGTTTCGACGTTCGCGTCTCCCACGGGTTTAAGCTTTCCGTTTTCTACGACGTAATGGGTTACGACGCCGCCGTCCTCCCTCTGCATCAACCCCAGCAGATTACGCCAGCTGCCGACCACCGACTCGTCGGCTGGACAACCTTCGTTCCGCGTCTTCAAAATTTGGCACAAGTACAGCGCCAAAGCAACTTTGTAGGTCTCGTATCGTTTCTCCGCCTCGAAGGCCTTGTCTCTGAAACCAAAACCATCCCATCTTCTCAGAAGCTTCCTGAACAAAGAAGAGGCGTCTTCGCCGCGAAAAGCTTTGTCCAGAGCCCTGTAGACAATGAGGTCGGCGTATTCATCCCAGTCATCCAGCCTACGGGAAGTATCCGGTTTCTCGAACATAATTTCGAAAACTGCTTCAAATTTCTCCGACTTGATCTCTCCGACTTTGACGTTTGTATGGACGTAGAACTCGTCCGGAATGTCCGCGCCGAACAACACTTCGTGCCTTCCGTTAAACCCGTTTCCATGCTCGGCGGCTAGCTTCTCGGCGATGATTCTCCCCATCTCACTTTTCAGCGCGTTGAAAGCCCGCGAAGCCAAAAGGTTGTCGGAGGCGATGTAGATTCTCCGTCTGTCCGGCTCAGCATAAACCGCCGCCCGCAGCAACCCGGCCTCCGGGACAAACTGCGACTCGAGAAAGCTCCGCGCTCTCTCCAGAGAGAGAGATCCCGGTCCTCGATGTTCGCGGCTGGCGAACGCGTCAGAAAAGTCATCACAGCTAACGCGGTAACCAACGAAACAGCAAACATCACGATGAACAGCTTTCGCTTCAGGCCCATACTCCATCCACAAACCAGTAAACAATCTAGTTTAACCATTACGGATAAACCAGCATCTGATAAGCAGCCTTCTCAATCACCTCTTTCGATGCTAAATCGTTCCGGTCTACACAATTAGCACCTGAAAAACCAAAGCATGCATCAGCTACGTTTCAATCGATGTAAGAAGGCCTTCTCTCCTCCTCATCATAGTCTCTCTCCAAATCTTTGATTATTTCCTTCAGCCTTTCATCGTTTTCGACGATCGTATTGACTTTGCTTTCAAAGAGCGCAGCCTCTACGTAGAGTCGGTTTAGGTTGAGCTCCGTTTCGGTGATTGACGAGAGTTTTTCGAGGACCGCGAGGACCACGCGTGGGTTGGGTGTGTTGAGGTAGCTGGGCACATGACCCCATATCGACATCGCATCGATTCCTTTTTCGCCGCTGTTCTTGAGAATGTAGCTGTGCATTGACGCGGGGCCGGTGTAGTTGGATGGCCTCAACCCCTGGGCCATTGCTTTGGCGTACATGACCTGGCTCGTGGTTAGGAAGGATATTCTCACGGGCTTCGTATGGGGTGTGTTGTCGATTAGTCCACCTACCGTGACCAAGGTTGTTGACCCGAAGGTTTCCATCAGCTCAAACAACGCGGAGACAAACTCCCTCCAACCATGGGAAAGCTCGTAGCCGCTGACCAGTATCAAATCCCTTTCCCTCCTCAACGAATAGTGGACGTCAAAGGACGGCATCTCAAGCTCCTTGATGAACCCGCCTTCAATCGTTACGAAAGGCCTGTGGTGGGTGTGGTCTAGCAAGTCGTGAACGTCGATGTAGCCCAGCTTCGCGGCGTTCTCCGACTCCCGCAAATAAGCAAGAGACAAAGTCGAAACATTTCCCGCATCGGCCCAGCCGCCAAACCCCAGAATCGTCAACGGATTCTTCAACGAAGGCTTATCGAATAGGCTCAGCCGCTTCAACCCATACAAACATGGAGCAGCCGGAGCTTTAAACACAGCCCCCATGCACTCAAACCTTCGAACCGACCCACGTGACCTTCAACCCAAAAAGGCGAACACAGCTAACTCATATAGCCAACCCGGCGAACAATCACCCATCCACTATTAATTTAACGATCAACTCAACCGTAGCAGCCCCTTTCCTCTCTCTAGATTCTAATATAGTCCAAACCCCGAACCATGCTTGATATCTATCCATGCTGGTTAGGGTCGAAGAACTGCTGAAATGGATCCCGAACGACTGAGCCTGGTTTTAAGAGCTCCCGCTCAAATGCATTTGTCGTTTTCCAAAACCACAAAGGACATTGTAATCCAAGGTAAGAGCTAATTTTTTTCTTTCAGCACGCAACGTTTTCTAAAGATTCATATAATGGAAAATTCGTTCCCGTAAACATGCTGAACGAAATTTTTCTGAATAGTGTAGTCAAAGGCGTTAAAGCTGACACCATCATAGAAAATGGAAACTTAGTCAACGTATGTACCGAGGAAATCTACAAAGCAGACATTGCAATCTTCGGCGACAGAATTCTGGCTCTTCATGATGCCAAAGAGTTCATGGGAGCCGGCACAAAGATCATCGATGCTTCATCCCATTATCTAGTTCCCGGTTTGATAGATGGACATCTGCACGTCGAGTGCAGTAAGCTATCTCTAACCATGTTCGCAAAACTCGTACTTCCTTACGGCACGACCAGTATCGTATCTGGACTAGACCAGATCTACGTGGTTTGTGGGTTAAGGGGGGTGAAGGAGTTTCTAAAAGAAGCCGAGCGCTCCCCCTTGAAGCTTTTCTGGGGAGCACCCAGCAAACTACCCTACACCATCCCCCCCTCAACCGTTGGACACAAATTCGGACCAAAACAACACAGGTATGCTCAGCGTATTGAAAGATGCGTCGGAGTCTGGGAAACTGTTAAAGAGTTCATTCTAGAAAGGGATCCGGATGTTCTCTCCGCGATCAAGCTCGCGGCGAAGAACCGACTGCCGGTATACGGATGCGCTCCCATGGCTGACGACCGGCAACTCACAATCATTACGGCCGCTGGTTTGCGAGCCGATCACGAGTCTTACAGCGCAGCGGAGACGTTGAAAAAAATGAGGCTTGGTCTCCACGTCATGCTTCGCGAATCAAGCGTAGCCCACCTTTTGAAGGAGAATGTGAAGGCCATTACTGAATATGGGGCAAGTCCTAGACGAGTTGCGTTTTGTACTGACGACGTGATCGCTAGTGACGTCATCTCAAGGGGTCATCTGGACAACCTCGTGAGAACGGCGATAGCTGAAGGTTTAGACCCTTTGAAAGCCATCCAGTTAGCCACCATTAATTGTGCCGAAATATACCGCATAGACCATCTTGTCGGCTGCATAGCTCCCGGAAGATACGCCGACATACTCATAGTCGAAAACCTTGAAAAATTCCGTGTCAACAAAGTGATCGCAAACGGCGTCTTAGTAGCGTCCGAGGGGAAAATGCTTGTAGAGCTTCGACCACCGAAAAGGCAGAGATGGATTAAAAAAACGATAAAACGTCGACCAGTTCTCCCCCGCGAGTTCAAGCTTCGAACAGATGTGAAAACCGATAAGGTTAAAGTTCTCGCGATGAAAATTTCCGAAGAAATACCCTTCATCAGAACCGGGATGCATTTAACGCTTCCGGTCAAGAATGGCGAAGTCCAAGCTACTCCAAGCCACGGCGTAAACTACATCGCCGTCGTTGATAGATATCATGAACGAGGACGTGTTGCCGTGGCTCTTGTCTCAGGTTTTAACATTGAGGTAGGCGCTATTGCCTCATCAACTGCTCCGGATGACAACAACATCATCTGCATCGGAAGTGATCCAGCGGACATGACCGAGGCCGTGAACCATGTGATACGAAATCAGGGAGGGCAGGTAGTCGTGAAGGAGGGGCAAGTAATCGAGTTTCTAAAACTACCATTGGCAGGTATAGTTGCTGACATCGAGCCACATGAGATGGCTCGAAAAGAGACTATGCTTGACGACGTTGCGAGACAACTTGGATGTAGGCTGCCGTCTCCATTCATGTATATGATATTCTTCTCGATTACTGCGATCCCCGAATACGCAATAACGGATAGAGGGTTGGTAGAATCTAAGACGATGAGAGTCATAAATCCAATCATAGGTCCGGCTTGATGTGACCTCTAAGATGTATGCGATAGAATTCAGGAAGTTTAGTTGGAAATACTTCGGAGATACCCATTGGGCACTCGAAAACATAAACCTTCAGATAAACAGAGGGGAAAGCGTCGGCATCATTGGCCCCTCGGGTGCTGGCAAGACGACTCTATCACTATGCATGAATGGTCTCATCCCCCACCGCATCCGCGGAACCCTAAGAGGAGATGTATTGGTTTTCGGTAAATCAGTCCTAAATAGTAAGCTAAGCGATCTCACGCGTTTAACGGGAATCGTTTTCCAAGACCCTGAAACACAGTTCGTGAGCATGCGGGTCAAAAACGAGTTAGCGTTCGGTATGGAAAACTACTCCCTTCCGATCGATGTGATGGAGCAGCGGATCAAATGGGTTACCGAACTACTGCGAATAGACGACTTATTGGATAAGACTCCGACCGAATTGTCGGGTGGTCAGAAACAGCGGGTTGCGTTAGCGTCCATTCTAGTTCTAAACCCACCGATCCTCGTTCTAGATGAGCCAGTAAGCGACCTAGACCCGGTTGGCAAGAAGGAAGTCTATGAAGCAATCAAAATAGTAAAGCAAACCACGGATTCAACTCTGGTTATCATCGACCATGAAATAGAAGAGTTGTCGAAGTACGTCGATAGGCTGATTCTAATGAACAGAGGGAGGATTGAACTAGACCTGCCGACTCGGTCGTTTCTCCAAGAAGTTGAAACAATCGAGAGCGTAGGCGAGACTGTCCCAGACGTCACGAAGCTTTTTCACGAAATGCGGAAAAGGGGTGTTTGGGAAAATCCCTTACCGATAAACATAGAAGAAGCTGTCGAAATTTTTCCCCGCAATTTGCTGCGTCCAACATTCGACAGGGTCGTGAGAGACGGTATCGAGATGAAGGACGAAGACGAAATAAAGATTTCCGTGCATGACCTCACCTACGTTTACCCCGATGGAACCACAGCTCTTCGAGGAGTTAATCTGCAAGTTCATCGAGGAGAGTTTTTAGCTATCATGGGTCAAAATGGGTCTGGAAAGACAACTCTTGCAAAGCATTTGATCGGACTTTTGAAACCTACTCAGGGCAAATTGACTATCTGCAACATTGAAATACCTGGACCCAGGGTAAGGGAACTTCCTCGACGTGTTGGATATGTTTTCCAAAATCCCGATCACCAATTATTCTGCACAACTGTCATGGAAGAACTTATGTTTGGTCCGCTGAAAACCGGCGTTCCTCGTGATGAGGCCATGCGGCGAGCTATGGATATTATGGAGTGGCTCGGCTTGACAGAGTATAGAGACCAACATCCTTTTTCATTGGGTAAGGGTCATCGAAGAAGGTTGGCGATCGGTTCAGTTTTAAGTATCGATCCTGAGGTGCTCGTGGTGGACGAACCGACTACCGGTCAGGACTGGAAGGGATCGAAGGAAATTATGCAGCTATTAAATCATTTAAATCGCGAACGAGGAATCACAATCATAATAATCACACATAGTGTTAGACTTGTGGCAGAACATTGTCGCCGAGTTGTGGTTATGAGTCGAGGTGAAATAATTTATGACGGCCCTGTAAGAACTATGTTTAAACAAAAATCAGTTATGGAAAGAGCTTTTCTACATCCGCCTCCAATAAATCAGTTTTTCGAAAAAATTGCGGAAGGCAGTGACTACCCTATAACCGTGGAAGAGGCTCTAAAACTACTTGTTTGACAGGCGACCAATTTCAGAAGACCGCTAGGTTGAGTACCACAAAGATCAACCCGACCGACATGATAACTACTGCTGTATCATGAATTTTCCAAGTGAATTTATCGATGTAACTTCTTTCCCTGATGCCGAGTCTAAAGCCTCTCGCCTCCGCAGCGAAATCTATATCTCTTATTCGGTTGAGAGTAATTATTATCAGCGGTATGGAAAGAGAGACATAGTTTCGAAGTCTCTGGAGGATGCTACCCTTGTTTAGGTCAACACCTTTTGACCAGTGCGCTTCAATAATAGTTTTCCAGTCATCCGCAAAAATCTGCACAGACCTTAGTGAAAGGGATATCAAGAAGCTGAACGTGTATGGAATTCGAAATCTAGCTAACGATGTGATAATATCTGTATCAGTTGTCGTTGAAAGGAAAACCATCGCAGCAAAAATCATCGACCATATCCGAAACATCACCGAGAAAGCCCTTGGCAAAGTATTTTCAGAGATGTACGTTCCCCATGGAAAAGTTACGTATATGTTTTCTCCAGGTACTTTGCTCACTAATGTGTAAATTGTCGTAAGGAATGTCAGCATGAAAGTGAATCCGTACATCCACGTTTTCAGGTTTCTTAGTGGGACTTTGGCTACAAACAACACCACTATAGTGAACAACATAATAGCCAAATTCAGATAAAAATCGAGGACGGACAACGCCGCGACACTAACCGCTATCACGTATACCATTTTAGATATTGCATTGGCTTTCAGGAAGGGTGATGATTCTGGTAGATAAAAGATGAAGGCGCGTTTTGCCACCATCAGGACAGCCAACGCTCTACGTACAATCCAGTCTTTTTGACATAGGGTGTTACTAGCTTAAGCAACGGTATGCCTATGACAGTGGTGACGATGTAGTTCCCGACATTCCAGCTGAACACCGCCAGCCAAAACGCCTCCCAGCCCGGTAGCCATCCGATTGACAAATTTATCAAGTTGTAGTACAGCGATGGGATGACCGAGGAGAGAATGACGCCAAAAAGGATGTAGACCGCCCAATCTTTTTTGCTCACAAGGGCAGGGTTTGCCTTGAAAAAACGAAAAGCCGCAGCTGGAATCATTGCCGCAGCGAAATCGCTAAGTGAAAGGACTATTCCGAGGGGTAACGGGAACCAGCCGCCGTAAGTACCAGCGATCACTAGCCCGATGTAGGAAGCTATGGCACCCCATACTCCGAACCATATTCCGAAGGTGACTTCGAAAGCGGTTGCGGGGTACAGAGCCGCCACACCCGGCACTACCGTTGTCGTTACAGCCGCAAAAAGGATCATCAGAGCCAGCACCCCAGCCATTACAGCCGTCAAAACAATATGTAGGGGACTTACGCCACGAGGTATAACTTGTTCCTTTTCTGGTTCATTAGAATGTTCAGCCATCACTCATGTGACTGATTAAACGACATATAAATCTTTAGAGGCGCTGAAAGAAGTAAAAAGAGCCTTAAACTTTGTCTTTCAGACAATCACCCCGTCGACTGCTGGACAAAGTTGGTCGAGCGACGGGCCTTCGGAAATTTTTCCTGTCACGAAAAGACCCCCGCGCTGGGAACAACGCGAGCTTTTAAAATTCCTGACAACGTGCTTCCTCAATCTCGTCTTAATTTTTTCGAAGTTCATAGCCACGTCAACCGATTCTGCGACATCCTCCGCCAGTATCACAGCAAAGCCTTCGGGAACGGGGATCATGGCCTCTTCGTCAGTTAGTTTGGCGGTGGCCTCGCTGCCGTGGGTGGTCGGCCAGGCTTGTTGGCCGTCGATTATGAAGATGTTTTTGCATGGTTCTGTATATCCAGTCACCTGCACAGCGGCTGTCTGCCCGCCTATGAAACCACCGCGAGCAGGAAAGGTTAAAGTTTTTGCATGTTTTCGAGCTGTCCCTATATTAGATGGTTGAGGACAGGTTCGTAAAACCTGCTTCCAAGGTCTGTGAAGTTTATCTTGTCTTTTGTGAGGCTAACGAAGCCCGTGTCTGCCAACCGTTTTAGAAATTCTTCGCTGAACACGGTGGTTTTTCGCGGGCCTTGTTGACTGGAAAATAGCGCTTTAAGCGCTCGTATGGTTTCGGGCGGGTACGGAATTATTGGGACAGCGACGATCCTGTAGCTGGACGGTGGCGGATACATGACCGGCTCGAAAATGTCTCTGTGTTGTTTGTAGTAGTCGTTGGGGGAAGGGCTTCCGGCCAAATCTTCGATGTTCTTCCGGATTCGCTCCAAGGCCGCGTTAAAGGCCTTAACATCTAAGGAAACAACGTGATAGGCGGCGTCGACGTTCGCCAGCTGGGCCATCAGCATCATCGAAGCAACCATTTCCTTCCGCCCACCGTCTAGACAAAGATAGAGACGGTCGGCTTTTCTCCTAACATCCGCGACCGCTTTCGCCGCAAACTCCATGAAAACATATTTCTCATCCTCGGAGCTAATGTCAGCCAACGGCATCTCAACTACGTCGACTTATGTGTGGAAACCTCTCACTCACTGCCGCGGCCGCGACAGGAGTGCTATCCCTAACCATTTTCTCCTTCATAGAAAGAACAACCACTCTCCCAATTTTCTCTGTTCGCTCAACATAGTCGACAAACTCCGACAAAACCGGAGGACTCGTTCCCATAGAGGCGACCACGCCAACCGCCATATGACCGTCTCACCGCTTACATTACTTAACACCGCCAATCTTCATCCTTCTGATGGCAGACGACTTGTTCTGACGTGTTTATATCGTGTTTACGTCGGCTGTTCTGTGGTTTGAGGAGGTGGGGCGACTGGCTGAGAATGGCGTCCGCTGCGTTGAGTCAGGCCCGGGATTCCATGAAGGACGGCCACTACTGGGCTTCGTGTTTCTTCGCCCACCAAGCCGCCGAGTTCGCCGCCAAAGCGCTGCTGGCATATCATGGTATTGAGGGGCGGGGCCACAGCGTGGCTGAAATCTTGAGGAAAGCGGCCGAGCTCGGCGTCGAGGAGTTGTCTGAGCTTGAAAGACTGGCCTTAAACTTGGACAGGCATTATCTCCAATCCCGATACGTCAACACCTTTCACGCAGGAGCTCCAATCGACTACTACACGCTGGAAGACGCGGAGAAAGCGTTGGACGAGGCGTCGAGAGTTGTTAGAGCAGTTGAGGCATAGGTTGGAAAAATATCTTGAATGGCTTACGGAGAACTTCGAGCCGTTGCTTGTCGTGGTTTTCGGCTCGTATGTCAGAGGTGAGTGGACGGAGTATAGCGACGTCGACGTCTTGGTCGTCTCCCGGAAACTTTCCAGCGATGCGGCGGAAAACTACGGCGTGCTCAAGAGACCGGGCGTAGACCCGATCGGATACAGTCCTGAAGCCTTCCTACAAGAGATAGCAAGGCCCAACCTCCTCGTCTTCGACGCCCTCGAATACGGCCAAGTTAAAGCCGCCGACAGAGAATTTCTCGAAAAAGCCATCAACCTGTTCAGAGAAACTAAGCAGAGGCTGGGGCTTACGTGGACAGGAGAGACGTGGCGTTGGAAAACAGCCTAAGCACCTTGTTCTAAGCCTCTGGTTCTACAGATATATATCGGAACGCTGTGCTGATGCATGTCGCCCTCACACCGCTCTTTTTCGGAAAAGACCTGAACTTTCAACAAGGTTTACGCC
>JAVQUC010000010.1:0-43308 GCA_033580815.1 Candidatus Caldarchaeum sp. | reverse complement strand
GAGGAATACGAATTATTCAGAAAATCGGTGAGGGCTTTCGCCGAGAGGGAAATTGAGCCGATGGTTAGAGAAATCGAGAAAACAAACTCAATACCCAGCACGTTGCTGGAAAAAGCCGCGAAGCAGGGGTATTTCGGTCTGGGCATCCCGGAAAAATACGGCGGCCAGGGAACCGATATCATGTATGTTGCATTGTTCGTCGAAGAGGTTTCGAGGATTTGCCCGGCCTTTACGGTGGCAACCCTCGTTCATTCTCTTTTTGCCTTCCCCGTGATGGCCTACGGAACTGAGGAACAGCGGAGAAAATACTTGCCACCCATCGCGAAAGGGGAAAAGCATGCCGCGCATGCGACGACCGAGCCCGGAGCCGGCACCGACGTTGCGGGAATTGAGACGACTGCCAAGAAAACAGACGGCGGATGGATAATCAACGGGAGGAAATACTTCATATCGGGAGCTGACAAAGCCGAGTATTTCATAGTTCTTGCGCGCACCTCTCCACCCCCCAGTAGGAAGCAACGTCATCATGGATTGACATTCTTTATCGTAGAACGGGATGCCGCTGGATTTCGTGTAGGAGAGAAGATTGAAGTGATGGGCATTCGCGGCAGTCATCCCAATGAAGTAATCTTGGAGAATGTCTTTGTTCCGGAAGAGAACGTTGTCGGCGAAGAAGGTAAGGGTTTCAAAATAGCGATGGAAACCTATGACCACGGAAGGATCGGTGTTGCAGCTCAAGCTGTGGGCGTTGCTCAGGCTTGTTTCGAGAAAACCTTGCAGTATTCGCTCCAGAGAAACGTCTTTGAAAGGCCTCTGATACATTTCCAAGCGGTTCAGTTTCACGTCAGCGAAATGCTAACCATGCTCGAAGCCGCACGCCTATTGGTCTACTGGGCCGCCACGATGGCCAACAAAAACAAACCCGAGGCAGCTATCGCAGCGTCCATGGCCAAACTATTCGCGACCGAAGTGGCGGAAAAAGCCGCTCTCAAGGCTATAAACGTCCACGGCGGCGTGGGAGTCGCGACCGACGGATTGGTCGAAAGATTTCTCAGAGATTCGCAAATATTCAAGATTTATGAAGGAGCCAACGACATCCAAAAACTCGTCATACTCCGGCAGATGCTAAAGACTACCTTCGGAATGGACGTGGAGTAATTTGAGAAAAGTATAGTAAGATAGCCTTTTTATCAACCGTCCAAAATTGTATTCTGGTTGCGATGCGGACTCTCGGTCGTCTGGCTGCCGGCACGGCTCTAGGTTTCGCGATATCGTTCTTACACTACTTAATCGAGCAGATGTCGGATAACCAGCTGCAAATCGTTGTTTTCTCAGTCGTTGTCACCGCATTGGTTGTCGGGTTCGTGGCGGGTTCGGCGGCGGTGGCGGCTTTGGCGACGGTGTTGGGTGGGTTTACCTCGTTTGTCATCGTCTATTTCTTAGGGTTTAATCTCTGGACACCTTCTCCGATCGCTTCCGACCTTCCGATAGTCAGAAGTTTGGTTCTTGGCGCCACGGCGTTGTTCGCTTCCGGGGCTGGATACCTCTCCGCTAGCCTATTCCCTGCGAAGCAGCTGCCGAAAGTTGAGAAACAACCTGTTTCGGAGGTGAAGGAGGAGCTCCGGAAAGAGGTCGCGCCGCAGCAAGAACAAAAGTATCCTTTGGTTCAGCCGGCAGAGCAGGCGATGAAGATATGCAAGTTCTGTACTAGCGTTATTCCGGTTGAGTCTGTTTTTTGTCCGATGTGCGGGGCCAAGTTAGTCGAAGAAGCTGGATAGAACTATGTCAAATGAAAGCTTCGAGGTTTTGGACCTACTCGCCAAACCGCTGAGGGACGCGGTTCTTGAAAAATTTGGTCGACTGACCGAACCGCAGCTAAAAAGCATCCCCAAGATTCTAGAAGGGCTGAACCTTTTGCTGATGGCACCAACTGGCACGGGCAAAACAGAGGCCGCTCTTCTTCCATTGCTTAACCGACTTTTGGTTTCCACTAATTTTGAAGGGGTCAAGATCTTATACATAACTCCTCTCCGAGCGTTAAACAGAGACCTGCTAGACAGAATTGAATGGTGGGCCAGCCGCTTCGACATGACCGTCGGTGTGAGACACGGCGACACCGGCCTCCGCGAAAGAAGAACACAATCTCTTTCACCTCCGACAATACTCATAACCACTCCCGAAACCCTTCAGATTCTCCTGACGGCTCGGCTTTTCCGGCAGCATCTCAAAAGAGTGGAGGCTGTGATAGTTGACGAAGTACACGAGCTCGCCGGCGACAAACGCGGAAGCCAGCTCTCGATTGCACTCGAAAGGTTAGTTGAATTATGCGGACGAGATTTCCAGAGGATAGGGCTTTCTGCGACCGTTGGTAGTCCGGAGAAAATTGCCTCTTTCTTGGTCGGCGTTGGCCGTGATTGTCGGATTGTAAGAGTCCCCATCGTAAAGTCTCTCCGCATATCGGTTGAGTTTCCTTCACCCGTTTCCGAGGATTTTGAGCTTGCCGAGAAGCTCTCCGTTCACCCGGAGGTGGCCGCACGTATGAACCTCATCAGGAGGCTTGTCGAACAACACGAATCCACGCTTGTATTTACAAACACTCGGCCGCTTGCCGAAATTCTCACCAACAGGTTTCGGGCATGGGATGAATCGGCCCCCATCGGAATCCATCACGGAAGCCTCTCAAAAACAACGAGAATCGGTGCTGAGCAAGCTCTAAAGACAGGAGGGTTGGCCGGTGTTGTCTGTACGTCATCGCTCGAGATGGGTATCGATGTCGGGCGAATCGAGCTCTGCATCCAGTATAACTCACCCCGTGAGGTTACGCGGCTTGTTCAAAGAGTTGGAAGAAGCGGCCACACCGTCACCGGCACAGCCAAAGGAGTAGTGATAGTGACCGACTCAGACGATGCCTTAGAAAGCATCGTGATAACACGACGTGCCTATAACGACATGATAGAAGAGGTCGACGTCTTCGAAAACAGCTATGATGTCTTAGCCCATCAGCTTGCCGGGTTTCTCATAGAGCGTAAGCAGACCAGCATCGAACACGTTTTGAAAGTTTTCCGACGTTCTTACTGTTTCAGGAACCTCTCAGAAGAGCAGTTGCTAAAGACGGCTCAGCATCTCGAGAAACTAGGAGCTGCATTCTTGACCTCCGATGGTAAAATCGAAATTTCTCCAAGAACGACGACGCTTTACGAATATTATTTCAACAACTTGACAATGATTCCGGAGGAAAAACAGTATCTCGTCGTCAACGAGTCAAACGGGGAACCCGTTGGGATACTGGATGAAGAATTTGTTGCGGAGTACGGTGAGCCCGGGACCCGGTTTATCCTTATGGGTAAGGCATGGGAAATAATACAGACCGGCGGCGAGAGAATATACGTGGCTGCTCTCGACAGCCTCGAAGGCGCTGTTCCCTCCTGGGTTGGGGAGGAAATTCCTGTTCCATACGAGATAGCCCAAGAGGTTGGAGCCATCAGGCGAAGGTACGCAGAAGCCCTGAAAGCCGGAAAGGCTGAACAACTGCTCGAATCTTTGAGTCGAGAATACATGATGGACATGCGTTTGTTTGAAAAATCTTTGCGGGAGGTGGTTGGTCATGTTGAAAATGGGTTGCCGGTTCCGTCCGACCACACAATCCTCCTCGAAGAAACTCCCGAATACGCCGTTCTGCATGTTTGCGGTGGTCTCAAGCCCAACCGAACCTTGGCCCGGATGATCGCCTTCGACGTTTCAGAATCCCTGGGAGCGGCTGTCACGGTCCAGCAGGACGCCTACCGCATCGTCTTCAAATCCCGTGAAATCACGGCCGAAACAGTCGCCGAAAGCATCAAGAAACTCGCCGACGATAGATACTGGAAACAGGTTTTCACGAAAGCGGTTGAATCTTCAAGCCTTTTCCGCAGGAGGTTGGTGCATGTCGCGAGGAAGATGGGCATGATTGCTAAAGAAGCCAGCATACTCGACGTAAGCGCTTCGAAGCTCGCAGAGATGCTGAAGGACACCGTGGTCTATGAAGAGGCCTTTAACCATTCAATTTTCGCGGACTTTGACGCTTCGAAAGCTCATTCTATTCTTAAGAAAATTGCTTCGGGTGAGGTTATCTTTTCGGTGGTAAAAAGACTCGAGCCTTCTCCCTTAGCCCGCTTGACGGTCAACAGGTACGCCAGCGACATCGATGTCATAGCGTCGGACCGTTTGCAAAGGCTTGTTGTCAACGCCGTGAGGGGTAGGCTGAACAACGAACCGGTCACGTTGGTCTGCACCGCATGCTGGGGCTGGCACGAGAAACGGGCCGTCAAAGAAATTCCGCTCGAGCCGTCCTGTCCAGCATGCGGTTCATCGATGCTCGGTGTAGTCCGAGAAGAGCCTGAAAAAATCATGAACCTACTGGCGAGAAAAGGTAGTCCGGCTAACAAACAAGAAAAAATTCTGAAAAAACAAGCACTGAGGACGGCTGAGCTCGTCAATAAATATGGAAAGGCCGCTGTCTTCACGCTGGCAAGCAAGTTCGTCGATGTAGAAGATGCGTTGGAAATCCTTCAAAAGGAGCAGTCTATTGGCGTTAGGCTCGTGGAGTTGATAGTCGATACGGAGAAGAGGAAGCTTCAAGCTATGTTTGCGTCCTAGTCCCTTCCTGACTGCTTTGAAGCTCGGTAAGTGATTTGAGAAGTTGTTTCTGGTCAACCTCGGCCACCGCTCTCCAGCCAACTGAAATAGTTCCGTCACCGAGGTCGACCAAATACCCTCTCCTGACAAATTTCTCGAGGGCAGATTCGACACGCCACTTCGGAATCTTCGACTCAAGAAGTTCGGACACTTCCTTTTTCGAGGCTTTGCCTCCCCTTGAAAACAGGAAAGCCAACGCACCGGACAGGACGGCCAACTCGTCGACACGCCATCCTGCTGCGACAACATCAGACAAGCTGATAGGGTCCGCAAGGGTTATGAAATAACGAGCCCTGTCGTAATCCTCTTCAGAGGGCTGCTTCTCGATAGAGGTTTCGAACTGAATTTTTACGCGTAGGCCCAGAGGTTCAAGCCTGTGGTTGAGGCTTTCGACAACTTTCAGATAGTTTTTTCCCAGCTTACGACGGAGTTCATACCCTCGGACACCTGGCAGCCGATGACTTGTGAACAAGAGCATAGCCATGGCCGTCGAAAGCTTTCTCCTAGCAGCGGATTGTTCGGGCTTGACCTCAGACAATTCTACCACCTTCTTGAACTGTAACGACAAGCGAGGAAACCAAATTCCGCTGCCTTTTCCTCTCGTAAGGAATTAAGGATATTTCTCCCGTTAACGGGTTCTTCGAAAGTTCCGCAAACCCTTCGCTGACGACGAACGCGGTCAAATACGCCCTCTCAAAAACCTTGTCCAAGCCATCCTTCGTGACGAATGCGACGTAGTCAACCACTCCAGATGTCCTTCCCATTTCCAGCATTTCTTCATGGATTTTCTTTAACGACTCCTCCATCTGTTCTCGGAGGTAGAAAGCATCTGGAAGATTTTCTACGCGGACTTCCTCCACCGACACCCTTTCCATTCCCCTTCCGAACGACCTACTAGGCAGGCTGTGGAAATGTTCCAGGCCTCTGCTGAACATGTAGGAGGTTAGCTGCTCAGACGTGACGATTGGCCGCCAGCTGCTGACAAAAGCTGCTGCGAGAGATTTCTTGTCGGCGGCAAGTATTTTGAGTGCGATGATTTGGCTGTCGACGAATAGAGATGCTGCTCTGTCCTTCAGCCACTTGTGTTGGAGAGCGACGATTAACGCAACCCTGTAAAGAGTTTCAGCGTCAAGGACAAGTATTTCGGAGTTTTGAGCTTTTTCCAGAATGCCTCGGAGCTTCGTCAGCATCGCCTTGACGTCGACGTTGTAGGGGTCGGTCCCCGTTTTCGCCACTGTTTCGCATAAAGCGATGATTCTTTCAAGCTCCTCTTTAGCTACTTTGACGCTGGTCACTGGCGAGGACCTCCGTCTCCTCCGTCGCGAAAACTGCGGAACGGCCTTTGACGTTTTGAACGATTATGACGTTCATGTCCTCGGAGTAGGGGATTTTGCCGGGCGTGATTATGATGTACTGAGTGTCTCTGTCGTTTTTCGCCGCAGACGTCAAAATGTTTATTATCCTTTCTCTGTTTAGCGGGTCGAGATGTACGTCGAATTCGTCGACGGCCCTGAAAGGAGATTTGATGTACTTCTGCAGTGCGAGCAGGAAAGCCATGGTTGCGACGATCCTTTCGCCACCGCTCTGTGTATGGGTGTCTAAAAGAGTTGGCTCGACTCCTCTAAAGCCGACGTAGATTTCGACCGATGCTTTATCGATGTCGTGAAGATTTCTTAGCTCAATCCTGCCGGCGCCGCCGACCACCGAAAGTATTCTTTGATACTCTGGCTCGACCTCCTTGACCAAATTCCTCACAAACTCCCTCCATTTCTCTTTCCGGTATTCTGCTTCAGCGTATGTTTTGCGAGCGTTTTCGCCGAGCTGCTGGGCCTTTAGCTCGGCTTCCCGGAACTTCGACTCAGCTATTAGATACATTTCCTCAGCTTGAGGAGTAGGTGTTCCCAGCGCCGCTATCTGGAGGCTAACAGCCTTCAGCTCCTCTGATATTTCGGAGGGTTTTCTGCTCGTTTCCACCCGTGATCCCTTCGACTCGGCCTCAGCCCTTCGCCTAAGAACCTCCTTCTCTAAAGCAGCCAACTCGTACCGCAGGTCCTTCAGCTCCGATTCTCTGATCTCCTTGCGTTCAAGCGCTCTTCCTAGGGCTTCCGCCGACTGGACAATACCATCAAGATATTTTGTCAAGATCTCCTCGGAAGCCCTTTCCCTGAACCCGGTCAACAACTGTCGGTAAAACGATGACACGTTGCTTGTTGCTTCGTTTATTTTGGAGTTTATTGTCTCCAGCTCGCGCTGTATTGCGGCAATTTTTTCCGCGACGCGGTCCCTCGACTTTTCCGCCTCCTTAACCATTGACCAAAAGTACTCGATTTCGAGGGTGTTCTTCTGCTGGTCAAGCTTCTTTAGGACTGTCAGCTTCTCGTATTCTTCTCTCCAGTAATCAACGGCTGACCGAGCATCCTCTAACGTCTTCTTGATGATTGCTTCTTCGGCGAGAAGCGCAGAAAGCTTGGCTTCGGTGTCTCTTATTTTCTCCCGCAGCCCACCGGCTCCGACAGCTTCCTCGATCATGGCGAGCTTTTCCCGGCTATCCCTGCTGACGAACTGTTCAATCATGTTTTGATGCATGACGATGAGGATGTTGTCAGGGTTGATTCCTAATTTGCTGAGGAGGTTTTCGACTTCGGCTTTTGTTCTGAAACGATTATTCACGTAGTGCCAGTACTCCCCGCTTTTTTTCAAGAACCTGACAATCGAGACAGTGTCTGATGCTATCGAGGGAATCGGGCGAACCCCGTCGACCGGTCGGTTATCGAAAACGACTGCAACTCTCGCGGCCTCGGTTCCCCTCCTTATGAGGTCGCTGAGCCTCTGTCCTCTTTCCGTGTAGGTCTGACCGAGGGCCACTGACAAGGCTAGAAGGATTGAGGATTTGCCTGCCCCGTTTGGTCCCACGATGACGTTCAGGCCCCGGCGGAAGGGAATTCGGTTGTATTCGTGCGACATGAAGTTCTCTAGGATGACCTCCTTGATGAAGGGCTTCGGCCGAGGCTCTGAACCCGTTGACAACTGCCGTTCCAAACGGCCATGCCATCACTATAATATAAATTCCGTCACAGAACAATCGGCGAATAACGGAGCAAATACTCCACACCATCGGTGTGTATGCCGTGCCCAAATATCGGCGTGAAACAACTCGTTAAGATATAAAGAGTTGATTGGGTCGTCGGGAGCGGAGATGTCTCAGGAATTGGAGCGAATCGCTGCTCTTAGGGCTCGTGAAGCGGTCAGCTACGACAGAATGGGTCAGAGAAACAAGGCGGTGAAATTCTATCGTGAGGCCATTGATGTTCTATGGAAGCTTTATCGGCTTTCTCCCGACGGAACCGTGAAGAAAATCTACGCGGACAAGATCAAGGAGTACCAAAACCGGATTCAAGAGCTTCAGAATGATTCAGCCCCAGCAGTGACCATCTCATCGGAAGGTTCAACCGAACCCACTTTAGGTTCGAAACAGTCTGCGCTATTCCGTGAAAAACCCGAAGTCCGCTGGGATGACATCGTAAATATCGAAGAGGCGAAGAGGGCCATCCGAGAGAGCATAGTTTTTCCGACAAAACGTCCAGACCTTTTTCCGCTTGGTTGGCCACGGGGTATACTGTTGTTCGGGCCTCCGGGATGTGGGAAAACTCTCCTCGCCGCTGCAGTCGCTTCCGAACTTGATGCGGGCTTCTACGTACTCGATGCGGCATCGGTAATGTCGAAATGGCTCGGAGAATCCGAACGTAACGTTTCGAAGATTTTTAACCAGTGTAGACAGGAGGCTCGGAGCGGAAAACCCTGCATAATTTTCATCGATGAAATCGACTCCCTTACGGCCGAAAGGTTCATGGAGGTTGGTGGAGAAGCCCGGGTGCGAAACCAGTTGATCAAGGAGATGGACGGAATTTTAGACAAGGGCAGGAAAGACTTTCTCTATGTCCTGGCCGCGACCAACAAGCCTTGGCATCTCGACGAACCGTTCATTCGTAGGTTTCAGAAAAGAATCTTCGTTCCTCTTCCAGACCTAGAAGCACGACACATGCTTTTCCAGAAATTCACCAAGGGGCTTCGACTGGAGAACAGCGTCGAGCTTTCTCAGCTCGCGAAAATAACTGACGGCTATTCCGCCGCAGACATTCACGACATCTGCATGGAGGCGCAGCTCAAGGTCGTCAGCGAGTTCTTTGCATCAAGCTCCGGAGAAAAAGGAGAACCTCGAACGATAACCATGGATGACTTCATGGAAATCATGAAGAAAAGAAAACATTCAGTTGTGCTTGAAAACCTGAAAAGACTGCTTGAATGGAATGCTAAATACGGAACCTAGGTTGCCTCGGCTGTTTCAAGCTGTATCAACCCTTTTTCGTGAAGGCTCTTCAGAGCCTCCGAAACCGCGTCGACGCTGATGTTGAGTTTCGCCGAACATGTTTCGAGGTCGAGCTCTTCGAGGTTATTTTCCATCACAAACCGGTAAACAGTCTTCTCGACTTCTGAAAGCTTAGGAGCCTCCGGGAAAGACTGACGAACCTTTTCGGCCGCTATCCGTCTAGCCTCTTCAAGGACGAAAGAAGCCTCGTCGGAATTTTCCGAAATCCCTTCAGCAACCGGTTCAACGTAAACCCCGGCCGATGAAATAAAGTCATCGATCAAGCCCATCAAATTTCTCAAGTTTTCCGAAGCCTCTGGTGCGACAACTCTTATTTCGCTCACCACATTCTGTAGCATAGTCGCCAAAGGCCTTATCAACGTGAGGGCTTCGCCGAGTTCGAGGATGCTTTCCAGCCTGATCTTGACCTGCAGCAAAACGAGCTGGCTGTGGAGCACGATGCCGGCGAGCTTCCTAATCTCAGCTATTTCGGACGCGTAGATTTTGGCCTTTTCATCGTCCTTTGACTGGAGGGCTTCGACCGTCCTTTCGAAATATTCCCTGCTGCGGGAGAGCATTTCCCGGTATTTGTTGTTCAGCCTCTCGATGTGAGCGTTTAGGGTGGTTACGGCTTTTTCGACCCGGCCCCGCAGCTCCTCCGTCATCTCGACAGTTGGAAATGATTCGTCCTCCGGCCCTTGCTCCCATTCATTCCTCTTTTTCAGAAACCCAAGCATCCGCTTCGGTTTTCGAAAGCGTGTTAATAATCTTCATCTACATGTACGGAGGGCGTATTCTTCGATGAATACGCCGTTACTACTACCCAAATAGGTCATGAACACCGAGATATGAAAATGTCTTCTCTTTCGTATTCGGCCATCCACGTTTGTTTTGAGCTGGGTTTCAGCCTTACGCCCACAAGCACAAACCCCTCAGGTGTGTTCGCGGCTGAGGCTTTGACAGCTTCTTCAATCGACTCTGCCACAAGCTCTTTCATCAGTCTTTTGTCGCCTTTTTCCCTTTCGGTTCGATAACATGTGAGGCACAGAGTTTTCCCCCTCAGCACTGTTACGGTCATCCTTCTAACTCTGTTTCCGCAAACATCGCAGATAACTGGTTGGAGGGCACATTGACGACATACGTAACCAAACCCTGTGATGTAGTGGAATGCTTCCGCCCTGTCGGATTCCTTTCCACACACTCTGCAAACGATTTTCTCCGTGCGCCGAGTCTGGTGTCCTAGCATCTAACGGGGTTAACCTCGGTCAAAATAAAAAAGGTTGCTAAGGATACAGCTATTAACGGGAATTAAGAACGAGTACGGGAGAGTCTTGAGCCTATCGGAGGTTTTGGCGAAGAAATTTCCAAAGGAGCAGGATTGGCTGCGCGCCTTGAGGCTTAAATGTTTTGAAATGTATGCATCCCTTCCTCCAGAGGTTTCCGAACTTTACGTCCGCCATTATGAAGCACCCACCATAGAAGAGAAACGGCTGCTGGAGTCTTTTGACAGCGAAGAACAAAGGGATATTCCGAGTGATTTCAACCATCTCGTCGAAGATGCCACACAACCCGTTGCGGTGTTTGTTGGCAGACAGCTCATTCACATAAACGTACCCGAGGACGTGAGAAAAACAGGGGCGGAATTCATCAGCCTAGACAACGCGAATCAACGGCACGAACATCTAATGCGAGAACTCTACAACCGCATAATCAACTCCGCGTACATCGACAAGTATTCCTACCTCACCCACGCCCTTTCCAACGCCGGAATATTCTTGAAAATCCCGAATTCCGTCCATCTGACCAAGCCTTTCAGGATAGTCTACGTTTTAGACAAGCCCGAGGAGGTGGTTTTCAGCAAGGTTGTTATTATCGGCGAAAGTCAGTCATCCGCCTCCGTGATAGAGGAAATTCACGGACTTCCCGACGCAGACGGAAGCATTTTCGGCCATCATTCCCACATCGTCGGCCTTCAAGGTAGCAATCTGAAGCACAGCACACTCCAAAACATGTCGCACACACAAACCTATCTCGCTAACAGGGTGGCAGACACTGGATCAGATTCGTCGATAATGGTTGTCGGCTCTGTGATAGGGGGCTCGGTCTCGAAAATCCGTGTGGACAGCTCGATGCACGGAGATGGTGCAAGCGTCAACAACCTCGAGATCGCGTTTGGAGACGACGAACAAAGAATCGACGTCACGGCTAACCTTCATCACATAGGCTACGGCACTCAGGGGAGAGTGATAGCCAAAGGGGTGGTCAAAGACAAGGCGAGGTCGATCTTCAAAGGTGTCATCACTATCGAAAAGGGGGCGAAGAACACGAGCGCGTACCTAGCTGAACACGCCATGATCATGAGTCCAGAAGCGAGAGCCTACGCTATACCATCCCTCGAAATCATGACGGATGAAGTCAAGGCAACTCATTCCGCGAGCGTCAGCCAAATCGACCCCGAGCAAGTCTACTATCTCATGGCCCGTGGAATACCTGAGCAGGAGGCACGTAAGATGCTCGCCCTGGGGTTCTTCGAGCCGGTTGTCTCGATGATCGATTTGGACGAGGTTAGGTGGGGGTTGAGAAGCCTTCTTGAAGGAAAGTGGGGTGGAACTGTCACCGAGCTTTTCGAGGAGCCCGAAGTTACAGTCACCAGCCTTTTCGGAACTCACTACAAATACCGCTATGGAAAATAGGCTACGAAATCTAGTTCAAGCGGAGACGGATCTGAACCCGGGACCGGGAACGGCAGCTGTGGCCGTCGTGACCAAGGCCGGGCCGCATGTTTTGGTCGTGAAGAGAGCTGTGAGGGAAGATGACCCTTGGTCGGGTCAAATTGCATTTCCTGGAGGAAGGTGGAAAACAGGAGACCGGAGTCTTCTGGAAACCGCTTTGCGTGAGTTAGAGGAGGAAACCGGAATGCCGTCGGATGCCGTCGAAGTTCTCGGACCCATGAAACCAGTCAGCCCGGCCAACATGCCAACTTTGAAGGTCCTCCCCTTTCTGCTCCTTCATCTCTGTGAGACAGCGTTGAAGCCCGGAGCGGAGGTGGAAAAAGTTTTTTGGCTGCCTCTGAAACAGTTGGAGAAAGGAAATTTCACGGTCTATTCTCGTTCTCTCGGGCGTGAGCTGACGACTGTTGGTTATCGGTATCGTAGCGAGGTCATTTGGGGTATGACAGCGCGGCTCCTCGAAGTGTTAGAGCAAGCCGTCACAGACGGGGTTTGACGAATAATTCAGCGGCCTCAACCAATTTTTCAACATCCTCCTCTGTGTGAGCCGCCGAAATGAATAGATGCGGGTTGTAAGGCGGTACGAACAATATTCCGTTCTTGATTAAATGTTTGCTGAATTCGACGGTTAGTTTGACGTCCTTGGTCCTGTTCGCAGTGTGTATATCCCGCGGTTTCTCCTTTGTAAAGTGGATGCAGACAAGCGAGCCCACGCCAGTGATGTGCGCGCCAAGGGGTTGCAGAGTTTCTTCAAGACCTCTCCTTGCTTTTTCTCCCAGCCTCTCTAAATGAGGATAGACGTCGCCTTTCTCTAGCACTTTCAGAAGCTCGTAGCCTGCTCTCATCGTTAAAGGGTTGCCGCTATAGGTGCCGCCGTGAAAAACTCTTTCGTAAAAATTGGCGTGTTTTTTCTGGTCAAGAACATCCATGATTTCGGCCTTCCCACCGAAAGCACCCGCGGGAAAAGGCCCTCCACCCACCACCTTCCCCAAAACGGTCATGTCTGGAATGACACCAAAACGTTGCTGACCACCGCCCGGCGCGAGGCGAAAACCCGTGATGACTTCGTCAAAAATCAAAACAATACCTTCGC
The DNA here is from genome assembly GCA_033580815.1 of Candidatus Caldarchaeum sp. GTDB lineage: Archaea > Thermoproteota > Nitrososphaeria_A > Caldarchaeales > Caldarchaeaceae > Caldarchaeum. The sequence goes on along the minus strand of JAVQUC010000010.1, from coordinate 30,446 downwards.
GGTCGCATATCTCCCTCAAGCCCTTTAGATAATCGATTTCTGCTGGTATGAATCCTCCAGCCCCGAGGACAGGCTCGACAACGATTGCGGCCAGCTCTTTCCCCCTAATCCTTTTTTCAACTCCTTCAAGGTCGTTGTAGGGCAGTAGCAAGGTGTTCGCCGTCGTTTCTTCAGGAATGCCGAGAGTCGAAGGCTTGTCAACCGGGTAAGTGACACCGACCTGAAGACCGTCGTAACCGCCATGCCACCCGCCTTCGATTTTTCCTACTAATTTTCGCCTCGTGTATCCGCGTGCAGTTCGAACAGCGTACATGTTCGCCTCCGTTCCACTGTTTGTCGGCCTGACTTTGTCAATTGACGGGACCATGCTGCAGACCTGCTTTGCCCATTTGACCTCCCAAACGTGCGGGTAACCGAAATGTGCTCCTTTTTGCAGCTGATCCATCGCGGCTTGTATCACAGGTGCATAGCCGTGGCCCATCAACAAGGCGCCGTGCCCCATCCAATAGTCTATGTAGCGGCGTCCCTGAACATCCCATATATACGCTCCTTGCGCCCTCTCTACGTAGACCGGAACCGGGTCAACAAAACGAACCCCATAAGTGACTCCGCCTGGCAGATACTTCTCAGCTTCCTCAAATAACCGCGGGTCCACATAGTTTTTTCGTACACATCACGTTAAAAAATCTGCCCATCATACTTAGGCATCTCTCGAGTAATCCCAGCAGGATGGTTTGGGATTTTCGAAAGGAAAATGTTTAACCCAAGGGCGTTGATCGAGTCCATGGGATCAGCATGAGAAGGTTCTTCCTCACGGCTCTCATCGCCGCCGACATAATCTTCATCAGTTTCATCATTTATTTCGCTTCTCTTTAGCAGTTATACGTTGATATAGGGGGACGTTTTACACGGCATAGGCATGACAACTGCGACGCTTTTAGAGCCTGAACGAGAGTATCGGAGAATCCTAGAGCTTCTCGAGAGACATCATGCTATGATGAGGAGGTCTATTCCGCTCATAGCAAGCGAAAATGTAGTCAGTCCGGCCGTGAGGGAGGCGCTGGTGAGCGATTTCATGCATCGGTACGCGGAGGGGTGGCCCGGTGAACGGCTTTACGCTGGGTGCAAATACATCGACGAGGTCGAGCTTGCAGCAGTGGATCTTGGTAAAGCCGTGTTCAACGCGGAATTCGTCGATGTAAGGCCTATTTCCGGGGTGGTGGCGAACCTCGTCGCCTATTCAGCGTTCGCCCGGCCTGGAGACATGATGGTCGCGTTAACCATACCTCACGGAGGTCACATCAGTCACGGCAAGGAAAAATGGGGTGGCACAGCCGGGGTTGTCAGGGGGCTTGATGTCGAAAGGTACGAATTTGACGAAGCGAACTTTGAAATAGACGTAGACGGAACCGCTAGGAGGTTAAAGAAGATCGAGCAAGAGACGGGCAAAAGGCCGCGTCTGTTTATGCTGGGAGCCAGTGTTTTCCTCTTCCCTCACCCGGTTAGGCAGGTTAGACAGCTTGCCGACGAATATGGTGCCTTTGTTGTTTATGACGCGGCCCATGTGGCTGGTTTGATCGCGGGCGGCCGTTTTCAGGACCCGTTGCGAGAGGGCGCAGACTGCATGACCCTGAGCACGCACAAAACTTTGGCGGGGCCGCAGCATGGGATGGTTGTTTCATGGAACAAGTACGCGGAAAAGCTGAAACAGGTGGCTTTCCCAGGGCTTCTCTCCAACCATCACCTCCACGCGGTAGCGGGACTGGCCATAGCTCTCGCAGAAGCACTCGCCTTCTACAAAGAGTACGCCTACAAAATCATCCGGAACGCCAAAGTGCTGGCGGAAGCGTTGTACGAGCAAGGAGTTGAAGTCCTTTATGAAAGGAGAGGCTTTACCGAGTCTCATACAATCGTCGCCGATGTCTCAAAATACATGGATGGAAGAACGGCTGAGGAAAAACTCGAAGCGGCTGGCATCATTCTGAACAGAAACCTGATTCCGAAGGACTACCGTCTAAAAACCGACTACCGGAGACCGAGCGGGATTCGGATGGGGACTCAGGAGGTGACTCGCCTGGGCATGGATGAGTCCGAGATGAAGCAAATCGCCGAATACATCGCTGACGTCATAGTGAGAGGAAAAGACCCTGTCAAAGTCGCTGAAGAGGTCGCTGAATTTAGGAAAAACTACCGGCGAGTCCATTACTGCTTCGAGAACGCGACCGGCGCCTACGACTACATACGGATCAGGTGACGGATTTGGTGGATGACTTCGTAGTCGTGGTGGAAAACCTCAGGAAGATCTACAGGAATAACGGCATTGAAACGGTTGCGTTGGCGGGGGTCAGCTTCAAGATCAGAAGAGGCGAGATGGTGGCGATTGTAGGGCCGAGCGGCAGCGGTAAATCAACGCTTCTCAACATGCTAGGAGCCCTCGACAGACCGACGGAGGGCAAAGTTATAATCGATGGAGTAGACATTAGCAAGCTTGACGATAACAATCGGGCGTTGGTCAGAAATAAAAAGATAGGCTTTGTTTTCCAGTCCTACAACCTCATCAACAGGCTGACCGCTCTAAAGAACGTCGAACTCCCGCTAACTCTACGAGATATGTCTGAACGCGAGAGACGTATTCTGGCGATGAACATGCTCCGGGAAGTTGGTCTTGATTCGAAGGCCTTCAAGAAGCCGACTCAGTTGAGCGGCGGCGAACAACAGAGAGTAGCCATCGCGAGGGCTCTCGTCACGGAGCCGAGCATAATTCTCGCTGACGAACCAACGGGTAACCTCGACTCGAAATCAGGTGGGGTCGTCGTCAAAATCTTGAAGGAGCTTTCCCGAAAAGGCAACACTGTAATTGTTGTGACGCATAACATGGAGGTCGCCCGTGAGGCCGACCGAATAATCTACCTTCGGGACGGAAAAATTGAGAAAGAAGAGATACTCGCCGTAGTGAGGTGAACTTGTTGAAAAAACAGTTTGCGCTAGGCATGATAATCATACTCCTTTTTCCAGCGTTCTTGATGGATGTTTCCGCCTCCCGGCTGGAGGTGACCGATGTTGTTTGGGGCAGTGTCCAAAACCCTGAAAAAGCGGTTCCCGGAGACGAAAAAATTGACCTGACCGTCGTAGTAGCTAATATAGGCAACAAGCCGGTTTGCTCACTTTCGGCGGAGATAAGCCCGAAGCTTGGAGCCGCCTTCCCATTTACGAGTTGGGATGGAACAAGACGTTTGTCGGCCACCTTTCAAGGCGTTCTACAGGCTGGAACATCAACCCCACTGGTCTTCAAAGTCAACATCGACAAAGATGCTCAACCCCGCAATTACCCCGCCGACCTAAGAATTTTCTACAGAGACTGCAGCTCGACATCAGACATCCTTCCACAGTCAACCGAGCTATTCAGCATAAACCTAGTTCTCTACCAGCCGACAAGCCCAAGGTTCATAGAGGCGAAATGGCTGGTGGACAATGCCGAAACCTCCGTCGGGCCTTCGACTGGTCAAGCGATTCTGGAAATCTACATCGAGGCCCCTAAGGACAGTTCAATCAACAACATTGAGGGCTGGCTGACGTTGCCGGAAGGCTTTGAATCGGTTTCAAAGGATGGTAGAGCCTATGCCACTAGCTTACAAAACGTCCCGGCTGGCGACATCTTCAGACTCCGTTTCCCGCTGGTACTTTCTGAAAAGGTCGAGCTGGGTCGTCATCTTCTACCTCTTGAGTTGAAATACAGAAACAAATACGGAACCATGCTCGCGACAGTATTGACCGTTCCAGTGGATGTGGAGGGCCGCGCCGATGTCGCTTTTGAAATCAGCTTACCCTCCTTCAGGGCCAACGAAATAACGGTGCTTAACTACCGGATTTACAACAACGGCACGGCAGCGGCTTACAACGTCGAGCTGAACGTTAGGAGTGATATACCGGTGATAAGGGTTCTGCAGCCTGTCTACTCGATAGGCACGCTCAAACCAGGTCAAAGCGTGTCTATAGCGGTGCCAATCTTTATCGACAAATCGACGGAGCCCTCTCTCTACGGAGTATTCTCACGAATCACCTTCAAGGATGTGTTCGGAAACGTCAAGTCCAAAGAATTCAATATGCCGTTCATCGTCGAGGAAAAATTCCGTCCAGGGTTTTCCGTTCAGACATCCCGCAGCTACGTAGACTCTGCCAGCATAACCGCTATGTCGCTCATTTTCACCAACCTCAACCCTTATGATGTCCGTGACGTGAAAATCAGCATCGAAACCACGAGCACGCAGCTGGTCATCGTCGAGGGCCTAACTAACATTGTTTTACGATCTCTTCCAGCTAACGGTCGTCACATCACGGAGCTCAAAGTTCTTTCCACCCCCCAGGCCGGCGATTCGGTCGCAACCATAAAGGCAACCATAGAATACAAAGACCTGATTGGGTTAACGGTTACTGAAAGCTTTGACCTCGCGGTCGCGGTAAAGGCCAACATCGACATCGAGTTGACGGGGCTGGTGCTGTCGCCGCGTCAGGTGACGCCGGGTGAGACAGTGGACGTGGCGGGAGACGTTGTTAATGAAGGCAGCGGGCTAGCAAGGGCCGTCACAGTCATTTTGTCAGGTGACCATCCCTTCAAACCCATAGGGGAATCTGCGACTTTCATCGGCACCATCAACCCATCACAGGTCTCCGCGTTCACGCTTAACTTCCGCGTCGCCGAATCAGCCACGACCGGAAGATATCCGGTCAAGATAAAGGTGATGTACCGGAACGGTTTCGGGGAAATATTCGAGGTTGAAAGAACACTCTTCTATGAAGTTGTGACTCAGCGACAAGCGCCCACTGTGACTCAACGGGCCGAACAGACCCCGAACATCTTCAGCTTTGCGCCTCTTTTGGCCGCGCTAGCCATGGCCGTGGTCGTCCCAATATTCGTAGCCGTCCGGAGGCGGTCACGCCGTGAAACCGACTGAATACGTCAAGTACGCATGGTCCGCTCTCAAAGACAGAAGGCTGAGAACCACGTTAACGATTTTGGGTATAGTCGTCGGCCCGGCCTTGATAACGGCCTTGAACGCAACAACCGCCGGTCTCACCCAAACGATCATTTCGAACTTGGAGGTCTTCGGGACAGACCTGGTCCTTGTCCAGAGAATCGGCGACTTTAGTTTCGACGACTCCGTCGTCAAATACATTAGCGAACTCGACGGCGTCAAAGAAGTTTATCCTTACTATCTTATTGCATCGGGCGAGATAAGAACACGCGGTAAAGCGTTTGCCATGGACCCGGCAAGGTCATACACAATACTCGCAGTAGAGCTGAAAAACCTACCAAAACTCTTCCCCAACATCAAAATCAATGCAGGGGAAATCATCGACAACCCGTCGTTCGCCGCGGTCGGATACGCGGCATGGAACCCACGCGACCCAGACATTCCACCTATGGACATCGGCTCCCTGTTCACGGTTTCAACCACCTCTGGTACGGGGACGGCCCGTTCCTTCACGATAACAGCTAGGCTTGAAAAATATGGGCAAGCCCTTTTCCTAAACCCCGACAACCAGATCTTCGTATCCTTGGAGGCGGGAAGGCTGATAACCAACCGGAAAAGCTTTAGCGGAGCCTTTGTCCGCCTCACCGACCCCAACGTCAGCGACCAAGTTGTGCTAGAGCTTGAGAAGAAATACGGTGAAAACATACGTGTCTTCTCAATAACTGCCATAGCGGCGACTGTCCAGCAAATCATCGGAACCCTTAACGTGTTCTTCTCCTCCGTGGCGTCGATGAGCCTTCTCGTTGCTTTTCTCGGCATCATGACTACTATGTTCACATCCGTTACAGAAAGGATTCGAGAAATTGGGTTGATAAAGGCGCTTGGATTCAAAACCCGTGACGTCATGCTGAGTTTCCTCGCAGAGGCCCTCATCATCGGTTTCCTCGGAGGCATCATTGGCACGACTGTCGGCGTCGGTGCGGCATTTGTGTTGTCAGACATTTTCTCAGGCCCTCCGCCCGAAAGTAGGCCAGGCACTTTCGAAACAGGCCCTCCACGTGAAAGCGCCAAGATCAACCCGATCATATCATCTGACCTGATCATTACGGGTGTATCGGTCGCCGTCATAGTTTCCGTGTTGGCGGGCATCATTCCGGCTTACAGGGCCTCCCGATTTGAGCCAGTTGAGGCGCTGCGTCGGGAGTGAATAATCTTCCTTTTATTGTGGTGCTCGATATCATACAGCGATGCTGAACATAAAGGCGATAAGGGCTAACCCGGGTTTCTACAAACGCGGTATCGAGAGAAGAAAGCTTTCGACGCGGCTAATCGAAGATATCCTCGAATTAGACGCAAGAAAAAGAGCCTTGTTGAAAGAAATTCAGGATCTTCGTCATGTCCGAAACAACATCGCTGAAAAAGTCGCCTTAGCCAAAAAAAGAGGGGAGAAAACCGACGAGCTTTTGACGCAGATGACCGAAGTTAACCAAAAAATCGAAGAAAAAGAGCAGAAGCTATCAGAGGTAGATGCGAAACTTCACGACCTTTTGGTGCGGACTCCAAACCCGCCGCACGAATCTGTTCCTGACGGGGAATCGGAGGATGACAACATAGTTATCCGTGAATGGGGTGAGCCGAAGAGAGAAGACTGGATGAAGGACCACGTCACCCTTCTTGAAACCCTAGGAGTAGCCGACCTAGAAACAGCGGCATCTGTTGCGGGTGCCAGGTTCTATTACCTTTTTGACGACCTCGTGCTGCTCAATTGGGCCCTAGCGATTTACGGTCTAGAATTCCTCAGGAGCAAAGGGTTTAGGCTTGTACAACCTCCTTACATGCTGACTCGTAGGATAATGGAGGGGGTTGTTAGCTTTCAAGATTTTGAAGACATGTTGTACAAAATCGATGGGGAAGATCTCTATCTTATCGGCACTGCTGAGCATCCGCTCGCTGGCCTTCACGCAGGTGAAATACTTGATGGGAGAATTCTTCCGATACGGTACGCAGGCATCAGCCCCTGTTTCCGCAAGGAGGCTGGAGCCCACGGGAAAGACACCAAGGGAATTTTCAGGGTTCATCAGTTTGAGAAGGTCGAGCAGTTCAGTTTCACCAAGCCTTCTCAGTCTTGGGCTGAGCATGAATTTCTGATCTCTAATGCTGAGGAGATTTACAGAAACCTGGGTTTACCATACAGGGTCGTTAACATCTGTGTGGGGGAACTGGGGCCGGTGGCGGCGAAGAAATACGACCTCGAGGTTTGGATGCCTGCTCAAGGGAGATACCGTGAGGTGGTTTCATGCAGCAACTGCACAGACTACCAGGCTGTCGGGCTCGAGATAAGATACCGAGAAGCTCCACACGTCGAAGAGACTGACTTCGTTCATACGTTGAACAGTACGGCTATCGCGACCGAAAGAACAATCGTCGCAATACTCGAAAACTATCAGAGGAGAGACGGCTCCGTTGAAATTCCAACGGTTTTACAGCAGTATCTGCGAGGTCTGTCAGTCATTAGGCCATTCGCTCGATAGTTTTGGTCACGTGCTCCGCCAACGCTACCGGGTTTTCCAGCTGAATGTTTTCGGCCGAACGGAGGATGTAGCTGGTCGACGCCATCGAGAGTAGGACGTCGGCTCCCGCTGCTACAAACCAAGCAACCAGAGCTGGTACGTATAGGAAATGAGCTTGTTTCACCGGCCTTCCCATCCAGTTAGCCCATGCTTTAACTCCGTTTGACACGATGTCCACTTCGCTGACCACATACACCGGCGCGGCGAGCTTCCTGCACAGCTCTTCGACATCCCGCAAATACGAGGCGTGCTTTGACCCGAAATCCTGCTGCATCGGTTTATCGCTCCAAAGAACGTAAATCGGGTTGGGCAAGAAGCCGGAAGGCGTTGTCAAGACCACGGGTTGACTCCTCGGAAGAAACGGCTTGATTGACGACGGGCTGACATCCTGGGATAGAAGAACTGCTTTCGAAGAAGCGACCGCGTAACGGAGTTCCGTGCTTTCGACGAGCATGTTTAGGTCGCAGAAGGCTGTAAACCCTTTAAGCGATTTGAGAAAATCCCTCGTTCTTTGTTCAGGCCCCGATTCTCCGAAGACGTATGCAAGCCGACCCGCTGTAATTTTTGAGGCACCGGTCTTTCTAAGCAGTAGCTTCAGCTGACCAGGGCCGGCCAACAGCTCCGTTTCTGGGGGCATCCCAATTTTTTCGACGACGGTTTTTTCGCGGAATTTTTCATGGACGGGTTTAGGTTTGTGTAAAGCGACCACCAGAGTCGGTTGAAAAAAGATTTCTCCATCTCCGGTGTCGGGGTCGAGGCCGGTGGGAATGTCGACGGCGAGCTTGAAAGCCTTCGAGTCGTTTGCGAGAGTTACCGCCGTTCTGAAAAGCTCCGACAGTGCTCCCCTAGCCCCCGTACCCAAGATCGCGTCCACGATTGCATCAGCCTCCTCGAACAGCTGCGTTAAGCTGAGAAGTTTCTCGGTATTGTCGACAACATGTAGGGTGATGGAAGTTTTCATGTTCTTAACGGATTCATAGTTTGTTCGCGCCTCTTCTGTTCTAATTTTGGAGGGGTCTGCTAGAAGCAAGACATTCACCGTCGCGCCCATGCAGGCTAGGTGACGAGCTGCTGCGAACCCATCTCCCCCATTGTTTCCAGGACCGCATAAAACCAACACCTTCCTTTTCTCAACGCGTTCAAGAAAAGTGGCGACATCCCGGGCGACCGCGGCCCCGGCATTCTCCATCAGCATCAGCCGTTTCACGCCCATAAACTCTGAATTTTCATCGAGAACAGCCATCTCATCGGAAGTTACCGTCTCTGAACCCAAACCAAACTGTTTTTGTTCCGTTTTTTATATAAACGTTACAAGGCACGATACGAGACAGACTACGCGCATATTTCGAACGTATTGTGAAATGATTTGACGAGAGCGTGGCATCTCCGTGTCAGATGGTTCGGGTTGGCGTTTGTCGTGGGCCCGGTGGGATTCGAACCCACGACCACCAGGTTATGAGCCTGGCGCTCTAACCTGGCTGAGCTACGGGCCCTTGTGTTCATGTTAAGGATGTTTGTGCGTGTTTAAAAATCATTCTTCGAAGAATTGCGATAGGTCTGCTGCTCTAGTCAGTCTGCCGGGCCCGTCTATGCGCATCGATTGTTTGAGGGATTGTTCGAGAACCCAGAGCCTTTCTTCGTGTGAAAGGAGGGCTGACATCAGGAAGTTTTCGAAGGGTTTTCGGAAGGGGTTCATCGTTCCGGCGTGGACATAGCGGAAGCTTTGGTTGACAAGCCTGTCGAAGGCTTCCCGCTCGTCTTTGAGCAAAGCTTTCCGGAATTCCGTCCAGCTCTGCACCTCCGCCTCGAGCATCTGGCGGTAGGTTGGAGCGGTTCTTCCCATGCCGACAGATAGTTGGGAGAAGTGGATGATAAATTGGGAGAGCGGTGCGAAAATGCGCTAAGCCCTGTGGACGACGTAAATTGAATAATTGGTGTCTCCTTCCGAAGAAACGGCCACGCGAACGGCCGAATAACCGTCAACCCTAAGATCATCCACTCCCCCTGCTTCAACCCGCAAAGCCGAAACCAATGACCAACCCGCACAATCGTCAACCAGCGGCGAACAAGTTCCATAGACCTTGACTCGGAGACGGCCTTTACCACGGTTGATAGCTTGGAAGATTGTTTCTCTCCATTCGCCTGTTTCGACGGGTGGGTCGATGAACTCCTCCTTGGATGACGCGTTTCTGTTCCAGGCCAGCAGCCAATAAAGGGCTGTTTTCCGCGGAGGCTCAAGAACCTCGTAGACCGTCGAGTAGTCTGGGCCGTCCCAGTCGATTATGCCAACCACGCCGTTCGGCGTCGTGAATACGTGTGTCGTTTCATAGAGCCCAGTTGAAGAGGGACGATAGAGCTCGGATTTTTGGCTGACGACGAAAGGCTTCATGACTCCCCAACGTGGTCTACAGTCCTTGTCGACGGCGACGAACCCGCCACCGGCTTCGTGATTGAAGACAGTGATGTTTCCTCCAAGCTCGGCCAATCCAAGACGAACTGCCGAATGAGGCTTCAGTGTGAGGAAACAGTTTTTGCTCCCTTCGGGCGGCGGACATTCCCAAACAATTTTTCCATCGTCTTCGTTAACCTCGTAGACGCCTCGCATGGATTGGTTGACGGCTGCGAGTACATGACCTCCGAAGCTGTTTCCGTGGATTCCGCTTGGAGTTTTTCCCGGCACACGGGAAAGCTTCGCCAGACCCTTGCCCAAATCCAAGCTCCACAAAACGTTTCCCCGACCGTCGAGCTTTTTCATCAACCCGGTCCCATAGTCGGTCGTCAAAACGGCGTCAAAGCTTCTGGTTGGGAGGAAGTCGTGGGACCAAACAGCGTCTTTCGGCCCGTGACTCCATTTGACTGTTTTTGTCTGTCGGTCGACGACGATGAAGCGGTTGTCTAGGTCCGCGCAGACCACGTCACCCGGTTTCGCGTTGAAATCGGGCATGGGCTCCGTCAGAATACGTGCGATGTGTGGGTTTGCCGTCAACTTTCTTCCGGGAACTGGGTATTCCCAGAGAATTTTACCGGATTCTGGGTCAAAGATCAGAGCAGACCTCCTCGTGTGTGGGTCGGCCATAACCAGCACATGAACCCCCGAGGCTGGGTCCTCGACATATTCAGCGAAATGAGGCGTGTAACCCCTTTTCCTGAAAACAATCTTGGCCTCAGCGCCGCCGATTCGAACCATGTCTGAGACGGTGCGGGATACCTATTTACGGATTTATTCAGCGGATTATCTGATACCGGTGGGGTTGTCGCTGCTCCGCCGGCAACTTTACAAGGAGCTCGTCTCAACCGCTGTCAGAGAAGGATTTCAGCTAACCGAAGAAGCGTTGCAAAAGTTGGAGTCCTGCAAAAACCCCCATCAGATTCTAGTCCAAACCATCGAGAGGATAAAAAGAACGAATCCCGAAACATCCTTCATCGCAGCCGAACAAATCTACACCGACGAGGAAACGCCGACGCCTGAAAATTCCGTGACATTATCCGAGGAACCAGCGGCTCATTCACCCAAGATCGAAACAATTTCATCCGTCGAGGAAGAATCCAGAGTGGAAGGCGAGCTCGTAGAGTTCCAAAGGCTGTTTATGAGCCGATACCATGAGATAAGGAAAATTTTAGCCAAAAGACGCGTCGAATTTATTCCCGTCTCCGAACTTGCGGCGGTGAAGGACGGTGCTGAAGCATCTTTGGCCGTCATGGTTCTCGATAAACAGGAGCAGAAAAATTCCCTCAGACTGGAGGTCGACGACCCATCCGGGCAAACAGTCGTTTTGGCCTCAAAGAAAAACGAGCAACTATACACGATGGCTCTTCAGCTGCCGACCGACGTCGTGGTGGGGATCAAGGTCCGCAAGATGGGCGAAATAAATATTTTGACCGAGCTGATTTATCCAGACGTCGAAGAAACATCATTAATACAGAAGCCGAAAACGCCAGAATCATACGTCTGCCTCATTTCCGACATCCACGTCGGCAGCAAACATTTCCGCAGAGACCTTTTTGAGAAATTCCTGGACTGGCTCAACAGGTCTCGAGACGGCACAGTCAAGAAAATATCATGTATCATCATTGCCGGAGACCTGGTAGAGGGTATCGGTGTTTACCCAGGACAAGAAAAAGACCTCGAGATAAAGAACGTCGAGGACCAGTTGAGTATGGCTGCACAGCTTCTCGCCGAAATCCCAGACCATATACAGATAGTTTTCAGTCCCGGCAACCATGAGCCAGTGAGGAAACCAATTCCCCAGCCACCGATCCAGCACCGGTATCGTAGAATCCTGAACAGCAAACGAGACATAATCCACGTCTCTAACCCTGCCATGGTCTTGTTAGACGGTCGGCGGTTCTTGGTGTACCACGGTCAAGGCCTTGACGAATTAATACAGTCGCTGCCGAACGTTTCATACAGCACTTTGCCAGAAAACGCTGCCGAAGTAGTCGCATCCCTCCTCAGATACAGGCATCTCGCGCCCGTCTACGGCGGAAACACACAACTACTACCCATGAAGACCGACAGCCTCGTGATCTCGGAGACACCGCACCTTCTCCAAACCGGACACATCCACGTACTAGTGAACAAAACATACCGCGGTGTCAAGCTCGTCAACACCGGAGCATGGCAAGACCAAACCGACTACCAGAAAGCGCTGGGGCTTGAGCCCGCGGTCGGTCACTTCGCCATCGTAAACCTCTCCGACATGAAGGTCGAGATAAAGAACTTCTGTACCTAAACAGGCTTCGCAAGTGCTTTCCAGAAAATCAGGCCTTCACGGTAACTGACTACGTCGAAGCCTGTTTGATTCAGCGTCTTCAGTACCTTTGCAGGAGAGGTTCCATGACCCATTAAACGGGACCTTATCGGGTCGTAGACGAGGAGAATGCCGTTCTGTTTCAACCTCTCCCTCACCGCTTCGAAAGACTGTTTTATGTCTTCTACGTGATGCAAGCTAAACAGGAAGACTGCCCTATCTATCGATTTATCCGGAACACCTTCTAGTTTCTCCGCAGGTGTACGGAGGATTTCGATGTTTTCTATCCCGTATCTTTTGGCGTGTAAACTCAGCTCGTTTAGGGATTTCTCTGAAACATCGACAGCATAGACGATTCCCTCTTTACCCACTATAGTCGACGCCGGTATCGACAGGAAACCAGAACCGCATCCAACGTCAAGAAACGCATGTGACTTTTCTAGCCCGACCTCACGTAAAATCTTGTAGGGGTTTTGGATCAACCTCCTAAACCGGGAGCCGACAGCCAACCCCCGCCAGGCATCTGTTTCCAACCCCATCAAAGTATATCCGCCAAAACAGTGTCGTTCGTCAAAATATAAAGAAAAGCCTTCATACCGAGTCGTCGTGCCGAACCTCTTGAAGGTTTGTAGGTCATCCGACCTAACCGAAGGTGATTCGAAAGTCATCACATACCAAGATGAACAGATTTTGGTTTTGAGGCATGCGGGAAAGGTTTACGCAGTCTCGAACATCTGCACCCATGATTACGCTGAGCTTGTCAATGGTCTGGTTTTCGACAAGACAATCACCTGCCCGGTCCATCTTTCGAGGTTCAAGCTGGAGACCGGAGAAGTTCTTAATCCCCCCGCGACGAAACCCCTAAAAACTTATCCAATTCACGTGGTTGAGGACGAAATTTTTGTAGAGGTTTGAAGAATTTTTTCAGCTTCACCGCTTTCAATGAATCTTATGGCCTCCATCGCAGCCATGCATCCGAACCCGGCCGCAGTGACGGCCTGCCTGTAACGCTTGTCGTGAACATCTCCCGCCGCGAAAACTCCGGGAACGCTGGTCCGCATACTGTCGTAGAGCTTGATGTAACCCTCTTCGTCTAGCTCAAGCTGATCGGCGAAGATTTCGGTGTTGGGCTTGTGGCCGATGGCGACGAACACTGACTGGGTCTTTATCTCGGACACCTCGCCAGTTTTGAGGTTTTTCACTTTAACAGCCTCGACCTTGTTCTGGCCGATTATGTCCGTCACGACGCTGTTCCAAACAAAGGTGATTTTCGGGTTTTTCATCGCTCTCTCCGCCAATACCTTGGAGGCGCGGAGGTTGTCCCGACGGTGGACTACATAGACTTTGGAGACGAGGTTGCTGAGGAAGAGGGCGTATTCCATGGCCGTGTCCCCTCCACCCACCACAACGGTCGCATCAGTTCCTTTGAAAAGCGGGCCGTCGCAGGTCGCGCAGCTGGAAACACCACGGGCTAGAAGCCTTTTTTCACCTTCCAGACCGAGCCACTTCGGAGAAGCACCCGTCGCAACGATCACGACCTTAGCACGGTACTTCTCATCTCCAACGAAGACCTCAAAGGGATGTTTTCTAAAGTCGACTCCGGATGCGTTATCGAAGATTATTTCAGCTCCTTGGTTGATGGCCTGTTGTTTCATGTTTTCCATCAGGTCTGGTCCTAGTACGCCGTTGCTGAACCCCGGATAGTTTTCTACTTCACGCGTGAGCATCAGCTGACCACCGGCCTCAATCCCGGCGATGACCAAAGTCTTGAGGTTGGCTCGGCACGTGTATATCGCGGCTGTGTAGCCCGCCGGCCCTCCCCCTATTACGATGACGTCGTAAACGTCCTGCATGGTCAAAAGGTGCCGGCAGCCCTATTAAAACATAAAAAAACCCTAGACCCCTTGTTCGCATGGCCGTCGACCCAGTCTGCAAAATGACCGTCGACCCCTCAAAAACAAAGCACACTTCACAACGCGCCGGAAAAACCATCTACTTCTGCTCCGCCCACTGCAAAACCATCTTCGACAAAAACCCCGACAAATACCCGACGTAATGCCAAAAACCATATTATCACCAATAACGAGAAGAAACCGACATGACTCGTTTGGTCAGAGTGGCCGATGTCAAGGAACTTCCGCAAGGTTCTATGAAAACCTATGATGTCGAGGGCCGGCATATTTTGTTGGCTAACGTTGAAGGCGTCTTCTACGCGATGGATGCTCTATGCAGTCACGAAGAATGGGACCTCTCGGAGGGGGTTCTCGAGGGCAAGAAGGTTGTATGCGCGGGTCACGCGGCGGTATGGGACCTCGAAACCGGTGAGGCCGAATTCGACGAAGAGCTCAAACCCCTGAAGACGTACAAAACGGTGGTGAAGGATGGTTTCGTCCACGTGGAGTTGAGCGATTGAAGCGATACCTCTTCGTCTGCAGCAACTGTGGAGCAAGGTACAGGTTGCAGGCGTGGAAGGCAGAGTGTCCCAACTGCGGAGCCGAATTTACCCTTAAACAATCCGATGAGAAACCATTGGCGAAGACCACGAAGCTGCAGGTATTTTCCGGATTAATGCTCTTAGCGTACGTGCCCTATAGCTTATTTTTCCCCAACTTGTTCACGGCTGTGCCGGGTCTGCCGCTTGCATTCTTCCAAGTGTTGTTGATGATTGTGGCAGCTTTTTCCATGGCTGGGTCTGTTCCTTTCCTCGTAACATCTTTGATTGTGGGAGCTGCGGCTTCGGTTTTTCACGCCCTCAACATGACCCCTGAATCTATCGTCGGCTTATCGATAGGCATGATGATTCTCTCCATGTCCGCTGTGGCGTTGTACCGTGTTTCACGGTTTTCCAGACAGAAACTCCACGATGTCGATGCGCGTTCTATGCCCGAGTATTCGGGTTGGGGGAAGCCTCGAGAACCCTCTTGAAGACATCGTAACTTTTTTCGTCGTAGAGCACGAAAAGGATTTTCGTAAGCGACGTGTTTTCCCGCATCACGTAGTCGATCGCGGCCGTTATGATCACTCGGGCAGCTTCTTCGACCGGGTATCCGAAGGCACCCGTTGATATCGCCGGGAAGGCGATAGTTTTTACTCCGTGGATATCCGCGAGTTTTAAGCTGTTGATGACGGCGTCGCGAAGCTTCCGCTCTTCGTTTCCTTCACCCATCCGCGGCCCAACGGCGTGTATAACGTATTTTGCCTTTAGACGGCCGGCTCCGGTGATGACGGCTCCACCGACGGGACAGTATCCTATTCGGTCGCATTCCTCCTGAATCGAGGGGCCGCCTTTCCTTAGAATCGCTCCCGCAACACCTCCTCCCATCTTAAGGTATTGATTAGCGGCGTTCACTATTGCCTCAGCGTCAACTTCCGTAATGTCCCCTTTCAAACACACAAGCTCAGTTCGGTTGACGCGCAGCATCTCTGCCAAAGATTGCTATGGACATTTCTATAAATTTCACCCACGACGTGTGTAACCGTCATGCCGTGGAAGGTGCTGGTTTTCAGGCAGGGACTTGGCTGGGATAGCTTATCAAAAGTGCTTCCCCACACGGGGGTCGTCGAAACATTCGAGCAGGCCCTCAACCTCGGAGCCACTGCAGTCATTAACAACATCGAAAAATCACAAAAACCCATGGGCTCTTCACTGGGAGACGTCGTAGGCTTTCGCATAATACCCGCAGAAGAAAAACAGCAAGACCTTCCACCAGAAACCGTCGACTGGAACACGGTCAAACACAGGTTCTTCAGAAGGGGCGACAGCTTCCTCCTGTACAAGACTTGGAGCTGGCCGGATTAAATTGGCTCGGGACCAGCATTTCCTGACAGACGAGTCCGTTGTCAGGAAAATAGTCGACAGGGCTGAAGTCAGCGCTTCCGATATCGTGCTGGACATCGGAGCGGGAGTTGGAGCTTTGACGGTTGAGGCAGCGAAAGCGGCGAAGCTGGTTTACGCCGTCGAAAATGACGCCACCCTCGTGCCATTACTGAGAAACGCGACAGCAGAGTTGAGAAACGTAAGAATAATAGTCGCCGACATACTCAAAACTAGGCTTCCACCCTATACGAAAATCATTTCAAACCCACCCTTCAGCCTCCTCGAACCAATCCTGATGAGACATCTAAGAAAACCCGTTCCGATGTCGCTCTTGACGCCTAAAAAATTCGCTGAGAACATCGTAACTACAAAAACCGCCATAGGTCTCAAGGCATCTTTGGCCTACAAACCCGAGGTGGTTGAATTTTTTGATGGGAACATCTGCCAACCACCGTACCCAGGCAAGCTAGCCCATATCCTACTTCGGCCGACGGAAAAAACACCGCTGCAAGAAGCTATGATCGATTTTCTTCGTCAAAGCACCAGCAAAACCAGAAACGCCTTGAGAAACGTTTTGTGGACCTACGGAACCAAGAGAACCGCGACAAAAGCCGTAGAGCTTTCCCCTCTATCAGACAGGCTCTTGGAAACACGCGTCAAAAGAACATCCTACGAAGACCTCCAAGCCATTCTTTTGTTCCTCAAGCAAGCCCTCTCGGACAAAAATTTAAGAATCGAGCAATCATCAAACTGATTTGGCTACATGGCCGAGGTGGGGTAGCCTGGTTAGCCCTCAGGGCTGTGGACCCTGCGGCGCGAGTTCGAATCTCGCCCTCGGCCCTTAAATAATCCACGAAACATTTACTGCATAGGCAGTTTGAGAACAACCATCATAATTTCGGTGAGCACCGCTTTCGCAACCATTGCCCTTATCCCCTTTGTGGTCGGAAGCATAACTGCTGTCTACGCCTTCATCGCCTCGGCTCTGTTATGTCTCGCCTACTTTGTGTACGGTCTGTTTGCGACGCGAAAACCAAACCAAAGTGAAAAAAAGACCTTAATTGGTTTTCTTATTGTAGTCGTACCGATACTAACTTCGCTACTAGTGTTCGTCGAGGAGTTTAACTTCTACAGGGAATGGTATAGGCCCATCATGATTTCGAGCTTCACAGTTCTCTTCCTTTCAAACATGTTATTCCTTCCGCTCTCGTTAGCGTTTTACAGGCGGGAGGAGAAAAAGATGGAGAAGGAATACTTTGTTGCGCCGGTAAGCGTGATAGTTCCGGCCTACAATGAGGAGAAATGGATAGGCCATTGTATCGAAGCGCTTTTAGAAGCAGAATACCCTAGCAAGGAGATCATCGTCGTCGACGACGGCAGCACCGACGGTACCTACGACGTCGCGAGCAGATACGTCAAGCATGGTGTGATGGTTTTGCGCAAACCCAATGGAGGTAAGGCTTCGGCGCTAAATTTTGGGATGTTGTTCGCGACCGGGGAGATAATAGTGGTCGTCGACGCCGACAGCATCGTAACTCGCGACACCTTCAAACACCTTCTGGCTCCTTTCAAGGATCCAAAAGTCGTTGGGGTCGCCGGCAACGTCAAGGTTGTGAACCCTGTAAATTGGCTGACAAAAAACCAGGCGCTCGAATATGTTACTCAGCTAAACATCGTGCGAAGGGCAACTTCATACTACGGCGTCGTCCAGGTTATGCCGGGGCCGCTCGCTGCCTTCAGAAGGAAAGAGGCGGTCGCAGTCGGAAAATACGACAGAGTCACGCTGACAGAGGATTTCGACCTCACTGTCAAACTGTTGAAAACCGGAGGCGTTATCCAGTCACCACCGGGCGCTTTCGCATACACGGAGGCCCCTTCCAAGCTATCGAGCCTTTACCGTCAGCGTCTCCGATGGTACCGGGGAAACATACAAGTGCTCCTAAGGCATTCAGATGCTTTTAGAGTTTCTAGGTACGGGTTCCTCACCTATCTGATTTTCCCGTTGATGGTTGTGCAGCAGGTCGTCATACCGGTTCTCGGTGTGGCGGCCATTCCAGCCGCAGTGCTGATAATTCTCTACGGTGGACTTTGGTACGTTCTAAAGCTTTTCGCCGCCTTTTCCTTACTCCAGCTACTAATCTCCATGACTGCTTTGGACATGGAAGGGGAAGACGTCCGCCTCGTTGTTTACGCACCGTTTGCCGTTGTCGGCTACAAACATCTACTGGACTTGATCGCTTTCAAGGCAATAATAGACATCTTGATTTTGAGGCGGAAGCCTAAATGGACGAGGGCTGAGAAGCTGGGTTTGGAGGCGGCTACTCGCGCTTGACGCTGTCGACGACATGTTTGGGGAGAACCTGCTGCCATTGTTCGACGAAGGACTTGTCGAGCTTTGCGTCTCGCAAGTCGTCAGGCAGCATGCGCGGAATGTCTTCTACAACCGGATACCATCTACCACAAGAACTGCATTCGACTAAACCGGTAGTTATTTCTAAGCCGTAGCATCTAACGCATTCAGTCTTAGGCAGGTCCTTGACGAACCCATCATGGTATCCGCAGAAGATATCGCATTGTCTGATGTTGGGCGGTGCGCTGATTTCCCGCCTTTCGAAAACTGAGAGCTTCAAAGGAAACTTCCTGCACATCGGACAAGCGAGGATGTCCATCAGCCTGTATTTCATGAACTTCGGATGCACGACACGGATTTAAGCATCCACCGGAATCTACTAAGATGGAGACCATGACAAAGTTTATTTGAGTGGAAAAACTAAAAATGAAACATCTGTTCCATATTGTGAGTGGAGGCTGTTTCATGTTGTCTGACCTGTTAGAAGTTTTCAAGTTTAGGTTTGAATCGCTGGGTGGCAGTTTCGCGTCCGCCCACGACCCTGATGAAGCCGCCCGACTGGTTGCAGATTTCCTAAGCAGACACCGGGTTCAGTCCGTTTTTCTTTCAAACATACCCTCCGAGCTCGAGCCCTTTTTAACAAAGGAACTACGTAGAGCGGATGTGAGTATATTCACAAAAGATTCTGCGCCCGATCCAACCAAGATTATCAAAACAGTGGACGCCGGCGTTTCGACGGCGGCTTGCGCTGTAGCAGAGACCGGCAGCTTGGTTGAAGTTGCATTCGACGACCTCGAGAGACTTTTGTCCAGCCTGCCCAAAACATACGTGAGCTTTTTGAAAAAGACAACAGTTTTGCGTTCTGTTCATGATGTGGCTGAAGTCATTCGACGAGCTACTGAGCGGAGAACATCCACGGTAACGCTCATCTCTGGACCGAGCAGGTCCGGCGACATCGAGCAAAGGCTAGTCATGGGTATTCACGGTCCTCACGCTGTTCTTTCGGTGGCCCTAACATGGCTGTGAAAAAAGCCCATCAAATATACCTCGAGCTGTCGGAGAAAGTAGCGGCAGTCCTGCCAAAGACCGAATGGAGAAACTATCTGAGAGACGCTCTCTTCCGAACCCTTCAGAAAAGGAAACAAACCATTTCCGAGATGATGCCGGATTTTGAGAAATTCCGCCACGATGTTAGGGAGATTAAAGAAAAAGCTATCGAAAACATTGACGACCTACTTCAGCGCTTTATCACGAACTGCGAAAAAAGGGGTGTCAAGGTTTATCTGGCCAAAGACGCCGAAGAAGCTTGTGAAACTATCTATCGAATCGCAGTCGAGAAAAAGGCGAAGCTCCTTTCGAAAAGCAAATCTATGACAACTGAGGAAATCGAGCTAAACAACTATCTCGAAAAAAGAGGATTGAGAATTGTTGAAACGGATTTAGGAGAGTTAATTATCCAGCTCGCCGGCGAAAAGCCTTTCCATCTAGTATATCCAGCCGTTCACAAAACCCGTCATGACGTTGCTGAAATATTTTCTAAGGCCGCCGGGAGAAGAATAGGCGATGATATTGCTGAATTGATGATGTTCGCAAGACAATACTTGCGCGAGGTCTTCCTCTCAGCTGACATCGGAATAACGGGAGTAAACATTGCCATCGCCGAAACCGGGACAATCGTGGTCGAAACAAACGAAGGTAATGACCGGCTGGGCAACATCCCTCCATCAACCTACATAGCGGTGATGGGTTTCGAAAAAATCGTAGCTACGGTCGAAGATGCTATAAAGCTTATACTCGCCCATCCCATCAGCTCAACAGGTCAAACACTGACGACATACGTTTCCTTCATCAGCGGTCGTAACCCTCTCGGCGAAAACCAAGACAGAGAAATGATTGTTTTAATCATCGACAACGGGAGGTCGAAGATGAGCAAAGACCAATTCTTCCGCGAAGCCCTCTACTGCATTAGATGCGGGGCATGCATGAACATATGTCCGACATTCGCCACGGTTGGAGGGCACGTTTTCGGCCACATATACACAGGGCCCATCGGTATACCATGGACAGCATTCGTCCACGGGCTCGACAAGGCAGCGGAATTCGCGCCGCTCTGTATTTCATGCGGTTTATGCAAAGAGATCTGCCCAGCCATAATAGACATGCCGATGATGATAGCAGAAGTCAAGTACCGACACATCAAGATGGGAGGACAACTTTTTGTCAACAAGGTTGTCGAAAACTACGAACGAGCCTACAGCATAGGCTCCCGTTTTCCATCCCTTTTCAACGCCCTGATAGAATCGAAGAAAATGCGAAGTTTAATGAGGACTTTTCTGGGCATAGAACCGAGGCGAAAACTTCCGAAAGTAGCCGCTAAGCCGTTCGACAAACTGTTCAAGAATAGGAGAGAAACGGCCGAGGTTGTTCTCTTTTTAGATTTCTACGCCCGTTACATCAGGCCAGACCTCGGAATCAAAGTAGTTGAAGCACTAGAAAGCGTAGGCTTGTCCGTTGCTTTTCCGCCGCAGCGGTCGAGCGGTTATCCATACGTTGCTTATGGAGACCTCGACAAAGCGAGACGGACGGCTGAATACAACGTCAAAAACCTCGCGAAGTACTTAGATGGAAAGAATAGGTTAGTTTCAATCGAGCCAACGGCTACATATGCTCTCAAACATGTTTACCCAAAACTGTTACCCGACATCGTTGAAGCTGAAAGAGTAGCTGCCGCAACAACTTCAGTCTACGAGCTACTGCTCAATTTGGTCTCTGAGAAGAAACTCGAAGTCAAACCACTCATCAAAGGGAAAGCAGCTGTCCACATTCCATGTCATGAAAGAGCTTTCGACGCATGCCGTAATGTTCATGAACTATTGACGACGGCTGGTGTGGACGCGGTCTTCGTGGAAACCGGAACATGCTGCGGCATGGCCGGGACCTTCGGGATGAAACATGGGATAATGGGCTATGAACTTTCAAACGCTGTCGGGGAACCACTCTTCCAACTGCTGATAAACAGCGGATGCGACTACGTCGTGTCAACAAGCAGTGTCTGCAGCATCCATATTGGCGACGGGTCTGGCAAGCCCGTTTTCCATCCTCTCGAAGTCCTCGAGTTCAAGCCCGTTTCCAAGCGATGAAATCTATTTCGACCAGAATTTCTTTCAAAGGAAAGTGAACCGATACCGTCGTTCTCGCCGGCTGTTTTTCCGGGAAATATTCTCGGTAAACTTCGTTCATACCCTCATAATCCTCAGGTTTCGCGAGGTAAACCGTCGCCTTGACCACGTCCTTCAAATCGAAGCCGGCGGATTCGAGGATAGCTTTGGCGTTTTCTAACGCCCTTCTCGTCTGTGCCTTAACGTCTGTACCCTCGACTTTGCCGGTCGCAGGGTTTATCGCTAGCATCCCTGACAAGAAAAGCAAGTCGCCGACTCGTACAGCCTGCGAATACGGGCCAATTGGTTTGGGAGCTTTTTCGGTGAATATTATTTCTTTGAACATAATTGTCAAAAAGTTTAAGTTGTTTTATAGTTTTGTGCTAGCCTCGGATTCGCAGTATGAAGATTATGACGCCAATGACCAATCCCAAGATGAACCCTAATGCGGAATAGGGGTTTGCGCTCAGGATGTTCGCGAAAAGGTTGATTCCTTGAAACAAGGCTTGAACGACTTGCTCTGAAGATATTGGCGACACCAATCCCACCAAGTTGATGATAATCGGGAGGAGAACAGCCACCGCAACAGTAATTGCGATGATTTTCCAGAATCTAAGCAAAGCCAGCCCAGCGCCAAACCCAATGAAAAACCATATCAGGCTCGTGATTATTGACTGGTTTAACTCGACCTCCATGACCAAGGTTTATCTTTAAAACCGTCTCTCTGGTAAATTTATCAGGATGTCTTTTGTCGACGAATGGCTTTCGCAGACTCTCAAGAGGATAAACGACGTATTGCCAAAGAAACCGGAGAGGATCGGGAAGCTTTTGGAAATGGAAACGCCTTTCGTCGAAACCGTCGGCGGCGACAGACACTACTTCGATAAAGCTGAGCTCTTGGCAGTCCAAAAGGTTCTCCCCCATGAGGTGTTAGAAAACCTCTACCTGCCAATCGTGTTTTCCAAAAACCTTTCATTCGGCGATCACGTATATGTGATCAAGGCGAGAGGGACGGAGCCTGAAGCCTTCCGCATTCTGATGGAGTTAAGGGAACTTCCGAAAGCCGATAACGTCTACTACACTTACAAGCCTTTGGTCGCCGAATTTCTAAACAAATATCCAACACTCGGCGTAGTCGGGTATATTTAGAACGGGCCCGGTGGGACTTGAACCCTATCGGCACGGGGCCTTCAGCCCTCAGTGCTCACGACCCCCGACTTAGAAGGCCGGTGCGCTATCCATTCTGCGCCACGGGCCCATCCAGACGTGAGGCACTTTATAGTCATCAGTGGCTGCTGCTGTATTTGAGGTTTGTCACCGTTCATCCAAAAACGAGCAGATGAATGTTTCCGACATGAACTTTGTTTAGGTGTTTTTTGGCCGCTCTGTAGCATTCGGCAACTTGTCTGCGCGGTGTTACTGGTAGGTCCTTCATCATGAAATCGGGATGAAATACGAGAAGGCTGTAGGGTATGTCAGGGCTCAACGACGATATGAATTCCGCAATTTTCTCCACCTCCAAATGGTCTACATATCCGGGCACAAGAAGTGTTGTGGCGGCGAGAACGGGTAGCCCTGCTCTCTTGCCGTAGAATTCATGGTAAACCATTTCAAAGTTTTTCAGGATTTGCGTGTTGTCAAGTCCCGTCAGCGCTTTATGAACATTGGGGTCAAAGGCCTTCAGGTCGAATTTTACGTTGCCACCGCTATCGACGACTGTTTCGAGGGCTTTCTTGACCAGGGCTGGGTTTCCGTCGCCGTTCCATTCGTAGCATATTCTCAAGACTCTGTTGGACGGTTTCGACTCCTGAACGACCTTGGAAGCGTTGACCGCGAAAGGAAGTTGTGGCTCGGCGGAACCGCCGAACCAGCACCAACAGCTAACAGTCGGATTTGCCAAAGTCACCTTTACGAGCTCGTCGACAGTTACCGTCGTCGACTCTGAAATTCTTTTGTGGCTCCAGTTTTGGCAGAACAGACAGTTTAAGCTACATCCGTAGAAGAACAGAGCAAGATTATAGTACCCGATTTCGGGGCCGGGTTTGCAGGCGTATTTTGGGTATCCTTCGCCCGTTCCGGCTGGGCAGAAGTAGGCGTTGCAGCAGTTGGTGACGTGCGGGTCGAGGTAGTAGTGGAGAAGAGCTGCGCGGGTTGTTGATTTTGAGACGAGTCGGCCTCCGATGTTCATCCTTATTCCGCAGTAGCCTTTCTCCCCGTCACCGATGATACAGTTCGCGGCGCAGATTTTACAGGGCAGCCCTCCCGATGTCTTCGGAGGTGTTGGCGGCAGCCCAAAGATTTTACGCGACGTCTCATGTCCCCGCATAGCGACCGTAATGGCTTCATCGGGCCTTTCCCTCAAACATTCCACACACACCTTGAGAACCGACGCTACAACAGTAGTTTTTCGGCAGATAGAGCAGCTCGAAATCATTCGGTCCCAAAATAAATGACTAGAGGGGAATAGATGAGTTTATCTATTTTCGAATCCATAAAAGGTGTGGAAGCCGGTAGTCGGCGTGCGGCATTTGAGGCTGTAATTTAATTTAACGAGTAGGATGGTGCGGAATGCTCTAAATTGCCTAATCTTTTAGAAAGTCATTATGATGAATTTGTTCGAGGCGGCCTCCGCTACCACGGCCGTCGAATCGTCAGCGATGAAGAGTGTTTTATCGAACTTTTCATAGAGGCCGTAAGCTCTTAGGTTCCCGGCACATACGGCCATGTAGACTCCCGCCTCTTTCATCTCCGACGCATATTTCCTAACCAGGTCGTAATGCGGGTTGTCTGGGTCTAGTAGTTTCGCACCGGGGCCGAGAAAAAGAATCCTTACCTCCTTTGCATGTCTCTCCTTCGCTGTGTTCCTTGCGATCCGTAGTGCCTGCCTAGCTTTTTCAAATTGGTCAGGGCCGGAGATTATTACGAAAAGAAGGCGTGAATCGTTCATTGTTCTGTCACGAAGTATATCGCCGGTTTCAGGGGAATGGATTGTCTTGCCTTCGAAACCTCCCTTGCTTCTGATGCTTCATCTTCTTTCAAAAGCCTTGCCGAGATTTTAAGCTCCTGTTCAACCAAGGAAAGACAATCCTGTAGTAGGGTGTTTTCTCTGTCCAACAAATTTTTCAAGACGTTGATTGTGTCTGCGTCCTGGGTCGTCAGCCCTCGTGCCTTTTGTTCTGTTTCCCGTAGTTTTTCGGCAATTTTTTGCAGCACGGCTGGGTCTTTGCTGAAAAGTTCGGGCCTTGCTTTCTTCAACGCCTTCAAATCGTATGGTGGTTTAATCTCCGTTAGGTAAATAGCCGCGTCTCTCTTCCATTTGGATGCTGCAAACATCCTCAACTCAACCGGCTTCCCTTTCACGACCTTGAGGACTTCGCGGACGTCGGAGACCAAGCCTTTCAGAATTTCTTCATAGAGCAAAGCTCCCAGATTCAACGGCTCAGCCGTCCTGCGAGGCCATCTCTGAAGGCATGCGTATCCTTGTTTGCCCATCCTTTCCCACGCCTCTTCTGCGGCGAATGGTGCAAACGGTGAAAGAACCAAAGCCCATCTTTCGATGAAGACTTTGGCCGCCTTCGTGATTTTTCCGCCGTTCCGCCTGAGATACCAGCGCCAGTTATTCAACATTCCGTACACAGCTTCGTTGCATGCCGAACGGGTTTTCAGCCTATCGAGCATCTGAGAAATGGTTTCGATGCTATTGTCTGCGGCGGCGGAAAGCCATTCATCCGCGGGGCCTTCGGTTTCGCTGGCTTCGTTCACAACTTTTTCAACGATGCCCAGAAAGTTTTGGACGAACTGCTCCGCCTCGGTTGCGGTTTTTTCCCTCCAATCAGGGTCGTCGAGGTCTTCCGCGCTAAGCAACAGAGCGAGTCTTGTGGCGTCGCTTCCATGTTTCGAAACAGCCTGCTTGAGGGTGATGAAGTTGCCTCGGCTTTTTGACATTTTCTCGCCCTCGATGGTTATCATTCCGTTGACGCTTATGCCTCTGGGCCAGACTCTTTCATCGAAGATACCGGTATGATGAAACAGGTAGAATGTTAGATGGTTCGGGACCAAGTCTTTGGCCGATACACGCAGATCAACGCCGTACCAGTAAAGAAATTCTCTTCTCATCGATTCGAGGAAGCTGGAGTCGACACCATTTTTAGCAGCTACTTCATTTTTGTCACCTATTCCCAGGAAAACGTAGTCGAATGCTTCGGTGTTGAGTCGGCTTGCGGTTTCGATGTTTTGGTTGAGCATTCTGCTGATCGTGTACAGGGCCGGGTAGACTGTGGAGTCGCTGAGGGTTTCGATTTTCCAAGATGCATCCCATGGTAGTGGTGTGCCGAGGCCTGTCTTCCTCGTGCAGGCCCAGTCTCGGAGCCAGTCAACTACGTTCAAAAACCATGTTCGCGCTGCTTCTGGATAGATGTTCATCTGAGAGATGTGTTGTTTGACTTTCGTTTTCCAGTCTGGGTTTGAGAAGTTGAGGAACCACTGGTCTTCGACGATTTTTACGACGCATTCGTCGCCGGACCTGCAGACCACTTTTTCCGCGAGGTCGTAAAATACGTCGCCGTTACTCGTCTCCTTCAGCTTCTCGATGATCAGCTGCCTCGCTTCTGAAACTGGTCGTCCCTTAAATTCGCCAACGGCCATGATGCCTGAGTAGAACTCTTTCGAGTAAATGTCGCGAGTCAAATCCTCAAGCCTTTCGTCCAGCTGGCTTGTTATCCCGAGTTTCTCGACAGCGTCGACTGCGGGGAACTCTGTCAAACCCTGCGTTTCGATGACCTTCTTCGGCTTGATATTCTTCACTATCTCTGGGTCCAGGCCTTCTTCAGTTAGTTTAGATGGGTTTTTCTGGAGGTCTTTGAGGGCGACGTAGTCGAAGGGGGCGTGTGCTGGAACGCTGTAAACCACGCCGGTGCCCAGTGAGACGTCTACGAAATCTGCTGGAAGAACAGGGACCGAGTCATTCGTCAAAGGGGTTTTGACAAATTTCCCCAAAATCTCTTTGGCCATGACAATCCCGACCTGGCGGAGACCCGGAAGCTGCTCTGAAAGCTTCTGAAGCGCCTCACGGCTTATCACTAGTTTTGTACCGTTTTTTTCCACAACAACGTAGACGCCTTCGGGGTTTATCCAGACATTTGTCGTCCCGTAGATTGTCTCGGGCCTCAGGGTTGCGGCTGCGAGCTTCATGTCGCCTAATTCAAAAAACACCATCGTGTATTCTTCGGGGTATATCCCTTCTCCTCGAAGTCTGTCGTGGTCTCCTGTAGCGCTCTGGCATTTGGGACACCACACCACTGGATGACGTCCTTGGACGAGCAAACCTTTGCGACGGAGTGCCGTGTATTGCCAAACGATGAAATTGCTGTAGTAGGGGTGGAGGCTGGTTGTGTAGAATTCTCTGCTCCAGTCAGCGGACCAGCCCATCGCGTCTACGACGTGTCTGTTCTCCGCCGTGTAGTAGGCGCAGACAAACTCGGGGTGAGTGAAGTACTGGAGAAGATTTTCTGGAACTCCGTCAATTTGTGTAAGCATTCTTTTGACGGCTTCGTCACCTCTCAGAAGTCTTTCGCTCGTCCCTGCCACTGCTTCGCCCGTCCAATGCCAAGCCCACGGAAACAACACGTTGTAGCCCGCCATCCTTTTGTAACGGGCGATTACGTCTCCTCTTGTGAAAGTAAAACCATGCCCCAGATGGAGAGGCCCGTTCTGGTATGAGTATGGAACGCAGATGAAAAATTTTTGCCTTGACTCGTCAGGCTTGGCTTCGAAAACCCTGTCCTTCCTCCATCTTTCAACCCACTTTCTTTCGTAGGGCTTCGGGGACGAAACAATGTTCGAGGCTCCTAACTTAAACCCGAGCTCGAGTAGTTGCCTCTCTTGATGCATCAACCTAGTTGTCAGGCTATGAGCTGGTTAATTTAGGTTATGAAATGGCCTCCTTCAATGTCGGGCATTTCTTTCTTGAGCCGCTGTGCAGCCACTTCCGAAGCCTCGCGTAGAATGGCCTCAGCCTCCGGGTCGGATGTGCTGTAACCGGTTACGGTATCGGACACAGTGCCGACGCTTACTGAAAGGTCTTCGAGAAGGTCCTGCACCCCGCGGAGCCCATGCGAAATTTCAGGCATGACTCCGCCGACGTCTTTCTGTACAGCCATGACTACTGCGGCGACGGGTCCTATTACCTTCCGAACCTCGTTGTAGTCCTTGACAGCCTCCAGCCTCAAAACCACTCCCTCCAGCGATGCTTGACTTCTAACAGTTGCATGCATCATTTTACGCAGCTGAGAAAGCTCGTTGGCGTAAACCGCAGCCCTCTGTTCATCTTTCTCCATCTTTGCGCGGACGACTTGGTTGAAAAGCTCCCTACCCCTCATCTGCATTGCGCGGGCCTTTGAATCCATCCGATTCTGAATAGTCATCAAACGGGACACGATCTCTGTTATTCTCTGGTCAAAGGGTGGTTTGGGTGGTTCCTTCTTGCGGAAAAGGTTGAACATCTTTCTCTGGTTGACGTTTGACGCTTGGCTAAAAAGCCATCTGCTCACTATCCATCGAGGTGTTCCCGAGGTATTCACCTGATATTCCTAGCTTTTTCTCCAGCTAATGATGTATCCCAGCCCTCCCGCGACCACGCCGACCGCAAGCAAGAAGATGAAACCAACTATCCATGTAGGATATCCCAGCGGAATGCCGTAGAAAATTTTTTCATGGACCTCTGCCGGAGTCCAGCCAAGCCCACCTACTTGCGGGGGAAGCAGGGCCGCTCCTCCCAGATAGCCGACCACCATCATTAACCATGTCGCCCCCACGACACCTACGTTCATGCAGACTAGGTGAACCCATGCTAGCTTGTCGACCATGCCTGTGTAGGGCTTGTTAAGAACGTTTTCGATGAAGTAGTAAAACAGTGCTGTAACAGCCATCCCGACAACTCCGACAGTCATGTAAGTGGTGTAACCCACCGTAAACCAGTTTCCAGCACTCCCAAAAGCGATGACCCTGCTGAATTCAGGCCTCAAAAGCCCAAACTGACTTACGACCCAGAATAGGGTCAAACCCGTTGCCAAAGCCCCTTGCACGATAGCTGCAACGATAAACCTCGAAGCCCATTTACCTTTAACAACCAAATTCGACATACCGTATGAATACGTCGGTCATATTAAGCATTCGTTTAGAAAGGTTTTAAAAAGTAGCCACCCTTGATAAAACCATGGGCCCGTGGCCTAGAATGGATAGGGCGTCGGCCTGCGGAGCCGGAGGTCGTGGGTTCAAGTCCCACCGGGCCCGTTTTGCCAAGGATTTATGTTTCGGTCATTCTGTTATGTCTCGATGCATGAATACATGGTCGCCCGCGGCGTTGTCGAATCTCTTCTGCGGTATCTCTCGGAATCGGGGAGGGTTGTCAAGAGCTTTAGGGTCGTTGTGGGCGAGCTGAGCATGCTCGACGTCGATATTTTGACGAAGGCCATGAAAGACATTCTCGAAGAAGGCCCCTTAAAGGGAGCTGACTTTACCGTTGAGGTTGAAAGAGCGCAAATAGTCTGCGGACTCTGCGGAAAACTGATGTCGCTTAATGAGGCCACTTCTAAACTCGACGATGAGGAGAAGGAAGTAATCCATTTCATACCAGATTTGATCGGCTCCTATTCGTCGTGCAGTAAATGCGGTAGCATGGATTTGAGGGTCGTAGCTGGTAGATGGGTTGAAGTGAAAGATGTCATTTCGTGATTCGATTGATTACCGGGAGGAGTTGATCAGCCGGCGGTTGAGAAGTGTTGGGAGAGCTTTGCTCATCACGGGTGGGAAGGGGGGTGTTGGAAAGAGTTTGATAGCCTCTGTGACCGCCCTCATTCTTTCAAAGGCCAATGCTACTGGGTTGTTGGACTTGGACCTGCATGGGCCATCCTGTAGCATGATACTTGGGGTTTATGAACCTCCTGTGGAAGGCGATGACGGGTTGGTTCCTCCGGTCGTGGAAGGGTTGAAGGTGATGGGCCTCGACCTTCTGGTGAAAAACAGGCCGGTTCCTTTAGCCGGCTCCGCCAAAGAGGAAGCAATAAAGGAAATTCTTGCATTGACGGATTTCGGGCCCTTAGAATATCTTGTGGTCGACTCTCCACCAGGTTCCGGCGACGAGCTCCTGACCGTCATTCGTTACTTTAGAGAGAAGGGTTACGCGGTCGTTGTGACCACTCCGTCGCCTCTCGCGGTTCGATACGCTTACCGAATGATCAAGCTCCTGCAATCAACCTCGTTCCCAATACTCGGCGTCGTCGAAAACCTTTCAACTGATAATGCAGAGCCTGCGACCGCCAAACTTTGCAGCGAAACAGGTGTGAGACTACTGGGTCGAGTGCCCTACGATCATGAGGTTATAAGCGCCGGAAACGGCGAACGTGATAAACTCATGGCTACAGGGTTTGCCAAGTCTATAGAATCTATTCTGCATAATCTCGGTTTACTTAGCTAAATATTGTTTATAATAGCAAATTTGAATGTTTATAAACATTAGACGCTGCATGATTGTGGAGACACATGGGCACCTCTCAATATACGACCTTCTATTTGGGACCAGAATGCATAGATTCGATGTTAAAAATCCTCCGTCAGGATGGTTACGTGGTTTACGGCCCTGTTTTTCGGGATGGCGCAATTATCTATGATGAAATCAGTTCGTCATCTCAGCTTCCTAGGGGGCTGAAAGACAGACAGGGACCGGGAATTTACAGGGTAGAGAGGCGAGAGGATGATGCATTCTTTGGTTTCGTTGTCGGCCCGCATTCGTGGAAAAAATTCCTCATTCCTCCTCGGATGAAGCTGGTCA
>JAVQUC010000009.1:0-44225 GCA_033580815.1 Candidatus Caldarchaeum sp. | reverse complement strand
TGTTGGTGTCCTCGCTCTACGTTCTGCTGAACAAGACACGGTTTGGCATCGCCATGAGAGCAGCCATCGAGAACGCGGCGTTAGCAGGAGTTATGGGTATAAATGTAAAAAATGTATACATGTTTTCTTGGTTTTTGGCCGGAGGTTTGGCAGGTGTAGCTGGCTCCCTAATGGGTCTCTGGTTCCAAGGGGACCCTGGTTTCGGTTCTAGGATGCTAGTCAGCATCTTCTCAGCCAGCATAGTTGGTGGATTACAAAACATATACGGTGCGGTCATTGGAGGATATCTCGTCGGTTTGGCCGAAATACTCGGAACTGCTCAGCTAGCGTCGGTCTTCGGAGTTCAAATACTTCCATACCGTCCACTGATACCTCTTCTGGCCATGATTGTGACGTTACTGGTTGTGCCAAAGGGATTGTCGGCATTGGATTGGCAAAGATTGTTCAGGGTAAACGTTTCCGGTGGTCGGACTTGATTCTAGAGTTGCTGTACATCTTGATCATCGACCTTCTCGCTTTATTCGGTGTATATCTGATCATAAACATTAGCCTAAACCTTGAGTATGGCCTAACTGGTTTACCAAACTTCGGTAAAGTTCTCGCTGTAGCGGGTGGGGCTTTCGTCGCTGGGTCGCTTCCAGGTCGGCTTATGGCCGAGTACTTTGGGCTTTACAGAGGAATAAATGCCTACGCCGAAAACAGCATTCTGGTCGAATGCATGAGGGGTCTCGCCTTGCAGAAACCAAAGATTCTCGAGTCAGCGGAGTTCATCGAGGATAACGTGTTAATCGTCACCTGCCTAAACAGGTTGTTAGCCAACGACCCCGTTTTGTCTGTGATGATTCTGCTGCTGACGGTGTTGGTCGCAGCCGGCGTCGGTGCGGGGCTCGGGTTTGTTTCCTCTTATCCAGCTATTCGACTCAGGGAGGATTACCTGGCGATGACCCTGCTGGCAATGGGCGAATTCATGTGGACAATCGGCTACTATACTCGAGATCTGGTCGGTGGGACGTTAGGAGTTTCGGTTGTCGACCCATATGGCTGGGCTGGCGTGCGGGAAAGGTTTCTGATGGCCACTCTCGTTCTGGTCGGAACAGCTTTTCTCGCGTTTGTGTACATGGGAATGGTGGCTCGCTCACCACTCGGCAGGCTCTTGAGGGCGGTTAGAGACCAGGAGCTAGCAGCCGAGGCTCTTGGTAAAGACACGGTCAAAATAAAGAGAAATGTTTTGATGGTTTCGGCGGCTTTGGCGGCTGTTGCAGGAGCTTTGTGGGCCTTCTACAGCGGAGGCATAATAGCTGTCGGATACGATAGAGTTACATGGACTTTCTGGCCTTGGGTCATGGTGATCGTGGGCGGGTCGGGGAACACGTTGGGGGTCCTGCTGGGAACCGGCCTTTTTGTTTCGGCGAGAAAATTCATCGACTATTACAAATTCGCCTTGGAGCCGTACCTACCTTTCAGCGTTGTTTGGTTGGATAGACTTCTTCTAGGTGTGGTTTTACTCGCAATTCTCTTGATAAGGCCCGGCGGGGCAATTCCGGAAAAACCAACACTCACACTTGCTAGAGATAAGATTATAAGAATTTTAAACAAACTCGAGAATTCGAAGGAAGATTTACGATGAGTTCATCGAATGATGAGTTCCGTACATTTCTTCCGCGCGTAGGACGTGTTAAGAAAAGTCATCCGAGAGTAGAGGCGTTTGGCTGTGTCGATGAGCTTTCATGTTTTGTTGGGTTGGCCCGTGCGGTAGTTGGGGACGAGGAGGTCAGGGATGCGTTGAAGAAGGTCCAGGATGGTTTGTTCCACGTCGGCTCCTACCTCGCGTTATTGAATCATCCGTTGGACAGAGTGGCTGTGGTTATGGAGGTGTTGAAGGAGCTTGAGAATGTTATGAATGCGAGGCTGCAGCCGTTGAACAGGTTCATCTACCCGTCCGGCGTGTACGGCGCCACGCTTCTACACGTCTGCAGGGCTGTTGCTCGGAGGGCTGAAAGGACTGTCGTGAGGCTGGGTGAAGTTGAAAATGTCGACCCCTTGGTTGTTTCTTTTTTGAATTATTTGTCAAAGTTTTTCTTCACCGCAGCCCGCTACGTCAACATGAAGTACGGAGGTGTTGAGGAGGAGTGGGTTTCGCGCTAGGGTTTCCTTTTTTTAGAGGCTTTGACCAAGAAGTCGGCGAGGAGTTCGAAGACGAAGAGAAGCGGGGTTGGTTTGAGGAATTTTTCAGCGGTCAAGTTGTATAATGCGTTGATTCTTGGTTTCCGAAGTTCGGTTTCGTCTCCGAACCAAACCTGTATCAACGGCTTTACTTTGGGAAGGAAAGCGTAGGAAAAAGCCGTTCCCCCGAGTTTCTCCCTTTTACCAGCTAGAGCCCTCGAAGTTTCCTCGAAAAGCTGTTTATCGTATCCGAACATTTTCTCCAAAGGCCGTGCAACCTGTTTCTGATAATGATAAAGCAGGGGTGGGTGTTTGAAGATTGTTTCGAGCGGCTGCCACGTCTCTGGTGCGGGACCGCCTTCGCCGAGCAGGTATTCCAGGATGACGAAGCTCAGCTTCTCATCAGCCGGCTTACCTGTCATCAGGTCGACGACTGTTTCGTCAACGAGTTCAACAGTGTATGTTTTATGCAGCACGTTTACGATGTACCGGCCCGGCTTCTGCTGAACACCGGCCAAATACACTACATCGCATTTCTTCATGTTGGCGACATGGTTCACGCTCTTCAGCCTTTCAAAATCTTCCTTAACCCACCGACCTATGACTGCTGGAGAGGCATCAGGCGGATGTTCTAACTGCTTCATGGCAACTCCTCAGTACCGGCTGATTCTTCCTCCTAAAGCTCCGTAATAATCTTAAGGGCAGAGGTTTCTGCAAACGTAGAAAAAACACGATGTCTAGAGGACCTCAGGACCATGGCATAAAAGTAAGATTGTGATAATTGAGGATAGTCCGTTCGAAATTTACAAAAAAAAGGGGGGAGGGGGGATTTAGGTCAGGTCCATGACCGGGTCGAAGGAAGGTGGCAGTCTCCGTTCTACCTTGAGCAACGACCCTTGCGGAGGCTTGATCTCGATGCTGAAGATATCGTTGGGTTCGAGGCTCGCTCCTTGTATCTGCGTAACGTCGACCTTCACGGCCCAAACTTCACCATACTCGAGAACAGTGTCGCTGTCGCCGGTGACTTGATAAACCGTCGTTATCGTAGCGTTGTTGGGGTAAATGTTTTCTCGGAAGATGGCCTTGTCCCTATACGTGATGACGAGTTTTCCCGATCGAACATCGACCTCGCCCTTCCCTACAGATGATTTTATGTATATCACGATCTCTGTTATGGCTCCTGCGTTGCTTCTGGCCACGACCGCACCAGCTGTTTCGATGGACGCCAGCGTTTCCTCCAGGCCCGCCTGCATGACTTCGCCGGTTTTCTGCGTCGTGAACAGGCCGAGGTTCAGCACCGCGAAGGAGAAGGCGCTGGCCACGATGACGAATGCTATCAGTATTATTGCTGTCTCCAAACCGGTCAGACCTTTTTTGGATTTTTTCATCATTTTTGTACTAGTTTTCATTTCAGCGATAACTTCCTGTAATGTGCAGTATATAAATCTTTTTAGACAAAAGTTGGACATTAGTCTGATTTCAATCTGATTTTAGTAATGCATTAATTTCTCGGTTCTCATCACCAGCATATGTTGGGAGAAGTTGATGGGGGTGGTTGGGATGGCCGAAGCTAGCCCTACTGAGCGAAGGATCAGACAGCTGGAGGAAGAGATCAAAAAGATACGAGAACCGTTGGAAAAAACCCTCCTCGACATCCGGGAAATGATAAACACCGCCGAAAACCCCTTTCTCTTCCTGACCAAATCGATCGCAAACGACGAATCGAATCCCAACAAATCATACGCAGAGAAAAGTGGCTCTAATACTCCCGCAGTAGAGGAACAGCAACGATCGATCAGCCAAATTGATATACCCGCGCTCCCGAAGGCACCCTCGGAAGGGTTGGAATCTTTCATCAGCACTTTGGCGGCCGTTGATTTGATGGTTTTGATCGTCGGCCGCGAATACCTCACAAATCTGGCCAACATGCTGGCTTGGAAGAACCTGATACCGAAAAGTCTGCTGGACGGTATCAAGGAGGCGCTGGAATTTCTTGCCTCGGTCGATAGGGGGAAGGTCGAGCAAGTGCGTGAATCTCCTAGCTTCAACGACATACTCATCGTGCTATACATGCTGTCGCTGCTTGTGAAGGACCGTAAAAACCCGTTGACATTCCTGTTGCTGACTTCAGCCGGAAACCTCAAGTTCCTGAACAGGAGTTGGGGAGGGAGACAGTGATGCCGGGTGCGTACATCGTAACCGAGGCGATTTTCGTAATAACCCTTGTGATAACCGCTTCAGCTTACGCATCAACTATGTTCAACTTCATGGACGAAGTGAAACTAGCAAACCAGCTAAAACTGGAGAAGATCAAAAGGGAGGCCGCTACGGCGATTGAACCTGTTTTCGGATACGTTCCCGAGAACCGCTCGTCCATCCTGCTTTGGCTCAAAAACGTCGGCGCAGAAAGAATATCCCCCACCGAGATACAGGCCTTCGAAGTATTCATTATCGGGAGGAACACGTTGATACACGCGAAAAACTCTCACAACACATATGGTTGGAGATACGAGCTGGTGAAAGACATCTTCCCCGATAACAGCTGGTCTTGGGGTGAGACTCTGTTTGTGAAGATATCTCTCGAGTCGCCGCTCGAGCCCGGTGAATACGTGGTGAGAATCGCGGGCGTCTATTCATCCGTTACCTACGTCCTTTCGGTTGGTGGTTGAAGTGTCGGGCTTCGGAATCTTGGTCTCGCTAGCCTTTTCGACCATGATAATTCTCCACTTTTTCGGATACTTTTTAACGATGACGGAAAACGCGGTCATCCTCGCAGAAATCGCCAGGAAAAACCGTTCATCTCTCATAAGTTTTGAAGCCGATATCGAGTTCGTTTCAGCCAACGTCATGACAGCCAAAGTTACCAACGACGGCCCCCGAGACATACCTTGCCGCAACCTGAAAAACGCCGACATCATAGTTGTCTATTTCGACCGACAGGCTGTCCGCAAAATTGCTCACATCACCTATTTGGAGAATGGCGAAGAGAAGGGATGGCTCGTCACCGATGTAACGTTTGGAAACGCTTCGGAAGAAATCCTAGATCCGGTCATAGTAGGTCCGGCGCTGGAAGGCGTTTGGAACATCGGCGAAACCCTCCAAATCTCGATCATCCTCGACGAATACGTCAACCAAAGTTTTCCCATATTAGCTAAGCTGGTGGTGGTTTCATGAATGAGAACCAGATAAAGGCCTTTAACAACGAGCTCGACAGGAAGATCGGCCCCATAAAGACACCGGCGCTATGCCTGGTCGAAGGCCCGAACGACAGCGGCAAATCGGTTCTCACTCTGCAGTATTGTTACGGCGCCTTGCTCTCTGGCTTTAACAGCTATCTCCTCACAACCGAGTCTAGCATGCGGGGAATAAGAGAGGGGATGGCTGGGTTGTCATGGGACCCGACCTACTTCATCATAACTGGAAGGTTAAAGGTCGGAGAAATGCACGTCAAAAACTTCACGTGGACGCCGCAGCAGTGTTCGAAGCTCTTGAAGCTCGTCGCGGCCTTTATAAAAAGCAGGGTTAAGGAACAAGTCTTTTTCATAGATTCGATGACGTACCTGCTAACAAACGCCTCCACAACCGAGACACTCAACTTTTTCACAGTTTTACGCAACATCGTCGACGAAAACGAGAAAACCATATTCATGACCATACACACCCACGCCTTGGACACGGACCTGTTCCTACGGCTTCGCTCCCTCTCCGACGTACATTTTGTGCTAAGCGTCAAAGAAATGGGAGAAAGAATCGTCCGAATCCTTCAAGTGATGAAGCTCAAGGGGGCTGAGAAGAGTGGTTTGACAATCGCATTCGAAGTCGACCAAGTCTATGGAATTAGGGTGCTGCCTTTTTCGCAGGCCAAGGCGTGAGGAAAATGTCGGTTAACGGTTTCCCGCCACAGGTTTTCGCCAAAAACCCGCATCTCAGATACTACGTCGAGGATTTCGTGGCCGGTCATGGTAAACCGATCACGTATCAAGAGCAGCTGAGCAGGGAATTGAGGAGGCTTAAGGAATTTAGCATCGTTTACCCGGTCGGAGACCCGATATTCATCCACGTTATGTCTC
Source organism: Candidatus Caldarchaeum sp. (assembly GCA_033580815.1). Lineage (GTDB taxonomy): Archaea > Thermoproteota > Nitrososphaeria_A > Caldarchaeales > Caldarchaeaceae > Caldarchaeum. The sequence continues at coordinate 37,992 of JAVQUC010000009.1, read as the reverse complement.
GTCCGAGCGAGCGGGCCCTTTACAACATCATCAGCCCCTTCACAATCGCTCCCGCTGAAATCACGAATCTCGTCGAAAGGGGAATAGCGAACCTTGTCCATCCTGACATGGTTTTTGAAACTCGTGAAGAACACGAAAGACTGCTCAACAACCTTCTGGACCAATTCATAGAAATTGACGAAAGCTTGGAGGACTTCGACCACAGACCGGTCTACCGCAAAGGGATTCTGGTGAAGATATACGCTAATTCCACGACCGCTGACATCATACGTAACAGCGTAATTCTCGACAAAGTCTACCTCGGCGTCCTTGAACCATTCATCAGAGACCCCTACATCGAAGACGTTTCATGCAATGGCGTAGGTTCAGTCTTCGTTGAACACAAAATCTTCGGAAGCTGTGAAACAAGCATTTCATTCTCCGACACGGAGGAGCTGGACAACTTCATCGCAAGGCTGTCCGAAAGAATAGGCAAGCCGGTTAACTACCGCAAACCCATAGTTGATGCAAGCCTTCCAGACGGCTCCCGTATCAACATAGTCTATGGAAGAGACGTAAGCAGGCATGGGAGCAACTTCACCATCAGAAAATTTTCGGAGAAACCGGTTAGCATAGCCGACCTCATCAGCTGGGGAACGATGAGCAGCTTGGAGGCGGCTTATCTATGGATGATGATGGAGCATGGCATGAGCGTCTGGTTCTGCGGAGAAACGGCTTCGGGGAAAACAACCGCCTTGAGGGCTGCCAGCGTCTTCATCAACCCATCCGCGAAAATTGTCAGCATAGAAGATACTCCCGAAATAGTCGTGCCACACGAAAACTGGGTTCGAGAGGTGACTCGTCAAGGCGAACAAGGTGAGGGAGATGTTACCTTGTTCGACTTGCTGAAGGCAGCGCTGAGGCAGAGACCAAACTACATCATCGTCGGAGAGATTAGGGGTGCTGAGGCGTCTGTCGCTTTTCAAGCCATGCAGACCGGGCACCCAGTTCTCGCGACTTTTCACGCTGGAAGCGTTGAAAAACTAATCCAGAGACTGACGGGTGAACCAATCAACATACCCAAAACCTACATCGACATCCTCAACTGCGTACTAATACAGAGCGCTGTAAGACTTCCAGCCACGGGTAAGGTGGAAAGACGCGTCCTCAGCATAAACGAAATGGTTGGATACGACCCAACAACCGAAAGGTTCGACTTCATAGAGCTTTTCAGCTGGGATTCATCGTCGGACAACCATGAATTCCGCGGCGAAGGCAACAGCTACCTCCTCGAAAACAAGATAAGGACGCTCCTCGGTCTTTCTCCCCGCGAAACGAGAAAAATTTACCGCGAGCTCGAAGACAGGGCCCGGCTACTCGACATCCTGGTCAGAAGAAAGGCAACCGACTTCGAAACGGTCTGGAAAACCGTGAAAAAAGTCTACGACGAAGGGGTTGAACACGTTCTCGAAAACATCGATTTAGTGGGGAGAGCATGAGGAATTTTCTGTGGAATGAGTTCGAACGACAGGAAAACATCGACGTGCTAATGATTTTCATAACGGTTCTCGGACTTTCAAGGCTTTCGTTAAGGCAGATAGTTAAAACACTTTCCCGATCGGAATCGCTTCCAAAAAGCTTCGTCGAAGTCTTCGCCAAGGCCGCGTCTCTTGTTGAAAGATGGAATTATGGGGTCTCCGAAGTTCTAGAGTTCATCCAGCAGGAAATGAAAAAGCCGAAACTCAAAAGCCTCGTCACAAGGATCCAGCATTCATTTAAAGCAGGAGTCTCCCTCGAAGATTTCGCCCGAATCGAATACAGTAAACACAGGGCAGAACAGGAGAATGATTTTGAGAAAGGACTCGAAAAATTGAGGAAGCTAGTCGAAGCCTACACAACGCTCATCAGCGTAATCTCCCTGCTCACCGTTTCATTCCTCCTGGTTTCGACAATTATTGGAGGAGGGAGCGATTCTTTCCTGCAAATCGCCCTCACATCAGTCGCCGCAACTCTAGGCTCCACAACCCTGCTTTTCGCCACAAACAGCCTGCGCCGACCAGTATTCAGCACGCATCCCATCAAGCCCAAATCTCTTCAAAACCTGCTAGCAACCGCTCCTATAGTCTTCGCAACGGGGACGGTCATCGTGTTAACTGCGCCTTCATTCATGACATCATTAGGTGGTATGACGGTTACTTACGCCTCGGCGACCCTTCTCGCCGTTGGAGCTCCGCTGTCCCTACACGGGTATCTCGGGAGAAGATGGTATAAGAAAATCAACCAAACAGAAAGCATCCTTCCGATTTTCTTAAAAAGCTTCGGAGATTACCTTTCCGCAACCGGCTCCATCAAATCCGCCGTCCACATGCTTACGCTCAGCGACTTCGGTCCGCTTAACCAAATCCTAAAAAAACTCGAAGCAAGGCTAAAAATCGGCCTATCACAAACGATTTCAGTCAAGACTTTCGGCGTCGAAACCTGCGGTAGGGTTGGGGAGAAGGCCTTCACGGTTCTCGCCGAATTGCTCGAAGCCGGAGCTAGACCAGGTCATGCGTGCAACATCTTAAGCGAATACGTCGCGAGGACACTGATGAACGATAAACGAAGGGAACAAATAACCTCAAGCCTCAAAACACTTTCAGTCCCTCTACACGCAACTCTGGCAGCCATATTCGCCCTGTTAACAACACTCCTCAGCATTCTTTCACAGATTTCACGTCTTGTTGAGAGCCACCTCATGCTGATAAAACCCATAGATACGTCGATGGTTGTCACATACTTTTACATGATTATTGCAATAACTTCGTTGATAACGACGGTCAACATCTACCTTTCCGACGGCGACTCTGTGTTAACGTTGACATACTTCTTCGGAATAATTCTTTCCGTGAGCGGGGCCACCTTCCTGCTGATGTCAACGGCTAGTGAACAGGTTCTGTCAAGCTTTGCCGGATTCGGGGAAAGAATCCGATCTCTTACGCCGGGGTGAGGAAAAATGATACCCAAATCCGCGATAATCCCACCGCCCAACGGCATGACCTCCCTACTTTTCCTGACATTGACGCTCTGCGTCATCGTGTTGTACATCATGCTGATTGTTTTCGGCTCAAAAAAAATCCACGTACCCGTGATAACTCATGCAAGCCATCATGCATTCGGAGAACGGCCTCTGGAAAGACTCAACCCGCCGCGGCAAACGACGCAGACACAGCGAAAAACATACCAACCCGAAAAAAGCAGCCAGCAACAACCAGACGACTACTCCAAACGCCTCGAAAAACTCGACCAAATTCTCAACCAACTCGAAGCACAGATAAAAAACAGGCCTGAGACATCGCCGACTCAAACGATAGAAGAACTGATAACGGACAATTCTGAGCCGTCTCCAGAGTTGAGCGAAATTCTACGGATTGCCAAGTCCTTAAAGGAGGAGATCAATGGCATAATGACGGCTAGAAAGTCGTCGAGATAACTACATAATAAGGCGTAACCGTCGAAATGCCAAGCCCTCAATCACTGTTCTGAAAAAACGCTAAATACTTTCAAAAACCGTTTGTTAACATGCTCAAACCTCCCACCGAAGAACTGGAAAAATACTACAGAACCGTGAGGAGCCCTAAGATGCGCCTAGTGTTTTCGGTGCAGGCCGAAGCGGCGAGAGCTGTCCGTGCATGGCTCGATTCCAACGGTTTCCTCGAGATACTGCCACCGATAATCGGGCCCGTGACGGACCCTGGGATAAGAGGTGCTAAACAAGCCACGATCGACTACTACGGAAAGGAATACAAGGTGATGAGTAGCGCCATCCTCTACAAACAGATGCTGGCGACGGCCTTTGATAGAATTTACTTTTTCTCGCCGAACGTGAGGCTTGAACCTCTTGAGTCAGCGACGACCGGACGGCATCTCGTAGAATTTGTCCAAATAGACATTGAAGAAGCTGACGTCGACTACAAGTCCGCCATGACCACTGCCGAAAACCTGCTCGCCCACGTAGTCAACCACATCTCGGCCAAAATGAAAAAAGAGCTGGAGTATCTGGGAAGGCAGCTTCCGCACTTCAAGACACCTTTCAAGAAAATAACCCACGCCGAGGCAGTTGAAATCCTGAAAGCATCCGGCGAGAATGTTAACCCCAAGGCTGAAATACCGTGGCCCCAGGAGGAGAAGCTCTCGAAAATCATAAACGAGCCCTTCTTCATAACCGACTACCCCAAAGGCTCGAGGGGGTTCTACGACAAGGAAGACCCGAAAAATCCAGGCATCCTCAAAGATTTTGACTTAATGTATCCCGAAGGGTACGGAGAGGCCGCTTCAGGAGCGGAGAGGGAATACGAATACAGTAAGGTTTTGGCTCGGCTTCGGGAAAGCGGGGAAAACCCGGCAAAGTATGGATGGTATCTTGAAATGCTCCGTGAAGGCATAAGACCGACCTCAGGCTTCGGGATAGGCGTTGAAAGACTCACACGTTTCCTCTGCGGACTCAAAGCCGTCTGGGAAGCCCGACCCTATCCAAAAGTAGCCGGAATCTACTCCCCGTGAAACAATTTTGAACGCATACTCAATCATCAAACTACTGCTGAAACTGTTCAAGAATCCTGCGACCCGTAACTCATTCGGAAAATTCGTCCAACAATATCCTGTCGAGGAAATAGTCAAAAGAGCTACTGAGGGAAGACAATCGGTTTTTCCATTGACCGAGCTCGACGAATTCGGGAAAGCCATACTTGGAGCGCCGATATACCTCAACGCCCCAACACGATACGACACTCTCGACAAATTACTGGTTGTGCCACCCCTGTACACACCGCTGCGACTGAAGAAGATGGAAGAGCTGTTGCGTGAACCATTATTCACTGACGTAGACACCGGATGCGTAGTCGGTGGCTTCAGCTCTTCACTTCCAGTAGTCGTCGCTTCGATGGGTTCTACGCCCGTCTACAACAAAGTATCCTTAGAAGTTTCGAAAGCAGCCGCGAAGGTTGGAATCCCCATGGGAATAGGTGAAAACGTCGCCACAGTGTGGGGATACAACCAGAGAACGAAGCCCGGCCAACCATGCTTCAAAGAAAGAATCATGACGTATTTGACTAATGTCGAAGGCAGCCATGGCGGTGTTTTCATACAGCAAAGCGTTGAAGACGCATACGATGAGCTGTGGAACAGAGTCTACTCAGACCCCGAAATATCGCCCTACATCTACGAAGGCAGGGTGGGGTTTGAGATTAAGCTTGGTCAAGGTGCTAAGCCTGGGCTAGGTGGGGAGACTTTCGTCGAAAGAGAGCTAGCTATCCGGCTGAGCGACAAATACTCTTTCGACGCGGACCCGAGGACCACGTCAAAACCGGTTTATGAAAGACATTCAGCCCCTGGAACCTACACGCCGGAAATACTCCGCAGCATGATCAGGCTGATACACAACAACTACCCACGGGCGAAGCTGTGGATAAAATCAGGACCCTACCGTGATTTTGAGCAGGTAGCACATCTTTGCGAAGAGGAAAAAGCCGATGTTTTTTGGGTTGACGGAAAGGAGGGTGGAACCGGGCTGAGCCCCTTGTCCGCCTTGAAAGACTTGGGCCTGCCTCTTGTATCAGTTCTAGGAAAGATTTCACGGTTGAAGACCATGATGAACATGGATTTCGTGTGTTCGGGAAGGATCATCGATGGTGGCGACGTGGTTAAGGTCCTCTCCTTTGGGGCTGTGGCAGCCGGTGTGGGCAGGCCGGTCGTTGTAGCAGCTCACGCAAGGGGCCAATCAGGGGTTGAAAGGTATTTGGAAACCGTAAAAATCGAGATACAGCTGCTGACCTCAGCACTAGGAAAATACAGGGTGAAGGACCTCGGTCCCGAAGATGTTATGGCCGTCGACACAGACCTTGCCAGGAATCTCGGGATCAGAAGCATCTACGACTGACTGATCGCCATGTTCTTGATTAGAAGGAAATCTTCCTCTGGAATTTTTCGGACGCTGCCCCTGAAGTGCGCGAACCACTTTCTTTTGTTCTTGATGAATGAGAGTTGGTCGACGAAGGATTCGACGTTTACTGGTCTTGTCCAGATGGTTGCTTCGTCGAGCCGTATGTAATGCGTTAGCTTCTCCGACGGGTATCCGATGATGTAGAACCGCATTTCGTCCGTGATAGGCATGGGTGGCTGGGAAAAACGGCCATCGCCGACGAAGAACCTGCCCTCCATGCCAGTCGAGTAGAAGAGCGCAAACCCACCTTCTCTCAAATCCTTCATTGCTGCCGTTCTCCGGCTGACCAACCAGAATTTCCGGTTCACCCTATCGGCCGCCACTTCGTTGGCCGCGATGACTCTCTTCCCCACATAATGGTCTTTGACCACGAAGACCCAATATCCCACGCTGTTTGACGGAGAACGGGTGGATATATCATTTTTTAGGGGACTGTCACTGATTTGGCCAAGTTCCTCGGCTTGTCCGGGTCGTATCCCTTCAGGACGGCCAGATGATAGGCGAGTAGCTGAAAAGGTATCGCATAGGTTACGGGTGTCAGCAGCGGATGAGTTCGAGGAAGACCATAGTAGAAATCAGATAATGTTTTCAGCTCTTCGTCTGATTCTTCGCCGAAGACGATGACAAATGCTCCGCGAGCCTTCATCTCCATGATGCTTCCGATGTTTAGCTTTCTTAATTCATCCGGTGGAACCACGAAGATTACGGGCACGCCGGGTTCGATGACGCTTATCGGCCCGTGCTTGCTTTCGCCCGAAGGGTAGGCGATGCAGGGGATGTAGGAAAGCTCCATAACCTTCAACCGGCCCTCGTAGGCAGTGCTGGTGGAGATCCCGCGTCCAAGCATGAAGATAAAGGGAGCCCGCAGTAGAACATTCGCCAGCTCCTTCATTTTAACCGGGGCTGTGGTCAAGATTTTTTCCACAACCGAAGGTATTTTCGACAGCTCGTTGCTGAATTCATCCATCTCAAACTGTGCGATCTTTCCTCGCAACCTCGCGAGCCTCAGGGCTATTTGTGCAAGCACCAGAACTTGGGATGTGAATGTTTTGGTCGCCGCTACACCTATTTCAGGGCCAGAGTTCTGGAGGACGTAAGCCCTTGAAACTCTGGTCAAAGTAGACCCTACAGTGTTGGTGAGGCCAAGAATTGTGCAGGCTCTCATTCTCGCAAAATCCAGAGCGGTTAGCACGTCCGCTGTCTCACCCGACTGACTGACAGCCAAAATCACAGAGTCGGAGCCTATGGCTCCTCCATAGCTTGCCACAAACTCGGAGGCTACCACTGGATAGGTAGGTAGCCTCGCAAGACTCGAGAACAAGTAAGAGCCGGCCAAACAGGCATTGTAAGAGGTTCCAGCGCCTAATAGGAAAATCACCCGGCCCTTGTCCAGAAGTTCCGCTACCAAATCCACATACTCCCTCTGAACTCTCAGAGAATCCCTCAAGGAAGATGGCTGCTCAAAAATTTCCTTCAGCATGAAATGAGGATGGCCCTGTCTCTCTGCCATCTCTACCGAAAGCTCAACCCTCTTGACAGCTCGTTGAACAGGAGTTCCGTCGACGATTTTGAAGATTCTATATCCGTCGGCCTTGACGACCGCGGCCTCTCCATCATGAAGGAAAACCATGTCATTCGTCATGTCAAGCAAAGCCGTGAGGTCGGAAGCTACCATGTTGAACCCAGACCCGACGCCGATGATAAGCGGGGCTTCCCTCCGTGCTACCATGATGGTGTCGGGCTGGCTGAGCGATATGGCCGCTAGAGCATAGCTCCCTTCCAACCTCTTAACCGCCTGCACAAAAGCATCCTCAAACCCTAACCCTTTTTTCATGAATTCCTCGATTAAGTGGGGCACCATCTCGGTATCTGTTTTCGAGACGATGGTGTGATTTAAGTCGGTGAGCTCCTTTCTTAACAGCAGGAAATTTTCTAAGACGCCGTTGTGGACAACAGCTATTCTGCCCGTGCAGTCGAGATGGGGGTGGGCGTTGACTTTTGAGGGTGCACCATGTGTCGCCCAACGGGTGTGAGCGACGCCGATCGAGCCCGGCAGTCTATCGAGTCCGAGTCTAGTGTTGATGTCATCTATCTTGCCCGCGTCCTTGCAAACAAAAAGGCGACCTCCGTGAATAGTCGCCACACCAGCCGAGTCGTAGCCACGGTATTCCAGCCTCTTAAGCGACCTTACGAGGATTGGCGAAGCGCTCTGAATTCCGACGTAGCCCGCGATGCCGCACATGTACAGTCGCTGAACAGCCGACTTATAAATAGGTGTCAAAAAACATTTGACCTGTCAAGGAAGTGTTTACCCTATGAAAAAAGCTAAGATAGTATCTGGTTCGATGGAATCAGATGTCCTACTTCTGAGACCTTCTGCGTTGAAGCTGTTTTCGTCGCCGACGGTTTGCAAACTCGTAAAAATGTTCGAAAGCCCCAACTATGTCTCACACGCAGCCGCGAGACTCGGGATAAGCAAGCAACTCGCCAGCGTTCATGTAAGACGGTTGATCAAAGCCGATGTTTTGAGGGAGGTTGGGGAAACTGAGCGCCGGGGCGGCCGTGCGAAACTCTATCAGGCAAAGGCTCTTGGGGTTGCGTCCATATTTTCAAACCACGCATGGCGAAGGATGTCGAAATCGCTGGATATGCCGGAAAAACTCTCAAAATTCCTTAACCCTTTTATCGAAAACGGCGAGCTAAACGGTTTGGTCGTGGTCGGTTCCCCACTTCCACACGGGCCTTTCAGAGCAGTCGCGACCGACGGTCATTACGGATTTCAGCTCGGGCTTTTCATCGGCCACTTCGTGGAAAAATCCTCAGACTTTTCGGTGAGGCTCGACGTCGACGTCAAATCGGAAAAACTCTACACCCAAAACCTAATGCTACTGGGAGGACCCGGCACCAACATAATCACATCGATGGTAAACAAAAATTTGCCCGTGAAATTCATGGAAAATAACTACTGGGCTGGACTGGTCTCGGCGAAGCAGGTTTATACAGGCGAATTCACAGGACTGGTCGCCAAGACTCCTAACCCATTCAACACCGAGAAAACAATCATAGTTCTCGCCGGCCTTCGGGCTGTCGGGACAATGGCAACAGTTATCGCGCTAACACGTTATTGGAACAAACTCTTGACGCATTACGAAGGTCAGAATTCTTGGGCCGCAGTCGTAGAAGGCCTTGACCTAGACGCCGACGGAAAAATAGACGCGGTTGAAATACTAGAGACCGTATAAATCCCTTGAATACAGCTCAGCCCTCCTCAAGTCATCGTCCGTGTCCACATCGATAAGAAGATTCTCGTCGACATCAACCACGCAGACGTCAACTCGGGATAAAACTTCACGAGCCCCGACGTCACCTTCAATCATCATCAATTCGTGAAAAACTGGCCGTGAAAAAATCGCCGGATTGACCGGTCTGCCCCTCAAACCAGCCGCAACCACCCTACATCTCCCTTCATTGAAAACTTCGACAAGCCTTTCCACGACTTTCTTAACGAACGGCATGTCACCGAGGATTATTCCAAGGCCTTCGGCTTCGTAGGGTGTCCAGCTAACGGCAAGCTTCAAAGCAGCGCTCATCCCCAAATGAGCCCTCTTGTTCACTAAGACCGATGCGTTTGCGGGAATTTCGTAGAACCTAATCTGTTCAGGCCTAAGAACAACGGCCCTGAAATCAAAAAATTTTAGAGCCTCGATACACCAATAGAGAACGGGCTTACCCATTAACGGCTTCAATAGCTTGTCGTTCCTAAACCGCTTCGAAAATCCCGAAGCAAGCACCACCCCGGCGAGCTTCATAATCTCCCCACAACGCTACCGCCACGATAGATTTAAAAATCCTCACCGTCCTCAGTTAGTAGGTGTAATTAATTGTATGCAGCGAGAGAAAGGGTTGAAGATTATCGCTCTCGATTGTTGTCATTGGCCCAGGATCAGATGAGGAGCATTCTCGAAATTTTGCGAAAAACAACGCTGATGCTGGAAATGGTGTTTAAGGAAGTCGATTACAAAAAAATTGAAGAAGCATACAGCGATATTCTCAAGTCAGACGAGGCTGCAAAGAACTGGAGGCGGTTAGTCGAGAAGGAGGTTTCAGACATCGGGGCCATATTGACCAACAGGGAAGATTTCATAAGACTGGTTAACAGCATGGACAAGATCGCCGACATTTCAGAGGGCGTTGCTTTCCGAATTCTGAGCCTTGTCAAATCAAGGATGAAAATCGACCGAGATGTCTTGTCGGAAGTTTTGAAGCTGGGAGACCTAGTCCTTCAGACCGTCACGAAGCTCCGTGAGGCGCTTCTCGCAGTGACACTTAACAGTGAGACGTTCCATCAAAAAGTGAAGGAAACTGAAGAAGCAGAACGAAAAGTCGACGATTTCTACCGCAACATAGATTTGATGATTTTGATGACGGACATGAAGATTGGGCAGCTGCTCCTGGTGCGGGAGATCGTGTCGATGTTGGAGGACGTTGCCGACAAGGCCGAAGAAGCTGTTGAGAACTTGAGGGTACTATCGTTCGTGATCCTGTAGAAGATGACAGTCGTAGGAGAGCTTCTCAGCGACAGCGTCATAGTATGGGACATAGAACAGTCTCGGCGGCTGTATAAGGAAGGATTCTACGGAAAGCCTCTTGGTATACCCAAGCCTCGAGACGTTAACTTCGATGCACCTTTGGTCCTAGACCTCGCGGAAGCACTGTATCTCGTGAAAAAGAATAAACTAAAGATAATTCAATCAGGCAGGGAACTGACGGCGGATGAGTTCGAATCATACGCCGCGTCGCTCGACCCAGGCTTCGTGGAAAAATACAGGGCCTACGTTGACCTCAGGGAAAGGGGGTTTGTGGTACTTCCAGGAATAAAGTTTGGGAGCGATTTTGCAGCCTACCGACACGGCCCAGGAATAGACCACGCTCCCTTCATCATCCAAATAAAAGGGTTTAAAGACAAAATTTCTGCCCTAGAAATAATAAGGTCCGGCAGGCTCGCCACGTCAGTCAAAAAACACTTCACGGTCGCCATTCCCGCTCAGGACAAAGTAGTCTATCTCATGTTCGAATGGTGGAAAGCCTAAGCTCTTTTCCGAAAAACTGCGTGTAACGTTTTTCCAACGCGTTTGATGTCGACAAGTTGCTGGCCTGTTTTTTCAGACCAGTCCATCAAATCAACTTCGGTCGCGGGATCTGACGTGATGACGTGAACAGTCTCGCCCTCCGCGAGATACATTTTCATGAAATCTCCTAATTGTGTTAGGATTCCTTCACATGATTCCCCAAAGATTGTGATATCGAATTCGGCCACGGTTTTCAGGCAGACCACACCTCTTTCAAAATTCCTGCGTACATATTCTTTAGCCGCTTCCGAGGCCTGATACAGACCAGAGGCCTGTTCCTTCAAAGCGACGTCAGCGAGCCAGCCATCACCATAAACATCTTCAGCAATCCTGCTAGGATTCTCGAGGACGTCGTTGTTAATCGCTAAAACCTCGAGGTTGAAAGGTGTCAAGACCACGGCGTCTGTCTTCGAGGTCGTAAGCACCGCGAGCGCGGTATTTCGTCTAACCGTCGTTCCGATGCCGCGTAACGATATCTTTTTCGGTTTTCCGGCATAGAAAAGCAGAGGTTGTACGACACCTACCCTGTATTGTCCGCCGTTAATGGGTTTCAGCCATAGGTCGTAGTCGACGGCGTACAGCCTATCGTCGGGATATGAGCATCCATCGTCCGTCTTCAACGCTACCGTTCAATTGGGAAGCGAACGAGGTTACCCCATTCGGTCCAGCTGCCGTCATAGACTTTGACGTTTGGATAGCCGAGCAGATGTTTCAACACGAACCAGGTGACGCTTGCTCTTTCGCCGATTCTGCAGTAGGTTACGACGTCTTTATCAGGTGTAACACCCCTAGCTCCGTACAACTGCCTAAGTTCTTCAGCGCTTTTGAATGTTCCGTCCTCGCGAATGGCTTGACCCCACGGTATGTTGAGCGCGCCAGGGATGTGCCCACCTCTTTGAGCATGTTCCGTTGGATATTCGGGCGGAGCAGTTATCTCTCCTGAAAATTCTGCCGGTGAACGGACGTCAACCAAGACGAGGTTCGGGTTTCCGAGCTTGGCTTTTAGAAGCTCGTCCAAGAGGATCCTGTTTTCGATGTTAATTTTTTCAACTTTGTATGCTGCAGGTTTTGGTGTTGGAACCTCCTTGGTTAGCTCACCTCCTGAGTCTATCCATTTTTTGCGGCCTCCGTTCAGAACCTGAACTTTCTTATGGCCGTAAATTTCAAAAACCCAGAAAGCGAAAGTCGCAAACCAGTTGTTGTAGTCGCCGTACAAAATGACGTGCGTGTCATTCGAGACTCCAAGCCGAGACATCAGCTTCTCGAATTCATCGGGGCCTATAATGTCCCGAACCGATTGCTTGTTCATGTCTTTCCGCCAATCAATCAGCAGTGCTCCTGGAACGTGGCCTTGTTCGTACGCCAGCTTGGGGTCGTAGTCTACCTCTATAACGGCTATTCCAGGTTTTCCGAGGTTGTTCTTCAGCCATTCAACGTCCGCTAACACGGTTGGGTTTGCGTAGCTCATAACGCTGTTATCTGAGTGGTCTTATTTAAGAATTCTTAGTTTTCAATAATATTGGAGAAATATTACCCGTACCGGAACCTAACGCCGTGGCCGGTCCATTCGTGGCCGAACCGAACCATTTCGGGCGGCCCGATCACACCGCATGTTCCGCAAGCAACGCAAGCCACATGGTCGAACTTCAGCGACCCCTTCCTAATATCTTCACGCGTAATCTCCAAGGCTCTCTTCTTGGCATTTTCCTCGTTGAAACCCTGTTTCCTAAGGTTTTCAAAGTTGACGCGGAACAGGTCTCTGAAAGAGGCGTAAACTCCTTTTTCTGTCACGAGTGTGTAGCAGTTGACGGGACACATTGGGATCCAGGGTTTCAACAAGTCTCCAGAGGCTGCTTTTTCGTCTACTATGATGTGTGACCTAGATTTGTCCTCATGATAGTCGAGTTTTCCGACCAGAAGTTGTATGCGTTGGAGAGCCTCTCGGTCGTCGACGGCGTTCCGGACTGCTTTGACGGCGGCGGTTTCCCCAAGCTTAAGCGCAAAGGCGATTGAAGAGGCTTTGGTGTAGAAGAACTTTCTCTCGATGAGAAAGCTGTTGGTACGCGACTTACGGACCCGTTCATAAAGCGGCTCAAGATATCTTCTGTAGACTGACAGAGAGTTTTCACTAAAGTCGTTTCTTTTCTTCGCCTCCTTGTATGTTCTTGCGGCGAGAATTCCGGAAGCAATCGCGGGCCTCATTCCGTCGATGAGTGCCCCGATCTTATAGAAGACCCCCAGAGAATCCCCGGCCATCAAAAAACCAGCCGTGTATGGTTTTTCCGGCAAAACCTTATACCCTCGGGGAATGTTGTGGGCTGAATATTCCAAAAGCGTCGCATTTTCCAGCAAAGGCCCGAGAAACGGATGACTTTCCATCTCTTCTAGAAGGTCGAGAGGTTTCCCAACCGAGAGATAATTGTTCGAGAGCTCTTTCATGGTCATCGCGAGGTCGACGACGATTCCTACAGAAACCGTGTCCTTGTTCGGGTAGACAAACCCACCGCCCACGATTCCATGCATGAAAGGCCCGAGAAGATAGACTGATTTGTAGCCGTCACCGTATGCGAAAAATTCATCGATCCTGCTGTTGGGAACTCTGTAGACGTGTTTTATTCCGTGGTAGACTTGCTCGGGCGTGAGCTTAGCCCTTATTCCGGCCTTTTCCGGGAGAAGGGATGTGACGCCCGCGCAGTCGATTACCAAATCGGCTCTGATCTCTTCTTCGGGTGTTGTCACGCCCACGACTCTGCCGTCTTCGAAGAGGAGGTCCTCCGCTGTTTTCCGAGTCACGATCATCGCCCCTTCTTCAGCCGCCACGGAAGCCATCCATTTGTCAAATTTCACGCGTAAAACTGAGTAGTCGTGTCCCGTGTTGACGTCTAGCATCGTCAGCCCCAGCTTTGTCAAGAAGGATGATTTGTCGAGCTTCAAGAACTGATAGCTCTGACTTCCGTTCTGTTGCTTCGGTGGGCCCAGCAGATAGAGCTCGTGGCCAGTTATCTTCCTCTCGACAGGTGCTTTAGTCCCGAAGTCTGGTATGAGGTCATTCAACCCCAGTCCTCCTTGAAAGGCTCCGAAAAGAACTCCTCCTGATACGTTTCTCTGACCGGGCAGCTGAGCTTTTTCAAGAACCAAGACATCGTATCCGCTGCGGGCTAGCTCAATCGCGGCTGCGCTTCCAGCCGGCCCTGCCCCCACCACCACTACATCAAACTTATCTGCCACCATTCGCTCCCTCCAGGATGCTGATAAGCTGTGGAACCACCCTATACAAGTCTCCCTTTATTCCATAATGTGCGACCTCGAATATGGGTGCTTTGGGGTCATTGTTTATCGCGACGATTTTCTTAGATTTTATCATTCCTACTCTGTGTTGGACAGAGCCGCTTACGCCTAGGGCTATGTATATGTCTGGTGCAACTGTTTTTCCCGTCTGTCCCACTTGCCTTTCCGACGTTATGAGGTTCTCCAACTCCTTAAGTTCTGCATGTATCAAAGCCCTCGTTGCACCGAGCTCCGTCTTCAACCCATATTTTTCGCGAATTAGTTCAACGAGTTTCCCGGCGACTTCGTATCCTTCACGCGGGTTTTTCGGATTTCCTTCACCATCCTTCAAAATACCAAGTCCGATAGTCACTATGACGTTGGCCCCTTCAAGGTCTATCGGGCTCTTCGGAAGCTCTCTTTCCTCCAAAATTTGAACCGAAAAGTCATCGGGATTCGGCTGAGGCCTGAACCTTATCTTCTCACCTTTTCGGGTTCTGTCCTCCGGAAGCGGGTCGAAGTTTCCAGGCCTAATGCTGGCGATTTGGGGTCTATGCCTCGGAGTGTATATCTTCGCTACACGCGTCGCGAAGTCCGGTCTGATCTGCGCGAGAACATTCTTGAAGGTTGTGTTCAAAGGCCCAAAATAGTAGTCTTCCACTGCTAGGTTGATGTTGTCTGTCGCGAGACCCGTGTTGAGCCGATAGGCCACCCTTGGTGAAAGGTCTCTTCCTAGTTCGTCGGCGACGAAGATGAACGCATATGGTTTTAGCTTCTCAGCCATTTCACAGATGACACGCGTGTAGGGCAAGCAGAGATAACTGGCGAGCCAAGGCTCGTCCGCGTAAATGACGACATCTGCTCCACGTGCGATAGCCTCTTCAACAGCCGAATCGAGGTTATATCCGACCAGGACGGCTCCCACCCTCTGTCCAATCTGGTCAGCTATCTTCCGACAGGCCGCTAATATTTCGAGACTCGGTCTAGTCAGCTTCCCCTTCTCAGCAACGCAATATGCCCAAACATCTCTATACTGTTCTAACGACAACTTTTATCCCTCCAAAAAGCTCCTCCACGAGGTCTTCGAGCGTGAAAACGTCGACCACCTTCCTCTCAACCAAATCACGAACTAATTCGTCTGGAAGATTCTTGACGAGATCGCCCTTCTTAAAAGGTCCGTAGGATTTGTCTTTCCAAACGACCTTGTCGTAATCCTGCTTGAACACGAGAGTTTCTCCGACAAACTTCTGGGTTGGTGGCTTACCGATTTCGTATCCAGGACCAACTATGGTAGGTGATCCCATGAAACCGATTTTCGAAGGGTCCGCTTCGATGTAGTCCGCGTTCCAGACAAAAGTTTTGAGAATTTTCTTCGGATAGGAGTTCTCTCGTACTTTTTTCTGGTTCACGGCCGTCGGAACACGCGGCTCATAATGGGCGTCTATAGTCAGCAGGCAGGGAATCGAGGCCCTCATCTTCTGCATGATGTTTCCAATCTTTCTTTCAGCTATCACGTATTGACCGTCTGGCGAGATTTCGAAATCCCTCGTGAAAGCTATGCTGGGTATGAGTTGCCCGACCATGCCGCTGAGGGCCTCGGCGGTCTGGGGCCCTGTATTTCCCGTTTCCCCGTCGCTGGTCTTCATCCCGGTTAAGATGATGAATTTGGACAAACCGTTTTTGTAGTTCTGGAGTTCACGCAAGAGCTGTTCAGCATTGATTTCACCCCCTCGGAACCGGCCAATCAGATGCTGCTTCACGGTGTGGAGTTTTGAATAGATGTAGTGAGGTATCAGGTTGTTTTCATAGAGTTCTTCCGCGACGGCGACGACTCTTTCGACGGTCTCTGTTTCAACCGCTCGGATTAGCTTGTCCGCGGCCTCGAAGTGGTTCTTCAGGTAGCGGTTGATTCCACACGCGAGGGTGTAGGCTGTGGCCCATGTGTCAGCTCCAGCCATCCTTCTGTCGCTCAGTATTATCCTTTCGTCAAACCCGTCGAAAGAAACCCTCGGAACTAAACGGCTTTCTTCCTTTGCTTCCGTCAAATCATCCATGATCGGTTGTATTTTGGGTTCGGGCCCCATGCTGATGCAGATGATTTTACCTCCGACCATTTTTTTGACGTAGTGAGCTGCCTCGATTGCTTTCACATCGTGCGGGTTGAGCACAAGCTCCATCTCCTCCCTCCTCAGAACACCAGAGACCGTGACGACCTGAGTTGTTTTGGCGGGAACACCCTTTACCAAGCAGAAAATCAACATGGTTTCCGCCCATCAGCAAAATTGACAATTCTCTATTTAACTTGAATTTCTCAGCAAAAAGCTGTAATCCTGTCGACCACGATCTCAGACTCGCCGAACCTGTTCCTTTTTACTGAAACAAATGCCAGACGGAGCGATGACTTTTCAGACACTTCACTTAGTTTTCGCGCCGCTTCACCCCAAGCCGACCCACTGTAAATCTTACCACCCACCTTTAACCAGAACTGGATAAACTCCTTCACACCGAACCTTGTTTCGACGTAGCTTAACTCCGTCTTCCTCGAAACCTCGGCCTGTAAAACACTGTCAACTATCCGTCCCTCGACGTTATCAAGCAGGCCTTCGAATAAACGCGGCTCAAAGTCGCCGGCATCGACTTCGACGGTAGAAAATTTTTCAGCTATCAAATGTGGAACACCGCGGCTTGCGATGATGAAACTGTTTCTCGCCTCGACATAGGTTCCGAACGGAAACCCCTTCCCGAGGGGAAATCGAAAGATTTTGCCACCGCCCACTCCTACGACTGTTCCGTCGATACTAGCGCCCAAGACTTTGAAGACGAAAACCTCTGAAGCCATGCTGAGAGCTTTATTCGATTTCTCCGGCTCTTGATCGCTAAAGATGACACAGGTATCAGAAGATGTATGAAACTCTTCTCCTCGCACCAAAACGTTTGTGGCATAAAATCTTCTAGAGGAACTGCTTAGGAACACCTCAGCATTTTCGCGGTAAGCGTGGAGCAGGTATGGTTTTTCTCCGTCCGTAACCACCACTAGGTTGTAGTCCACATCGTTTCGTCGTAATCCTGTGTCGTAGACCACCACGGCCGTAAAATCGACATGGTCTAAACCTTTCGAAAGCGCTTCGGACGGTTGGGTGAACAAGCGCTCAAAAGGAGGCCACGACTGCCTATTCGCGAGTCTTTCGACAACCGTTCTCGAACCAGCACGGATTATCAATCTCTTTCTTCGTCTTGAGGACGAAACATAGCAGTTTTTTACGCCCACAGGGTCTCCAACGGAGATTCCGGTGAACAAATCAAGTCTGTCGGAAAAGACGTCGACGGACCCAGAGCCGTCGGCCAAACGTATTGTAACGTATGGCTGGCTTGTCTCGCTCTTCACTGATTTCATGCCGATAACCACGCCGGCGACGCTTACGTTCTGGAGTCCGGCGGTCAACCTGTCGAGAGAGATGTATTCATCGTAGTTTCTCTCCTCAAGAAGTTCTGCCGCGATTCTTCTTTCCTCGAGAATAATCAGTAACGCACCTCTCCTCGTCAGAAACGGGGAGGACCTAAGCTTTTCCTCAACCATCCTCTCCAGCTCATTCCTGTCAATCGTCTTGTCCCTTTCAAGGATGGCTTTTTCCAGGTCTTCGTCGCGCATCCCATACCCTAGTCGTCGCTTCGGTTAAAAATTTGTGTTTGAGCGTTCACGGAGGTAATTATATATATCGTCGCAGAGTGTTTATCGCTGAGGTGCAGCGGTTGGCGCGGGGTGGACGCCTTCCAGCGAGGTGTTGGCCTTCCAACTCGGCGCAGCCTTTAAGCCGAGTCTTCTAGGAGAAGACCGCCTGTCTAGACTCCATTTCTACGCAAAGACGATGGCTCGTCTAGGATACAGGTATCTGGTCGTGGATTCGGAGACCGAGAAAGCTGATTTATCGACGACGGAATTCGCGAAACTGGTTGAGTTTTGTCAAGACCTCGGCTTTCCAGAGCCGGTCTTAACTATACCGGTCAGGCGGAGCGATGCATGGACAAGACTCTATGAAGCATGCGAGGTCTTAACCACTAATGGTTTCGGCGGTGTTTGTTTAGTAGCCGGCAACCCAGCATATCTATCTACCGAAGAGTTGAAGACTAGGGCGTCAAAACTCCTCGTTGAGGCTGCGGAAAAATTCAGGACCAGATGCCGTTTCAGCCTTTTGATGGTTGGAACCGAACATGCTATCAAGCCTGCGATGGAAGTTTCGGAGAGATTCAGAGCAATACCTTTTATGCTTTTAACGCCGCAAACAGCATATGAGGCAACACGCTACAACAACGGGTTGCCTAAAGCCTTGTACGCTCCGTTCTACGTCGGCGAGCCCGTCCCGGACCATGTATACCAGAAGATAAAATCGTACCTCAAAAGGAGAAATTCTCAAGTGAAACCTGAGGAGGTTATGACTTCATATGTTCTGCTAGGAAGTGGT
Source organism: Candidatus Caldarchaeum sp. (assembly GCA_033580815.1). Taxonomy (GTDB): domain Archaea; phylum Thermoproteota; class Nitrososphaeria_A; order Caldarchaeales; family Caldarchaeaceae; genus Caldarchaeum. The sequence goes on along the minus strand of JAVQUC010000009.1, from coordinate 19,177 downwards.
GAAAGTTTCGCTGCCAAGATTCGCGCGGTTGTAGGGAATTCGATTGATGTTTTCGTGGGTTTCCCGATGGACGATAAACCAGGTCAACTTGCTGCACTTAAGACCGCGGCAACTCAACCCACGGCCTCGCCCTGACCACTGACCGTCTGAGCTTGCCTCGCACGTCGACGTATAATTTCATCCCCTCGACGCGTAGGTCTGGAGGAATATACGCCAGAGCGATGCCCCGTCCAACCAGAGGCGATAGACAACCGCTCGAAACAAAGCCCACTTCGGAGGTTTCTCTGTAGACTTTGTATCCTCTACGGGGAACTCCTAGCTCTTCTAGTTCGATCATCGCCAACGTCCTGGTGGATTGGCTCTTATCGGATAGTGACTGTTTTCCGATGAAGAATGGTTTGTCGGTTTTGATGGCCCACGCCAAGTTGGCTTCGAAGGGTGTGACCTTTTCATCAAAATCTTGTCCAGAAAGCGGGAACCCTGCCTCGATCCTGCAGACATCTCGACAGGCCAACCCGGCTGGCTTGGCACCGCCTTCTACAAAAGTTCTCCATATCTTTTCGAAAAATTCCAACCCGCCGCAGGGAAGAATTATTTCGAAACCGTCACCTCCCGTGTAACCGCTCCTCGTGACCAGAACCTGGCAACCCTCGAAAAACGCGAAACAGCCTTCGAACCATTTAAGCCCGTGAACATGGCCTATGATTTTTGAGACGTGTTCGTGGGCCCTAGGGCCTTGAACCGCGAAAAATGCTGACGATTCGGTGAAATCCTGAATATGGACATTTTCCACGGCATGGGCCTTCATCCATTCGAGAACTTTGTCTCTTGTCGCTGCATTAGAAACCATAATGTAGCTGTCGTTCTCGACCTTGAAAACGGTGACGTCATCGATTATTCCTCCCGAATCGTTGAGCATGAGGCCGTACTTCATCCTCCCAGCTTTGAGCCTTTCAACGTCTATGGTTAGCACTTTTTGGAGAAAAGTGGTCGCCCCCGGTCCAGTGATTTTTGTTCTGGTCATGTGGCTTATGTCGAAGATTGCTGCTTCGTTCCTAACCGCGTGATGTTCTTCGCGGAGTGAGGTGAAAGTTATGACAGTTCTCCAGCCCGCGAAATCGCCCAGCTCCGCGGCTGTTTTTTCATGAACGCTGAGTAGCGGAAGCTTCTTCATGCTTACGCCTCATGTACATTCTCCAAGTCGGAGTTAAATGCATCGGATGAGATGCTTTAGCCTCGTTGATCCTTCCCACGGCCGTGTTCACCGGGGCTGACCGAACGACTTCAGGCCTTTGATAACATTCTTCGAGGACCTTGGAGAAAACATCGTAGAAGGCGTCGAGCATTTCCTTGGACTCTGTCTCGGTCGGCTCAACCATGAAAGCCTCTTCAACTATGAGCGGGAAATATATGGTAGGTGCGTGAAAACCGTAGTCGAGAAGCCTTTTCGCAACTTCGAGAGCTCCGAGGCCGGTTTCTTTCCTCAGTCGTGACAGGCTTAAGACAAATTCATGCTTTCTGGGCCTTTTCGGGTCGTAGGGCAGCGTTACACCTCGAAGGTTTTTCATCTTGGCCATCAAATAGTTCGAAGAAACAACCGCCTGGACGGCGGCCTTCCTCAAACCCGCACCACCCATCGACAAAAGGTAAGCGTAAGCCCTGACGAGAACGGCGAAATTTCCCGTAAAAAGCTTGACCGCACCGATGCTGGAGCTATCGCCGTAATCGAGGAAGAATCGGCCTCTCTCGTTTTTTCTGATTCGAGGTGGTGGCAGATATTTTGCCAGCTTTTCAACCACTCCCACAGGCCCTGCGCCCGGCCCACCGCCCCCATGCGGTGTAGAGAACGTTTTGTGAAGATTCAGGTGTACGATGTCGAACCCCATATCCCCTGGCCTTACTACGCCTGCGATTGCGTTCAGGTTTGCACCGTCGTAGTAGAGCAGCGAGTCGTTCCGGTGCATGATTTTGACAATTTCTTCGATGTCTTTCTCGAAAAGCCCGACCGTGTTTGGGTTGGTCAGCATAATTCCCGCCGTATCGGCGTCGACCAGTTTCTCGAGCTCTTCCACGTCAACGCATCCATCAACGCCGCTGCGAACCACCACCACATCAAACCCAGCCATGGCCGCGCTCGCCGGGTTTGTGCCATGGGCCGAGTCGGGCACTATTATCTTCGAACGATGCTTCCCCTCCTTCTCGGCATGGTAGGCTCTCATTATCAGTGCTCCAACGAGCTCTCCCTGAGCTCCCGCCGCCGGCGACAACGAAAACGCATCCATACCCGTAATTTTTTTCAGCGCCTGTTCAAGGTTGTAGAGAATTTCCAAGCAGCCTTGAACAGTTTCCGGAGGCTGGAGCGGATGTGTTTCAGTGACCTCCTCGAATGACGCGACTTCGTTGTTGATGACTGGGTTGTATTTCATCGTGCAGCTTCCCAAGGGGTAGAAACCAGTTGAAATGCTGTAGTTCATCTGGCTAAGCCTTGTGAAATGACGTAAAACATCTGGCTCGGAGAGCTCCGGAAGGTCGAGATTTTTTCTCAAAAGGTTTTCTGAAACGGTCCGCAGCCATCTATTCCCAGCCTCCTGAACTTTGCGTTGTAACCGGGGTGGGGCAAACCCCTGCACTCCCGGCCGTGAGAGCTCATACACTAGCTTTTCGTCCCAGCGTGCCTGCCTGTACATCAGACCGCCTCCTCCACGGTTTTGACGTATTCGTCGATGTCTTCGACGCTGTGAACCTCGGTTACACATGTCAGGACGGCGTCACCGATGGAAGGAAAATCCTTCCCAACAGCGATTCCGCCGACGAACCCCTTGTCCAAAAGTTTCTTCAACAACGCATCTGCTGAAAGACCCTCGACGCGGTACGTGAATTCCATGTAGTGGGGAGCGTCTAGGACGGGAGAAACCACATGGTCTACTCTTGATAATTGCTGGGCGAAATACGCAGTTTTGTCGAAGATGTGTCTAGAGAGTTGGCGGAGGCCGTTTTTGCCGAGTAGAGTGAGGTAGGCTGCTGCTATCACGGCGCAAAATGCTTGATTAGTGCAGATGTTTGAAGTCGCCTTCTCTCTTTTTATGTCCTGCTCCCTAGCCCGGAGAATCATAGTGAAGGCTCGGCGTCTGTCGGTTAGAGTTTCTGTCATGCCCACGATCCGGCCTGGCATCGCATGTAAAAGCCGACGATCAGAACGGCATCCGAGTATTCCGAGTAGTGGGCCTCCGAAGTTCATCGGCATTCCCAGCGGCTGACCCTCGCCTACAACTATGTCGGCGCCGTATTCTCCTGGAGGAGTGAATAAACCGAGAGACGTCGGTTCTGCGCCGACGATGAACAGAGCTCCATAGTCGTGGGCGATTTCGCCCACGGCTTTAACGTTCGAAACGATGGCACCGAGATAGCAAGGGTTTTCCACGTAGACTGCGGCCGTTTCGTTATCGGTAATTTGTTTGAGCTTTTCCTCGTCGACTGTGGCGTCTGGATGAAACGGCACTTTTTCCAACTTCATGTCAAGCGGTTTGATGTAGGTTTGCGCTATCCGGATTCTGTCGGGGCCGGTGTGTGAGGCAACGACGACCTTCTTCCTGCCGTTGTATCTGTAGGCCATCCGGAAAGCTTCGCCCACTGCGGTTCCCCAATCGTACATCGATGAATTGACGACGTCCACGGCGTATAGGTCTGCGACGAGACTTTGAAATTCGAACAACGCTGTCAAAATGCCCTGCGAAACCTCCGGCTGATAGGGTGTGTAGCTCGTCAAAAATTCGCTCCGCGAAGAAACCTCTTTCACGGCGGCTGGAATGTAGTGGGGCCAGACACCTCCGCCTATGAATAGCCTCAAAGCTTTCCTATTCTTTGCCAGTATTCTGCGAATCTCTTCCCGGACCTCCTGCTCTGTACGAGGGCCCTCGAGCTCGGGCGGATCAGGGAGGATGAATTTTCGCGGAACATCCGAGAATAGCTCGAAGGCATCCTTCACACCGATGACGGACAACATTTCATCGATGTCCTTTTTTGTGTGATGACCAATGTAGGGAACAAAGTTATCCGACATTCCGCCCCTAATACTAAAAGCCACTACTTATAGCGATAGCGTTAAAAAAACGCTGGAGGCTCCAACGTCGTGGTAATCAAATACCCCGTCATCATGTTGAATTTCAAGTGCTACAGGGAGTCGCTCGGCCGTAGGGGTTTGGAACTCGCGAAGACGGCTGAAAAGGTCTCCAGAGAAACCGGTGTTTCGGTGGCCGTCTGTCCAAGCTTCGTAAACCTGGCACAGATCGTTCAAGCCGTCGACATGCCCGTGCTCGCTCAACACTGTGACCCTTACGAGCCCGGAGCCTTCACAGGCTCGGTCGTCGCGGAATTCTTGAAAGAAGTCGGTGCCGTGGGCTCTCTTCTCAACCATTCCGAAAAAAGGCTTAAGCTTTCTGACATCACGGCGGCCGTAAACAGACTTCGGGCAAACGGCCTGGTTTCAGTCGTTTGTGCCGACGACGTAACCTCGGCCTCTGCAGCCGCGGCTATCATGCCGGATGCCCTGGCCGTCGAACCACCTGAGCTTATCGGAACCGGAATATCCGTTTCGAAAGCAAAACCCGAGGTTGTCACCGAAACTGTTAAACAGGTGAGATTCTTCAACCGTGAAGTACGCATCCTCTGTGGGGCGGGTGTTTCAACAGCCGAGGACGTCAAAAAGGCAATTCTCCTCGGTACCGAAGGGGTTTTGCTTTCAAGCGCTTATGTCAAAAGCCAGGACCCAGAGAAGCTTTTGAGGGAAATGTGTGAGGCGGTTCTCATTTGATCTCCAGTTCGATCTTTCGACCGTTTGAGTCCATGACGTGAATATCTCGCTCGTCTCTGTATGGTGCGGTCAAAATCACCATCAAAATTCCCATGAAATTGTTCAAATCTTCGTCGGAAGGCTCGCCCAACCCTGATGGATGGGAATGTGCTATCCCAAGTATTGAATGGTCTATGGGGAGTAGGTACGGGTTGAAAGAGGAAAAGCTGTCACCATAAACCGATTGAGGTGGGAAAGAAACCTCCTCCACCACAGCACAACCTCTGTTGACATATCCGTGGAGTAGCACGATGACTTCGTTTGGGTAAACGTTGCGGGCTATTTCGAGGAGAAGCCCCGCCACATCTCTCTTTATTATAACCTTCCTTAAGGTCATGCGCTCGTTATTTGCGCGGCCGGCGGTAGCCTTCGACTATGTAGATTACCGATTCCCCTATGTAGGTGGCGTGGTCAGCTATTCTTTCCAGGTATCTCAAGATAAGCATCGATGCCATGTCACAGTTCTTCGAACCACCGTCTGCTAAGCTTCTTATGAGATGATTTTTGTAGGCCTTGTCGACGATTGTGTCGAGTTTTTCAAGCTCTTCGGCAAGTCCTTTATTCCTTTCTATGAAGGACTTGATGCTTGTTTCGATCATGATTTTTACGATTTCGCTCACTTCGATAATCTCTCGTTTCTCGCATTCGTTCAAATCTCCGAAAGTCGTAATTACCTGTGAAATGTCGTAGGCGTATCTTCCGAAACGCGAAAAACCGTAGGCCACTTCCATGCAGGACCGGAGAAAGCGGAGGTCGGTTGCGACAGGCTGGTAACGTGCTATCAGCTCAACGGCGAGGTCAGCCACTTCGTCCTGCAGCCATCGCAGCTTTTCCGAAAGCTGAAAGACCCTTTCCTGCATTTCCACGCCTTTGATGAAGCTTTCCACCGCTAGCTCGACAGCCGTCTTACTAAGGGCGGCCATGTCATTGAGCATGTTGACGAGCCTTTCGAGCCCGATGTCCATCAGCCGCGGCGTAGACTACTCACCCAATCCTGCCCGAAATGTAGTCTTCCGTCCTTTTATCCCGTGGGTTGGTGAAGATTTCTTTCGTCGGACCGAATTCGATCAACCGCCCGACCATGTTTTCATCCGGCATCATCACAGCCGTATAATCCGAGACACGGGCCGCCTGCTGCATGTTGTGAGTGACTATTATGATTGTGTAGTCGTGGCAGATTTGCCGTAGCAGCTGCTCTATCTTCGCCGTTGAAATAGGGTCTAGGGAGACGGTCGGTTCATCTAACAGTATGACGTCGGGGTCGACGGCGAGGGCCCTTGCTATGCAAAGCCTCTGCTGTTGACCGCCTGAGAGGGAGAAAGCCGGCGCATCGAGCCGGTCCTTCACCTCCTCCCATAAAGCGGCCTTCTGGAGAGCGTCCTTGACCTTTTCGTGCATCTGAGTTTTGTTGAGCTTCATGCCGTTAACCCTGAGCCCGAAGGCGACGTTGTCGAAAATCGACATAGGGAACGGGTTTGGCCTCTGGAAAACCATTCCGATGACGGTCCTGACCGCGACAGGGTCGACCTTCGCATCATAAATGTCGAGTCCGCGGTAATAGACTTTACCCTCTACCTTAGCGTCTGGGATGAGGTCGTTCATTCTGTTCAAACACCTGAGTAAGGTTGATTTGCCGCATCCGGACGGACCGATTATCGCGGTAATCTGTGAACGCTCGAACCTTAAGTTAATGTCCTTGATGGCGTACTTTTTCCCGTAAAGGACGGCGAGGTTTTTCACCTCTATCACGGCTCCGCCGTCGGCTGTCTTCAACGGCTCCCTTTCAACAACTATTCTCCTCGTCAGCATGTCTCAGAGCACCAACCTCTTCTGGTAACGGTACCTTATAGCTATGGCCGTCGCGTTGAGAGCCAACAGTAGCAACAGAAGCACGATGATGGCGGCGGATGAAAGCTCCTGAAAAGCGACCTGCGGCCTGCTTACCCAGTTGAAGATCTGCAAAGGCATGACCGTGAAACGGTCGAAGATGCTCGTCGGGTCTTGTCGAATGAAGAGCAGGCCGCTGATGACAAGGATCGGAGCTGCTTCGCCGATTGCGCGGGATATGGCCAATATGGCTCCGGTCATCATCATCGGAAGAGAATTCGGAAGGATGATGTGGCGGGTAACCTGCAGTTTAGTGGCCCCCAACGCAAACGCCCCCTGTTTCAGAGCTTCCGGAATTGTTTTCACAGCTTCGGCGGCCGCTACCGTCACCAATGGTAAAGTCATTATTCCGAGGGTGAAGGCGCCTGCGATAATGGATCTACCCCATCCGAGCCCGTAGGTGAGTAGGCTAAGGCCGACAAGCCCGAAGATGATGGATGGAACTCCGGCCAAGTTGGCCATGTTGAACTCGACGAACCTTCTGAAGGGCTTCCACGTAGCCCATTCGGATAGATACAGCCCGGCGGCTATTCCAAGCGGAACGCTAATCAACGCGGAGAGGCCGACGGTCCAGAAACTTCCCAGAAAAGCCGACCTCATTCCGGCGTTGGCTGGGTTGGCCGATGGATATTCGAGTATCAGGTTAAGAGACAGTCGGCCTCCACCCTGTACCACGACTGTTATCAGCAAGGCTGCGACGGCGGAAATCGCTATGAATACAGCTGACGCCAAAACTACCGGTGCAAACTTGTCAAGGATTTTTCTACGGGTGTCTTTTCTTTGGAGGACTCGACTTTCTAGTAACGTATCTGCCACCTCCTCACGATTAGTAGAGCTATTATGTTAAACACCATCGTCACAAGGAAGAGTAGTAGGCCAACAGCGAAAATCGATTGGTATTCAATTGTACCATGGGGTGCGTCTCCGGTTGCGACTTGTGCTATGAAAGAGGTCATGGTCTGCATCGCTTCGCGAGGGTCGAAAGAATAGTAGACTCTGAATCCTCCGGCTATTGCTGCTATCATTGTTTCTCCCATCGCTCTCGTGAAAGCGAGGATTATCGAGGCGAATATGCCTGAAAGAGCTGCCGGCACAATAACTCGAAATACTACATCTATTTTCCGGGCTCCGAGGCTATAAGCCGCTAATCGAAAGTCCTCTGGGACGGAGTACATCGCGTCTTCACTCAGCGAGGCGACGATGGGAATTATCAAAACGCCTATCGTCAAACCCACTGCAAGCGCGCTGTGTACCCCCAATCCCTCGATAAGTGGCATCAACAAGTTCGGTGAAATAAAGTACAGCGCGAAATAGCCGTAAACAACTGTTGGTATTCCGGCCAATAGTTCGATGGTGCTTTTGACCACGCGCCTTACGGCCGGGCCGGCGTACTCGCTCAAATAAATTGCTATTGCTATTCCGACGGGAATTGCTACGGCCAAAGCTATCAAGGATGTGATCGCGGTTGCGACGAGAAGCGGCTGTACACCGAATTTTTTGGGCTCGAAAAGAACGGTCCATTCGGTTCCGCTGATGAATTCAACAAAAGAAACATGGCCGAAAAAGATTGACGACTCTACGATCAGGGTACCGATGATAACCATTATGGCGATGAAGCTTAACGAGGAAGCTGCCAATAGTAAAAGGTTAACTATTTTTGTCCTTATCTGCCTTCTCTTGAGGTTTTTCAAAAAAGTTTGGTCAAAAAAAAGGTTGGAGGACATTTGGTTCCTCTATCGTGGGCCTGCATCCTGGTTCTTAAGTCTTGTCAGCTCGTAGAGGCCTGTGTAGATGCCGTTTTTGAGGAGGACGACAGCTTTTTGATAGTAGTGGTCCGGGAACGGTGTGTAGTTGACCTGTTTGACGAACCTTGCACCGTTTTCAACGTAGAAGTAGACGAATTCTCTTAGATGCGGCTTTTCTTCCCAGGACTTCAAGCTGACGTAGATGAACAACGGTCTGGACAACGGGTAGGTGAATGTCTTGGCCGTCTCATCGCCTGGTTCTATGCATTCGCCACCAGCTCTGTCGTCACGGACTTTCAGCGGCTTGATCCTGTCTTTGGCCTCTGGGTAGTAGGCGTATCCGAAGTATCCAAGAGCGTAGGTTTCTCTCTCAACACCGGCCACGAGCACGTTATCGTCCTCTGATGCGATGTAGTCTGTCCTGCTCGACTTGGCCTTGCCGACGACTCTTTCGGTGAAGTAGTCGAACGTGCCGCTGTCCGGACCCGGTCCGTAGAGCCTAATGGGCTGAGCCGGCCATTCTGGACGGATGTCGCTCCACAGTCGTACGGTGCTGTTGGGTTCCCAGATCTTCTTCAGCTCCGAAATCGTGATGCAGTCGGCCCAAGTGTTCTTCGTGTTGACGACCACAACAAGGGCGTCTATGCCGACCGGTACCTCGAACCATCGGATGTTGTTTTTGGCGGCCTCTTCCGCTTCCTTCTTAGTTATCGGCCTCGAGGCGTCGTTGATGTCTGTTTCGCCGACCACGAATCGTTTGAAGCCACCGCCTGTACCTGAAATTCCGACTCTAATGTCGACTTTCGGGTGCTTCTTCATGAATTCCTCCGCGACTGCTTCCGTGATTGGGTAGACGGTGCTTGAGCCGTCGATTTCGATGGACCCGGCTAGCTCAACCGGTTTGACTACGGGCGTGGTCGTCACTGTCGTGGTGATTGTTGCGGTGACGGTGTTTTCACGGGTGACTTCGCGGGTGACCGTCGTCGTGACAACGCCTCCTGCACCGACTTCCCTGGTTACGGTCGTTGTCGCCGTCACGGTTTGTGCTCCACCTAGCAGCGATGGGCCTGAGACCAACCCAAGAACAAGGCCCACGATCAACGCTACGACGACTCCTCCGACGAATGTTGTGGATATTCCACCACTTTTCTGCATGGCGAATGAAAGTGGTTTGGGGGATGATATATAGATTGAACTAAGTGAATATTATTTAGCATCATCTCTATATACCGGTAAATTAGTGATAGCCCGTGGAAAACATCTACCTCCGGAGGATTCAGAAAACCGGCAGGTCGACCTACATAGTGTCACTTCCCAGGGAGTGGGTTGAAAAAGTCGGGTTGAAAAAATTCGACGCCGTAAAGATAGTTCCTTTCGCTTCGGGACTGCTGATTCTAGGGAAGAACGGAACGGGCAGGGGAGAAACTGTCCTCGAAGTCGCAGGGCATGAAAAAGCCGATGACGTTGTGCGCCTGTTCTTCTCAAAATACCTCGATGGATACGACCGGATTAGGGTGAGGTTCGCTACTCATTCTCCGCATATCGCCGGCCTGCTGAAAGACCGTGTTAGAAGGTGGTTGGTCGGGGTCGAAATCATAGGGGAAACGACCACGGAGATGCTCGCCCAAGTTTTGCCTGTTAGCGACACTTTACCGGTCAGCTCTTCTCTCGAAAGAATGGGGAACATTACTCATCACATGCTGGAAGACGCGGTAACCGCTGTCACTGGCTTGGACAGGGCTTTGGCCGAAGATGTAATACGTCGGGACGATGAAGTCGACCGTTTCTACCACTTCGTTACACGACAACTGAACATCGCGGTGAGGGACTATTCCATGCTCCAATCTCTCCAGCTGTCTGACCCAAGCGACTGCATCAACTATGTTTTGGCCGGCAAAAGCATCGAAAGGGCGGCCGACCACGCGGTAACCATCTCCAAAAGAGCCCTTTATTTGGAACACCGGAAGAAAGTTGACAGGAAGATAAACGAAATAACGGATTCCGTCGTGGCTCTCTTCAAATCCTCTCTGCAGGCCTTACTTAACCTCGACATCGCCAAAGCCAACCAAGTGCTATCCTCTGTTGACGAGATAACGTCCGAAATAGAGGTCTTCAACACCCCACCGAAAAAAGGAGAGGAAATCGAGGAAAGAACAACCTACCTAATAGTTATGAATAGCATAAGGAGGGTTGCCGAATACGCGGCCGATATTTCGGAGGCGGCGATCAACATAGCCAGCAAAAAATCATCGGCTTAGGTGTTCGTTGATTTTCTGCGCCAGCTTGACGTCGTAGGTTCCGATTCCTCCGAGGTCGTGTGTGGTCAGCCAAACCTCTAGAACGTTGTAGACGTTGAACCATTCCGGATGATGCTGGAGCTTCTCCGCCTCAATCGCTATCTTAACCATGAACCCGATGGCTTCGACAAAGTCGTGAAAGACTATTTTGCGGTAAAGCTTCCCATCTCGAATGCTCCATTCTCCTCCCAGTTTCTTAAGGGCCTCTTCGGTTTCAGGGCCGGACAGCAGCCGGTATTCATTTTCCGCCATGTACCAAGTCTCAGTGGTTTAGATTTATCCTCTGCCTACTTACTCAGGGCTATTGTAAAAGTCCAGCCCTTAGGACATGGTCGGCGAGCACAAAGGCAACAACCGATTCCACGACGGGAACTGCCCTCGGAACGACTGTAGGGTCGTGCCGGCCAGGGACGATGATCTCAGTTTCCTGCGCGGCGACGACATCCACTGTTTTCTGTTTCTTCGCAATCGAAGACGCTGGCTTGAAGGCTATGCGTAACACTAATGGTGATCCCGTAGATAAACCGCCCAATATTCCTCCAGAGTTGTTCGTGACCGTCGTGATTTTACCGTCGACGATGGTGTAGGGGTCGTTGTTTTCGCTTCCCCTCAGGCGGGCTGCCTCAAACCCTCGGCCGAATTCAACACCCTTTACAGCGGGAATCGACAAAAGTGCTTTCGCGAGGTCTGAGTCTAGGGAATCAAACACAGGCTCACCCAATCCAACCGGGAGGTTTAACGCGATACACTCGACTATCCCACCAACGCTGTCACCTTCCTTTCTCGCGGCCAAAACGACTTTCTTCATCTGCTCGGCCGCTTCAAAGTCGGGACATCTAACTTCGTTGGCATACCGATTCTGCCTTATTTCCTCGACCGTTAAAGCCCTAGCCCTCACTCCGCCGATTTCCAAAGAATAAGCGAGCACTTCGACGCCGATCTTGCTGAGAAGCTTTTTCGCAACGGCCCCCGCCATAACGTATCCGGCCGTAATTCTTCCAGAGAATCGGCCGCCGCCACGCCAGTCGTTAAATCCCTTGTATTTAATCGCGGCTGGATAGTCTGCGTGCCCGGGTCTCGGTGTGTTCTTAATGACCTCGTAGGGCCTTGAATCAACGTCTTTGTTCCAGACAAGCATCAGAATGGGTGCACCTGTTGTGTAACCTGCGAAGACTCCGGTCAAGATTTCGACACGGTCTTCCTCCGACCTGGTCGTGGTGACTAGGGACTGGCCGGGCCTTCTGCGGTCGAGCTCCACCTGTATGTCCTGCTCTGTCAAAGGTATGCCGGGAGGGCAGCCGTCAACTAAAGCGCCCACGCATCTACCGTGGCTTTCGCCGAAGCTGACGACCACGAACCTTTCTCCAATGATGTTGCCCGTCAACGAATAATTCGAAGTGACATTTTCCCTTTATGTTTTGCCGCAAACAAAAAAGAGGCCGTAGACATAGTCAAAACGATTAGGATGACGAAAGCTTGGGCCGATAACCCGATTCTAATCTCCTCGAGCCTCTTCGCGGGGTCCACGACGAAGCTTTCACTGAAGAACGGGGTTTTGACATGCGCTCTGACGGCGGCGAAGCTCACCTGCGAAAAGGCGACGTGGCCATACATATCGGTGCGGCCGCTCCCTTCAACCCTTCCCCCACTGTTCTCCAACTCGACTCGGGCGCCGGCATGTGGAAGCCCGAAAAAGTCAACGACCCTAACCCTAAAACTGTAAACCCTCAAAACCAATTCGTAAACACCGGGGTAGTCTACATCGAGATGATCCGATGGCTTGACGTCTACGTCGTTGTAGGATATGCTCAGTATTGGGTGTTTGCCCAGGGGAATCCAGACAGACTCACCCGCTCCTATGACCTTCGCCTCCCCGTCGATTTCGACTACAACCTTAGATGGAACAGGGTTCCTTTCTATGTCTAAGGTGACGAGCTGGACTTTCACTTCCTCACGATAGGTCTGTTTGATGTATTTTGGCCCGTTGACAAAAAAGGTCAATGTATCATCAGATGTGTTTTCTATGTCGCTGGTCCAGCCCGTGAAGACAAACCTTCTGACATCGTCGACTTCGATTATCGATTCTGCTTCGAGTATTAGATAAGAAGCGAGCGGAGCCCATACTTCGTAAGCTCCCTTGGGTGTTTCAACAGTTATCCGCGCCTCTTCAACCCATTCAGCGATCAGTGTTTTCGGCATCGTCATGAGCAGGAAGTGTTCATCGATGTTTTGCCAACCGACGAGTCGGAGGCGTCTACCCTCTCCAGCCTCCAATACGACGTCCCGCTCCAGCGGGACCAAAGACCCTCGTTCAACCCATCCCGACCTCATTTTAATTGGATGGCTCGAAACTATTTCGAGAAAATAGTACACGTTGTATATTCCTGTAATGAAGAGTGGTCTGTCGACAACTAGTTGTAGTTTGCTACTGTTGGCGGCGAGTGGCCACCATCCGCTGAAAACGGCTTTTGTCCCGTTGTTCCAGATGAATTCCTCCACGGCCTCGACCACCAACTGGGATCCGTATGGTTTCCATGAATCAAGGAGTACTTCTTTTCCGTGGCTTGCCGTGACGATAACCCGAAATTCTGGTTTCCATTCGGCTCTCACGAGAACAGGCCCGTCGACCTTCAACCGTATCGCGTCCGAAAAATTCAAAACTCTGTCCGAGACGCTGATGTTTTCCAGCCGATACCTCACATCCGGTTCAGCTTCCACTAAACGACTCGACACCGATAACTCCGCCCAAGAGTCCTCTTCAAACCATCCTTCACCGTCGAAGACGTCGAACGGAGATTCAACGAACACACGGTATTGACGCACGTAAACCGCCTCAAGACTGATTGGATTTTGCACAACTATCCGACGAGTATAGTCGTCGTATCCGTCGTTCCAACCTTTGAACACCAGCCTAGTATCATTACCAAACTCTACGGCACTCTGCACTCGGACGAACAACTCAGAACCTTTTCTGAACCATCCCACCGGGCCGCCTTCAAAAGTCCTCACGGAGACAAAATACAACAAATCGTACCGCGCGACCAGCTCAACGTCATCTGAAACAACGAACTCGATATTTCTGGTGTAAACGACCCGGCCATTACCCACAATCCAGGAATTAAACAATTCCTTCGTCAAGTTGCCGTAGTCGTTTTCCTGTTGGGCTACGTACCTAAACAGTGTTCCCCTAGGAAGCGTGTATTCTTCCAAAAGTCTTTTGCCCAGCTCCGACTCGGAATAAACTCTGACTACATAGGACCGGGTTTTTGTCGATACCTGAGTGTAGGGAATTTCCGGCGGAATAGAGACAATCCTGCTTGAGGGGGGTCGGAAAATTCCATCCGGAATCCAAGAATATGCAACGGCTAGCGCGTAAAGGTTCAGAGTTGAAGGATATTCAGCGTCGTTAACCCTTTCGTACATCATGTCGTTTACGTCGTTGGAATGACCGATTCCCAGCGCGTGGCCGTATTCATGTGCAACCACCCTATACGCGAGGTTTGTGTTTCCTCCCACACATGCCCTTGAAATTCGAATCGCCACCCTTATGATCTCCAGAGTGATAGAGTTGTGTCTGAGCGTCGCTACACCGCATGCTCTTTCCCCAAGAGACGTAACGTATTCCACGGTCACGTCGGCTTGGTCGGGGTCTGAAACGTATTCGGCGTTCAACGAAAGCAGGTAGTTGTATCCGTGAGTCTCTACAAAGACTTTAATGCTTTCGTACCAGACGGAGACGCCCAGGCGAGCTGCTTGATCCAAGCTCTCGGACCCGGAAGGCGAAAAATAGACTTTAAGACCGGTTTTCCCCCAAGCGCCGAGCAGCTCAACATGCGGTTGCCCGGAAGGTTGGCCATCCTCCTGCAGAACACCGTAACCGTTTTCTATGGAAAACTCTGAGTACGGCGAAGAAATGACCCCGGTCGGGGCCGAGACGAAGAATATGACGAGAAAAACCGCAGCTAGCTTTAGCAACTGTCCTGAGTTCCCGCGCGGGTTTAATTAAATGTTATGAAGCGGCTCAGTCAAATGCCTTTCATTCACAGTTCATCATAACTCTGAAACATCACCGCCGCGTCACATAAATAGCGAGAGGCCGCTCTTAACCTTTGCAGCCATGCAGAAACATATCATAACAGATGGCGACAAAGTTTTGATAATAACTGAGAAGAAGAAGAGATATCTCGTTACGGTTAGGAATGGTAAGAGATTTCATACAAGCGAGGGGTTCATTGAGTTCTCTAGCGTTGTTGGAAGACCAAGCGGCTGCCTAGTGGTGTCAAACGTCGGGGCTAGGATGCGTGTCTTCAAGCCCACGATAGTCGACAGGCTCATGTTTCTACCTCGAACAACGCAGATCGTCTATCCCAAAGACCTCGGATACATAGCTGTCGTCTCGGGTGTCGGCCCCGGCTCGATGGTTCTCGAAGCTGGAACAGGAACGGGTGTGCTTGCGGCCTTCATCGCAAACCTCGTAAGACCATCGGGAAAGGTGTACAGTTATGACGTCAAAGTCGAAAACATAGAATCGGCGGCGGTCAAACTCAGAAACCTCGGGCTAGACTCCTATGTTGAACTCAAACAGGGAGACGTTTCATCTGGCGTGGCCGAGAAAGACCTCGACGCAGCCATAATCGACATCCCGGAGCCGTGGACAGCGGCCAAATCCTGCCATGAAGCACTATGTCCCGGTGGGATTTGGGTTTCGCTTAGTCCCACGGTCGAACAGGTTGTTCAGACCTTCGAAGCACTTGAAAACGCGGGATTCTCAGACCTTTCTTGTGTCGAGCTTCTCCTTAGGAACATTAGAGTAAAAAGAGGAATGACAAGGCCTGAGATGCTCATGAGAGGCCACACAGCCTACATCGTAACAGCAAGAAAAACCGTGGAATGAGGCTACTTCCCCAAGATGTTTTGAATGGCTTGAGCTATCTGCTCAGCCGCTGCCTCCGCATGCTCGTATGGCCGTGACTCGGGATAATTCAACGATACTATTTTGAGATAGCATGCTGCTGCGTTCGCGGCCGCGATCACAAACTGCTTCCCAATCGACTGGTCGAACCCGATTTCTTCAATCGAAGCGGTTTCCCTCTTCCTGTCAACTCCACCAGTTAAATCCTTCATCCTCCGGTTCAAAATGTCCTCTGGCCTAGATTCTATGAAAACGATCAGGTCTGGTGATATCACTCGAACGGCATCAGACGGAAGCCCTGGATAGTAACCCGTGGGGGTTTTGATGACTGAATGAGTATCGACTACAACGTTGTGCATCGATGCAATTTTCTCCGCCGCCTTTAGCTGAAGCGTTTGGTATTCCCTTAGACCGAGGCGCTTTCTCATCTCATCACGGTGCGTTATCCCGTAGGTTTTTGAGGCCTCATCAAACATTAGATCTCCATAATTCACGATTTTGATTTGGGGCATCAATTCTCCTAGTTTCTTAAGGGTGGTGGTTTTGCCTGAGCCGGGAAGCGCCGTGACGATGACTTTCACGCCGGCGGTATCGTTGCTGGATTTTAAATATCTACCCTCCCCTAAGCTCAAGCTGCCTTTCGAGCTTCTGCTTTAGGGACAAGTATTCGCTCTGCTTGAGCTCACCGATTTTGTAGCGGAGCTCCAACTTGTTCAGCTCTTTCTTGATTTTTTGATGCTGTTCCATTAAAACCTCCAGAGCTTTCAAACTATTTTTGACGTCCTGTTCGAACATGTTGATGATTTCGGGCTTCATACCTAAATCCCGGCCGCTGGTCTTCACTTTGTTCAACCGCTCTTCGAGCTGAGACTTGAACGTCGGTAGGTCACCGAGACGAATGTTAAACGGATTACGGAGATACATCAGCTTCGGCCGGAGCTTTCCGATTTCTCTTTCGATTTCAAGCTTCTGGGTGATGTACTGTCTGTCAGGAATTTCGCCGACCTCGTGCTTCACCTTCAATTTCTCAAGCGTCGAATTCAAAGAATTTATTCTCTCTTCAAGCTTCTTTATCTCAGCCTCTCTCCTTTCATCGAGCGTGCGAAGACGAGAGCGGTATTCGTCAAACAGTTCCTCAAAAACATCGGATTCAGCCTCCTTCTCTAAGAACAGGTCTATCAGGCGGAAATACCACAGGTAAACGGTCGACATCTGGTCGACAAGCCTTTTCTCCTCGATGGCCACTTCCTCCGCGGGCGCCGTCGCTTGCAGTTCAACGCTTTCGGAAGGAATTTCCGGCGGCTGTGCGGCGGTAGCCTCGGCTTCTTCCACGATCGGTTTGGGGGTTTCGGGTGGCTGCTCCAGTGTGTATCCACAGTATATGCAGAATTTTCCCTTAATCGTCAGCCGATGACAGTTTGGGCATTCAATTCTCGTGGTCGCCAATCCGGCTTTTACGCTGCATTCGGTCTAATAAAAGTTACTAACCCCTTTCTTCCACGTATTTGACGCTAAATACCGTGATTAATGGCACCGTAAGCTCAGAAACACCTCCACATCGGTTACCTAAGTATCAGGAGCTTCGAGAAGCCTTTAACAGTTATTAGGATGAATTTTCACGTATCGGATGATGTCGGAAAAGCAGGCTGACATTCCTTCGGCTCCTATTCACCGTTTAATGAAAAAAGCCGGCGCCGCAAGGGTCAGCGAGGACGCCGCGGATGAGCTGAGGAGAATCCTCGAGTCCGTAGGCACAATAATCGCCAAAGAAGCCTTCGAGCTTGCGCAATATGCCGGGCGCCGAACGGTGAAGAAGGAGGATGTCGAAAGGGCCGCAAAAACGGTTTTGAGAAATCTTCCCTCTGTTTAGATTTAAATTATTCCAGAATCCTCACCAGTCCAGAGGTTGAGTAGTCATGTCTCTGGCACCAGGTCAACCAGTTATAATTTTGAAAGAGGGGACAACGCGGACGCAAGGCCGGTCGGCGCAGCGGAACAACATCGCAGCCGCAAAAATCATAGCCGAAATCGTGAGGACGACGCTTGGCCCAAAGGGTATGGATAAACTGTTGGTTGACAACATCGGCGACGTTATAGTCACCAACGACGGAGCCACGATCTTGGAGAAAATCGATGTAGAACATCCAGCCGCGAAAATGATAATTGAAGTGGCCAAGTCGCAGGACCATGTCGTCGGCGACGGAACGACCACGGCCGTCATCCTTGCCGGCGAACTCCTTAAGAAAGCCGAAGAGCTGATAGAGCAAAAGATTCACGCCAGCACCATCATCTCCGGCTACAAAAAGGCTTTGGATAAAGCACTCAGTGTAATCGACGAAAACGCCGTCAAAATCGACCTCAAAGATCGCGAAACACTTCGTAAAGTCATCACCACGGCCCTCGGCAGCAAATCGTTGGGCTTCGCCATGGACAGACTTGTCGACATTGCCATAGACGCCGTCCTTAACGTCGTGAAAGAGGTGGACGGCAAAATGAAAGCTGACAAAGACGACATCCAAATCGTCAAAAAGATCGGCAAAAGCCTAAACGAAACCGAGCTCGTTAAAGGCGTCATCGTGGACAAGGAAGTTGTGCACGCCGCTATGCCGAAACGTGTGGAAAACGCGAGAATCGCGTTGATAGACAGCCCGTTCGAGATCGAGAAAACAGAGTTCAGCGCCGAAATACGCATACGAGACCCGTTGAAGATCAAGGAGTTCCTTGACGAGGAAACCAACATCCTAAAGGGCATGGTCGACAAAGTGAAGGCGACCGGAGCCAACGTCGTGTTCTGCCAGAAAGGAATCGACGATGCTGCTCAATTCTTCCTGGCTAAAGAAGGGATCCTCGCCGTACGCAGGGTGAAAAAGAGCGACATGGAGAAACTCGCCAAAGCGACTGGCGGGAGGATCGTCACAAACTTCGAAGACCTATCACCGAAAGACCTCGGCAGAGCCGGGCTCGTCGAGGAGAGGAAAATCGGCGAGGACAGGATGGTGTTCGTCGAAAAATGCGAAAACCCCAAGTCCGTCGCCGTTCTCATCCGTGCTGGACTTGAAAGACAGCTCGACGAGGCCGAGAGAGCCTTAAACGACGCCATAATGAACATGATCGACTTGGTTGACGACCCGAGAATCGTAGCTGGAGGCGGAGCCATCGAGGAAGAGGTCAGCCGTCAGATCCGTTTGGCTTCTGGAAGACTCTCGGGGAAGGAACAGCTTGCGTACCTTGCTTTTGCGGACGCGGTGGAATCGATTCCGAGAACTCTCGCGGAGAACGCGGGCCTCGAACCAGTTGAAATCATGGCGCAGCTTAGGCATGCTCATGAAAACAACGGGTCAACGGTTGGTGTGAACATTTTCGGCGGCGGAGTGGCGGACATGCGGAAAGCTGGAGTCATCGAGCCCGCGAAGGTCAAGATACATGCTCTGAGGTCAAGCTTCGAAGCTGCCTCGATGGTTCTCCGAATAGACGACGTCGTCGCCGC
>JAVQUC010000008.1:0-46682 GCA_033580815.1 Candidatus Caldarchaeum sp. | reverse complement strand
CGCCCAATAACCGAGACGAAGCACCCTATCAGCCGCCACGTAAAGAAATTTTCTGTCCCGATATTAAAGATGGCCGCGTCCCGCCTCAAGGAAGTAATACGTAGAGCTTTATAATCGCTTTAACGAGCTAAATCAGCCCAAACCGTGTCAATCGTGAAACCTAGGAAAACAATTTGATTCGACACATTCTGCAGACTGGGATGGCTGGCCATCGATAGAATCGTGATGGGCACCTGCTAGGGAGGAATGACAATGCATCCAAGCGCTTCGGAGTCGGAAGCGATGATTTTGGCGAGAATGATAACGCTCAAATCGGCTTTGGCCGGGATACCGATAGGAGGGGCGAAAACATGCATCGCAGCAGACCCTCTCTCCATCGAGAAAAAGCAACTGATAGAAAGACTGTCAAAGATTTTGGGGAAATCTGTTCTTAAGGGATTTTACATTCCAGGCACCGACATGGGTTTCGGTGAAAACGACCTACAACAATTTTACAACCGGCTAAAAACCCGTCCGCTACACACTCTCCACAAATCGTCGAAAGTTTTGTCTTTGACGGGCTCTGTGTCGCCGAAAGCCTGAATGCTTCAATCGCTGAATTGTCGGAGACCTTCCCGAATGGCCGTGGTGAAAGGGTTGTGTTGCAGGAATTCGGCAACATGGGCTCCGCAGCGGCCCATCTTTCGGAGTGGAGAGGCTATAGGATCATCGCCGTGGTAAACAAGACAGTTGCTCTGGTCAACAAAGCCGGAATCGACATACAGCATCTCCTCAAACTAACAGAAACTTAAGGAGAAGAATGTCTGATACAACATTTAAAGACAACTTCGAGATGCTGATTAGTTTACGAATTTTAGCATCCTGCAAACGCTGAAGTTTTTCACGAGTCAGCCACTGAAGACGTTGAAGCTCTACCCAGTACAGTAGTGTCCGGCTCAGTGAGCTTCCTCCCTCGGTCTCGGGCATAGATCGGTCCAATGTTTAAAAGTTTGTTTGAGGCGTTGTGCGGCGTGAAGATAGAAGGCCGGAAAGCCGAGCTGCTGTTTCTGTTTTTGCTTTCGTTAGTTTCCTTCGGGTTAAGGCTTTACAAGATCGATGTTCCCAACCGTTTGATCGGAGACGAAGTTTACTACGTTCCTGCAGCTCGGAGCATTCTCGGCCAGAACGAAGCCGGCGTCCCGCAGGACATTCGGATGGGTCACCCACCCCTCGGTAAGATGATGATCGCCTTGGGAATCGCCCTTTTCGGAGACAACCCATTCGGTTGGAGAATCCTATCCGCCGTGGCAGGAACTTTGATGATACCCATAGTCTATTTAGTTGCGAAGAGGTTGGCAGGTGGAAGACAGGAGCTCAAAAACATGAGCTACTTGGCGCCCTTCGCAATAGGTTTTGAAACCCTTAGCTTCTACTTTGCGAGAGTAGCCCGGATAGACATCTTCATGATGTTTTTCTTTCTTGTTGGTGTCTATTTTCTCCTCGACCAGAGGCCCATGCGACGGCTGGTCGCAGCACCTTTTCTTGCAGCCTCTTTCCTCGCGAAAGAAGCTGCGGCCATCATGATCATACCAGCATTGGTCTATTGTTCTCTGCGGGTCGAGGAAGCGAAGACGAAGAAAGGTGGCAGAAAAAGAAGAGTTTCGTTCAGTCCGAAGCAATTCTTGTTGTTGGGTGGTTTATCCGCCTTAGCCATCGTGGCTCTATGGTATCTTCTGGAATGGGTGGTCCTAAACCCTACACGTCCGCACATCGTCGATAGGATACTCGTCATGTTGCGTAGGCTTGACATAGATAACCCGGCTGCAGTTGGCCGTAGCCAGATTTGGATGTGGTTTTTCAACCAGCCTGTGACTAGAGCGGCCGCGGTTGTGCCGGGAGTCCGAATAGATTTCTCAACCGTAACAGTCGGCCCTCTCTTCAATCCCAACCTACAGTTTGCTTACATCGTCCAGCCCAGCTGGACGCTTATTCTCCCTATGGTTCCGACTATGGCGTATCTGTTGATTAAATGGAAGGACTCGGTCGCGAGGTTCCCGCTTATCTGGTGGTCCGGGGTTTTGGCGGGATGGGTTGCGATAAACGTGGTTTTCAGGGGACTCGTCTACCTGTTCTACACGTTGACCTTTATTCCCGCGCTTGTCCTCGGCATGTCTTACATCTTAAGCCTCAAACTACATGAAGAAACGAAGTCGGTGAAATGGTTTGGAATCACCTTATTATTCGTAATCTTTCATCTCGCAAACTTCCTAGCACTCTTTCCCGTCCCAGTTCCCTAACACCTCTGACGATTATCATTTCGGCGTACCTCAGCAAAAAAGGGTAGCGGAGCTCGAGAAGAGTGAAACATTTGAGGATAAACCGGAATAAACGGCTTCGCTTCAAAGGGTCGCCCTTGAGCCGTGCCATCCATAGGTCGAGCCATCTTAGTTGTTTAGGAAAGAGATGGTAACCCGAGACGACGATGTGGCGTAGTTTAAGGGCTTCTGCCAGGGCCTTCAACTGCATGGTGTGAAAGTGTTTTTCGGGGTTTGTTATCGACTTCATTAAACCAAGCAACATCAAGATTTTCATGGTTAGGATGCGCAGCGAAAAGTTTGATACGTTCGGAACCGCGGCGAACACCTCTCCGCCGTCCTTCACCACTCTGGTTTGTTCGTAGAAGGCTCTCTCGTATTCTCGGACGTGCTCGATACTTCCGAAGCTGCACGACATGTCAAAGACTTCATCCCTCAAAGGAAGCTTACGGAAATCCGCCGCTATCAGATGCAGTCTGTTGTAGACCTTTTTTTGTTCAGCTCTCGAGCGGGCCCGCTTCAGAATGCCGGCCGAGACATCTACTAAAGCGAGTTCTTCAGCTTGTCGGAGCAGGTGGAAACCGTACTGAGTGTTCGTGGCCTCGTTGTAAGCGTCCAGCTTCAGTATTCTTCTATGATTCGTCGAAGATAGGTGACGGATTCGCGAAAGCACAAGATGACGATAATGGATGTCGGTCACAGTGGGTTTTGTTTGTCTCAAATGGAAGGAATTTTCGGCCACCCAATCCCAGTATTCTCTAATGTCTTTGAACCCCTTCGACACCAGGCTTCGACTCATGTTTGTTTTTCAGCCGACCGACTAGGGTAGCGGCTTAATAAAAGGTTGGTCAATGTTGGAAGAGTTTTATTTGAGGTAGACAACATGCGAAATCGATGTGGGTTCTTCTTTCCCATCACCTGTCTACGTCGACTCCCAGTTACGATGACGGCCCTCGACTAGAGATTCTTCCTTACAAGCAGATTTCGAAGGGTGATAGCAGCAACTCTTTCTTCGTTAAGATGATGAACCATCTTGGAACTCATGTAGACGCTCCCTATCATTTCGACCCCAACGGCCGCAAAATATCATCCTATTCCGTTGATGAACTGGTTTTTTCAAAACCGCTATTCATCGACCTCAGAAAGCAAGCGCAAGAACTGATAACTAGGGATGATCTAAAGACGTTTGAAGAGGAGATAGCCAACTCCGATATCCTTCTTCTCAGAACAGGGTTTCAGGTTTTCAGGCAAACCGACCCAGAAACCTACATGAAGAGGGGACCGTGTCTTTCTCCGGATGCTGCAGAATACCTGCGTGGCTTTCCCCTTTTGAGGGCCCTTGGAGTGGATATGATTTCGATTTCCTCGCCGATGAGACGTGAGCTTGGGAGAGAATCTCATCGGAGACTTCTTGTGGGAAGAAGTTTTCTCATCATAGAAGATATGGATCTGTCTGGGAAGCCGAGTAAACTCAAAAAGGTCCTTTTAGTTCCGTTGATGATTGACGATGTTGACAGCGCACCATGTACCGTTTTGGCCGAGGTTTAGAGAAAGCCGCCGATGGCGAATGAAAGTAGAGCCAGAAACATCCACAGAAGGGTGAGCTTCTTCTGTTTTCGCGCCTCAGACGCAGACGGGTTTCGCAAAATTCTTATGCTTGAGAAGATGAATCCGGCATCCGCAACGAAGACGATCGGCAGATAGTAGAATGAGACCACGCCGAGTAAAAAGGGTAGCGGGCTCAGAGCTACCGCTAAAAGGTATAGAGATGCCCCTAGCCTGGATGCTGCCACCAGCCCGTATTTCCGCGCGATGGTTACAACCTTTCTGATGGCGTCTCCTTCTACGTCGGTCATGCCCTTGATTACTTCTCGGCCGGTGTTTGCTAGGAAAGCGAGCAGGGCTAGGACGAGTACGTTCTGAGAGACTTCGCCGTCTGAGAGCAGGGAGCCGTAGAGAAACGGTGCGACCACGGCGTAGCTCACTGCAAGGTTCCCCAGAAAACCTGTTCTCTTTAGAGAGGCATTGTAGAAAATCGCCACGGTAAACGTCAAGGACGCCAGCAATAAACAGCTGAGCGATGTTAGGAAAGCTGAGAACAGTCCAGCGGCGCCGGTAAACGCGGCGAACAAAACAGCTGCTGTCGGTGACAATTGACCTGACGGGATAGGTCTTCCAGGGTTGTTCACGGCATCGACCTCCCTGTCGAAATAATCGTTCAACGCCATCGAAGAACTGGTCAAACCGAAAGATGTTATGAAGGCGTAGACAGCCGTCTCTGGTGTGACCAGTTTTTTGTCTGAGAAAATAACCCCGACCAAGACGGCGAAAAACATCATCAGGCCGTTGGGCGCCCTCGATAGTCTGAGGAGAACCAGCGGATGCATGGTCGCCGACCTATTTGTTCCAAAGCTCGACGATTGAAGCTTGATAGTACACGACTTCGTTCCTTCTGTCGAGGACGGCCACGACACCGGTTTTGTCCATCGCTCGGCATGAACGCAGCAAGCCCAGCAGCTCTTCCACGGGAATGCTTTCCCCCTCGTAGAGCGGGATGATGAGGTATTTGGCAGGTTTTTCCAAATACTCACCTCTTTCAAAAACGCGAAACCTCAGCTTTGGTCCGAACCCTTCTTTGACGACGTACCTCCTTTTCCTAAGGTCCATGTAGATTACGTAATCCCGCCACACGTTGCGGTCGCTCCTGATGAAATCAGTTAGAAGAGTGTTGAACTCCTGTTTTTCACCGTTTCTGTAAACAACAGCCTTTCCGTTTTTTACTAGGTAGAGTGTCTCGACCGGGCTGAAAACATATTTCCCGTCTTGTCTTGGGTCACCGTAACCCCTCTGCTTGAACCAGCTAATGTCACCGCTAGCGAATACGACTTTCCCGTCATCGGACAGCTCGAACCTCGCTACCTCACTGATTACCTCTTCATCGTACAAACCAGAAATACGCTCCACGCCGATGATATATATCCATGAACTTTGGTTGACCAAAGGTAAAGCATAAGAAAAGGCTGACTGTGGTTGTGGTGGTGAATACAAGGGTACTGCTTTTGGCAGCGGTTTTGACGTTTCTTGTAGCGTTTAATTTGTTCAAAATATTCCCGCCTATCTCATCCAGTTCTCTCTCAATAGACATAGAATTCGGCGAGTCGCAGTCGCGGCCCTATGTTGTAAGAGTGAAGGTCGAGAAAATGTCGACGGTGGATACCGTGCCGAGTCCCGTAGCACGCGCCACAGTAAGCTTCAACGAGTTCGTCAGCATAACGAACCTCAACGGTTACGCCGTCTTCACCGCGACACCGGGCAAACACGTTGTTACCGTTTCATCACCTCGCTCCTTATTCCCAACCTTCTCTACAGAAATCGAGGTAACGACCAGGGTCACAGAGCTCGTTGTAAGGTTTGTCGAACATAGGTTCAAACCCGAAACAGTCAACATTCTATTGGACGCAGCGTCTCAAACATCTTTCGTAACGTTCACGTATCTGCAGCCGGCTAACATAACCCTTTACGTCGGACAGCCCTACATAACATTCGTCAACCTCGAAAGCTTCGTAAAGCGGTTCTCCGGAGAAGACATTATCCCATACATCCCCGACGCCGCGATTCAGTACAGCGGCCCGTTCACCCAGACAACTGCCGTGGAACAACCGTCGTTATCGACAACGACTACAGCCGTTCAAGACATGATCATGTACGTAGTCCTGGACGAAAGTTTTGTCATAGCCTATTCAGTAGAGGCGACCTTGCTGAAGATGGAGTGAAAGTCCATGGAATCAGTTCTATACGACGTTTCCTTCTGGCTGCTGGTGAATTTCTTCTTGATAGCCGCCATCGTCGGGCTTGTTCTGGTCCGTCAGTCCATGACGAAAACGTCTGCAAAACCTGCCCCAACACCCGAAATTAAGAAACTAGATGAGGAAATCATGTTATTCAAGTCTTTGACGAGAGAGGGTGCGTTGAAAGAGGCTGTGTCGTCGGTTTTTCCGCGGGTGTACAGGAAAGCCTGCTCATCGCTAGGACTAGACAGTAAAGGCTACACTGTTCGAGATGTTTTGAATTCGGGCAAACTTCCCCCTAAGATCTTACGATTGCTAAGCACCATGTACCAGATATACGAGCCGGTTCGGTTCGGCGGCGTTGAAGTGTCACGGGCGAATCTAGCTGTTTTTGCAGAAACACTCGAAAAACTCAATTCGGAGTTGTCGAGCCATGATTGAATGGGAGTTGGCAACACTGATAGCATTAATCGGTGCGGGACTGGCTGCGATTCTGCTGACGCCGAGAGAAAAAAAGAAAAAAAATCTGACGAAGAAGGATGAATTCGAGGGGTTGGATGATTATGCTGTTTTGCTCATTCTGACCAGAAGTGGTAGAGCTAGGGATGCGTTGAAGAGAGTCAAGCAACTATTGCGGAAAGAAACCAATGCCGGGAGACGCCGTTTGTTGGAGAAGGTGTTGGATGAGGTGAAAAAGGTTGGTTGAACAAACCTTGTCATCGATTTTGATGAAGGAAGTTAGGGCTGAGGTCGGCAAAGTGGTGGTGGGTATGGAGGAAGCGCTTGAATCTCTGGTGATAGCGATCCTCACGGGTGGTCACGTGATCATGGAGGGTGTTCCCGGGCTTGCGAAAACACTTCTGGCAAAATCCTTTGCCATGTCATTGGGTTTGAGCTTCAAAAGAATTCAGTTCACCGTGGACATACTTCCGTCTGATATCATTGGTGGGCTTGTCTTCAACAGAAGGTCTGGGGAGCTGGAATTTAGGCCTGGACCGATTTTTGCGAACGTTGTGTTGATAGACGAGATAAACAGGGCCCCGCCGCGCAGCCAGTCTGCTCTTCTCGAAGCGATGCAGGAGAAGCAGGTGACGGTCGAAGGCGTGACTTATAAGCTTCCAGACCCCTTCCTCGTCATAGCGACCCAGAACCCGATAGAGCTCGAAGGAACTTTCCCACTTCCTGAGGCGGAAATCGACCGATTCATGATGAGGGTTTTGGTCTCCTACCCCAGCAAGGAAGAGGAGATGAAGATACTTCACATGAGGAACATTATGGGCGAGGACATCGACGTCAACGTCGCGGTTGGCAGGGAGTTGTTAGTCTCAGCCGTTGAAGAAGTTCGCCGAGTGACCGTCATACCAGAAATAATTCAGTACATCGTCGACATAGTTTCGAGAAGCAGGTCCGACGAGAGGCTTGTCATAGGAGCGAGTCCCCGAGCAGAGATAGCTCTTCTGTACGCCGCTAAGGCCTCGGCCGCCCTCGACAACCGCATGTACGTTATCCCAGACGACGTTAAGAAAGCCTGTTTCAGGGTGCTGAATCACAGAATCGTCCCGAAGCCTGAACACCTCGAAATCTCCAAACGAATAGATTACGGCTTCATTTCAAAAACCGTGAAGGAGCACGTTGAATCCGTTGAGGTACCGCTTTGATGCTGACAAGTAAGGGATTCAACCTTTTGGTTACGCTGTTCGTGCTATCCGTCTTCTCTGCAACGGTTTCAGTAAACCAGCCAGTCACCCTGTCAATTTACTTAATTACCTTGTTCGTTCTGGTGTACGTGTTTTTTTCGCTTGAAGAAATTAGGTCAGTTAAACCGGCTGATTTTGTTTTTTCGCGGAAGCTCGGTAAAGCATTGCCGAAAGCGGGTGAAAGGTTCGAGGTTCTGGTGACGGTTGTCAATCGTTCGGGTAGAAAACTACGGCTGATGGTTGTCGACACCGTCCATGGGTTCAGAGTCGTTGACGGTAGTCCAAGTGCAGAAGATTTCGTAGACAAAGATGAGATGTTAGGGATCAGATATGTTTTGTCCGCGGACGAGAGGGGGCTTTACCGGCTCGGGCCGCTGCTTCTACGCCTTTCCGACGACCAAGGGATTGTCTGCCGATACTTTACCCTTGAGGACGAATTCCGAGTGGTTGTCGCTGCGGCCGCATCTGAGAAACCGAGGCTTTCGGAAGCTGTGAAGAAGGTGGAGCCGACTCTTTTCATGGGTTCGGGGTCGTCGTACGAGCAGGGTGTGGACGACGTCTTTCGCGAGCTATCGCGGTATGAGGAAGGTCAGCCTCTTAAGGCGATCGACTGGAGAAGAACGGCCCGTGAAGACGGCGAATTATACATCCGAAAATACGACAAGCTCAACCTGCTCCGTGTTCTGTTCATCGTCGATTGTTCCCTTCCTAACCAGATTGGAAACCCCTCGATCCTTGACTCATCTATTTCGGCTGTGATCGCAGCGGTTTCATCGATGCTTGAAAGAGGCGACGTTGTCTGCGTCGCCGCGTTCGGTGCTGCAAAGCCAGGCCTCTACAGCGCCTATGGTATGCGGGATTACGAAGGATTGGTGCGGTTTCTTTCCTCCGTTTCACCTGGAAAGGTCTACGACTTGGTAGAGTACGCTAGAGAGATGAAAGGATACGATGTCGTCTTTATGGTGGGAAGGTTCGTCTCAGTCGACGGCCCATCGCTCAAGAATTTATCCGAACATTTCCGGAGAAACGGAGCAGTTCTATTCACCTTGATCCCATTAGTGGAGGCAGATAACAGTCTCGAAAAAGCCTTGAACGAAATCGAAAAACTACGCGTCGAATCCCTCAAACGCTACTGGAGCTACGTCTTAGCCGTGAAACAACGGGAGCTTCTACCACAACTCATGCACCTGCACAAAACTCTGAGGACAACGGCATGATCGACAAAGCCCTCCGCGTCGTGGCGCTTCTCCCACCGGTGCTAATTACCCTAACCGCTATAACACGGACACAGCTGTCGAACCCATTCGTCCTGATCGGAATGCTGTCGCTGATTTTGATTTCTTCCACGGACAGTTTCAAATGGGGAGGCATAGCGTTTGTATACGTGCCCGCGATTTACACAGTCTATCTTCTGTTAACAGGTGTAATCTCACCTTTCCTAGGCCTCGCAGCCGGATATATATTGTCAACTCCATTCGTCCTGGCGATATCAGCATACCGGACAAACAGCATAACAGGCCTCATAACCGGATACTACGCCTCATATCTTTTCTCGCTTCTTCTGTACGGCGTTGTTGTGGGCGGAAACGTTCAACCGGAGAGATTGTTCCTAGCTCTCATCCGCAACCTCTTAGGTATCGCATCCCTCGAAAGAATAAACCTGACACCAGCAACACCCGAGCCATCTCTGGTATACAACTCCATCGCAGCGCTCGCAACCCTCTCACTGCTAGTATACCTTGCGTTCCTAGAGAAAAGCCGTAAGCCCAAGTTCACGCCTGCTTTCCTAAAATCGTTGGCGACAGTTATCGCCGTCTCCGGCTTCGTAGTGGTCGCCTCCGAACTATTTCCCGCGCTGAGCTCATATGTTTTACTCGGCAGCCTAGCCGTTCTTCTTTCCATCCTCGCATTAACGATGCGTGGGGGGTCGTGACCAGAATTTTTTGGGCGTTAGTTGTGTCTGTTTTCGCCAGCATGGTTTTCCCAGCCAACGGTCTGACAGATTATTGGCTCATCGGTTTCGGAGGCGAATATATGATTCCATTTTTGGACGGTGGGGTCCTCGAATATGGCGTCGGCGAATCTCTCGTAGTGAAGCTTGTAGGAAGGGACGGATACGTTACTCTTGTGTCACCTACGGGGTTAGCTGAAAGGATATCCGTGGTTGACGGTCAGAAAACTGTTTTGAAAAGGTTTGGGTTGGGTGATGTCGGTGAATGGACTCTGACGGTTGATGAAGGGATGGAAACCAGAGTTGTTGTGAGGCCTCCGGTTGTCAGGCCCGCTGTCACCGTTTCGTTCAGGCTAGAGGATTCGCAGATGGTGATGACCGCTGAAACTATCGACAACAGCTTCGCCTTGTTTCTCGAAGGAAGAAGCCAGTTTGTCAAGGCTGCCGGCGCTACGATGATAATCTCTGTCGCAGACCTCAACGAGACGCGGGTGAGAGCTGAAATTGTGAGGAGCGGCCCCACGGTCCGCTATTCGGGTTCTTTGGACGGAGTCGGTTATGGTCTGGAGATCGAGCAGGTTGTTACGTCGGAGATAGTTGTGGGCAGGCTCGTTGATGGTTCGATGGTTTTCTCGGTGAAGATTCCCGATGAAGACGAAAAGGTCTCTGGGTTGAAACCTGTTGGAATAGGCTTCCATAAAATACGTCTACTGTCTCTGACTGACCGAAGAATAATCTACGAGGCAAATGTTTTGGTCGTGCCTTCTTCGAGGCGTGGTCTGGAGGGGTTAAGCCATAGCCTGGTCGTCGATTTCTGGGAAGCCTTGAAGAACAACTACACACTGTTGGTTGGAGATGAGGCGGGGAACCTTTGGCAGATCAAATTAAGACCTCCGGCGGTGGTGTTCCGCATCTACGACACAGAACACGGACGATTTCACGACGACGCGGAGTTAATAATTCCAGACGGAAAAACCAGAAAGGCCGACTCGCAGCTTATCGCCACCTTCCTGGACAGTTACGAGATCGACGACTACATCAACCAATCTTTCTTCATCCCCTCGAAAGAGTTGGCCGCTACAGTTTCTTTTGGAGCATCCAGGCTGACGACGCCGGTTCTATCCATAAGGGCAGGTGATATCATCTGGCTTAACTTTTCCCTCTACAGGGCAGAGTTGAAGCTGGTTTTCCCCAACGGGACCGCCTATCGAGGGCCGAGAATAGTCGAAATAAACGGAGAGACCTTCACAGATGATTCGGCGCTTTTCTTACCTCGAGGAATTTATACCGCACGGGCTTTGAGGCCGGAAAGCTTTTCTTACGAAACCAGAGAGCTGACGACTGACACAACGTGGACCATCATCGTGCTCGACAACCCGCTTGGCTTGGCCGGCCTCCGCGCCTCCTCCATCCTTTTAACCGCATTGCTAGCCTACACCTTCATCAAGACCTTTACGATGCGCAAGACCTTTAACCGACCTTTCCGACATAAGGTCGAGCGGTCATGAAAACGACCGTATCGGTCATTAAAGCTGATGTTGGAAGCGTTGCCGGCCATCACAAGCCTCACCCGAAGATGATGGAGCTTGCATATTCAAAGTTGCGGAGCGCCGAGCAGACCGGTTTGATAAACTCGGGATACGTGACACACTGCGGCGATGACATCATACTGGTTATGACTCACAACAGGGGGGAGGACAACCCGGAAGTTCACGGGCTGGCGTGGGAGGCTTTCAAAGAGGTGACGGACAAGGTCGCGAAGCCCATGAAGCTCTACGGAGCAGGACAGGACCTTCTCTCAGACGCTTTCAGCGGCAACGTCAAAGGCCTCGGACCAGGAGTAGCTGAAATCGAGTTTGAAGAAAGAAAATCAGACCCGATCGTCGTATTTGCCGCAGACAAGACAGAGCCGGGAGCATGGAACCTGCCACTATACCGTATATTCGCTTCACCCGACAACACGGCAGGCCTCGTGATAGACCCAACACTCCACGACGGTTTCAGATTCGAAGTACTCGACCTCATCGAATCATGGTCCGTGCTGTTGAAGACTCCTGAAGAACTCTACGATTTGGTTGCGTTAATCGGTACTGTGGGCAGGTACGCTATTTCGAAGGTTTTCCGAGCGTCGGACGGTGAGCCAGCGGCGGCGGCAAGCACAACCCGTCTGAGCCTCATCGCGGGACGTTACGTCGGAAAAGACGACCCAGTGATGATTGTTAGGGCGCAGGCCGGTTTTCCAGCGGTGGGCGAAGTTCTCTCCGCCTTCGCAAATCCTTTCATCGTTTCGGGCTGGATGAGGGGCTCGCACAGAGGGCCTTTGATGCCGGTTTCCTTCCGAAAAGGCCACAATGTTATTTCGTTCTTTGACGGGCCTCCGAGGGTTATGGCGATGGGTTGGCAGGTCTCTAACGGAAAATTGGTGGGAATAGACGGTGTTGAGCCCGTGGACTTGTTCGAAGACCCGTTCTGGGACGCTGTAAGGTCGAAGGCGGCTGAGCTGGCTTTAACCCTTAGGACCATGGGTGAATTCGAGCCCGCGAGGCTAGGACACGAAGAAATGGAATATACGACCCTACCACAGATAATTGAAAGACTCAAGCATAGGTTCAAGCCGATAGAGGTAAAAGCCGCGAAAAAATAGAGGCCTTGAGAAGGTCAGAAATCCTCCTTCATCAGAGTTTTCCTTCCGTTGGCCTGACATCGTTTAACGGCCTTGGCGATCAACTCCCTGACCGCTGCGTCAAGACCCTCCAAAGCATCTGAACCAAGCCTGATTCCTTCGGGTAAGGCCTCCCTGACACGCGACTCAACCACGATAGTTTCTTTGCCCATATCCGCTCGTATTTAGACGAAAAGTAGGCTTTAAATCCTTTTCCAACCCTTTTTCTGACACATTTCCCAGACAATACCCCGTATATACCGTCAAAGTTTACCCACGAGTTCGAAATAGAACACTTTGGGTTTTTCGGCCAAAAGAGGTGCTTCGGTCGGATGGATGAACGGTTCCTTCCAGTTCCCACCGGTGAAAGATTTGATGGATTCAACATCGCTCCATACCGAAACTACGATGACCGTCGATGAGTCGTTGAAAAATCGATTCCGAAATATGCGTTGATGCATCCTTCGGTCCTTCTTAGGAGAGGCATTGCCTCGTCTGTGGCAAAGGCTTTTTCCGCTCCTGTCTTGAGGGGCATGTCCAAACTCTGATTATCACGGATGTGATGAATGTGTGATCCGAATTAAGGTTTTTACCGCCTCTGGCTGAAGTCTGAATATGCAGTATTTTGAGGCGGTCAGGATTGGTGAGGCTGTTGCTCAGAGGGCGCAGCTTCTTCTGAGCAGCTACACCGGTTATGCGGTGGCGGCCATGATGGTGAAAGAAACGAAGGACGGCTGGGCCCCAGTCGGCGACGAAAACCTCTACGCCCTCGTACAGAAAGATGAGAATTTCTGTGTGATAGTCGTCTGCGACGCAGACGGATACGTCAAAGCACTTTCCAACCCAACGCCCCGCAAAGTCGCCGAAAGCATTGCTGCGAAGATGGAGCGGGATGGGTTGAAAAAGTTCTCGGGACGTCTAGTTCTTCCGCTGTAAGATCTGGATGAGCCTCGAGGCGTCGTCGGCCATCGAGACGTTATTGAACAAAACGTAGCATTCGTCAGCACGAGCCCTACCCAGTTTAGAGACTAGCCGGGCAAGGTCTTCGTCGGTGTACCGGTAGGAATAGTTGACCTCTCCTTTTCCCAAACCGTGAAGACGTGTGTAGAGTATGTTTGTGTTTTCGAAAGCGTCTGACCTGAGCAGGTCAACAACCGGCACAACCCCTGTTTTTTCGCAGACGTTCCAGAACAAGTCGCGGTCTGTGGCCATTTTCCCCCTCGGCTCCCATGCTAAAGTAAACCCGAAGCTCGTTGCAAACTCGAAAAATTTTACAACGTCCTCGCGTGTTTTTTCGGTATAGGGCATGGTTGGCGGCGTCTGAACAACGATGATTTTCGGGTTCAAAGCTTTCGCGATCTCCACGGTTTTTTCCCAAGCCTCGAAGTTTTCTCTGACGGGACGGAGCCAGCCGTATCTCAAGTTCTTCAACCTGTTCAAGTCTACTCCTGCCCGCTTCCATGTGGGGCTCGTCACGGGATGAGTTACGGCTTGCCAAGCCTTCATACAGAAAACGAAATCGGGTGGAGCAGACTTTCTCCAACCTAAAACGGTTTCGACCTTCGGAAGCTTGTAAAAAGTCTCTTGAACCTCCACAACGGGAAACTTTTCAAAGTAGGCCTTTTTGCCGCCCTTGACAGCCCAGCCGCAGCAACCGACGTAGATTTTCACGGGTCAGGAATCCCGAGTATTATGAATTAACGGTTTCCTCTGTCGCAGCTAAAAATCCGTGCTAAGTCTTTTAGATAGGCGTATCATAATAGATTCGGTGGCGGCG
This sequence comes from Candidatus Caldarchaeum sp., assembly GCA_033580815.1. Taxonomy (GTDB): domain Archaea; phylum Thermoproteota; class Nitrososphaeria_A; order Caldarchaeales; family Caldarchaeaceae; genus Caldarchaeum. Next base: position 32,513 of record JAVQUC010000008.1, on the reverse strand, counting down.
GGAAAGGCCGGGGAGCTAGCCCTTCCCTAGTCCCGAGACGGGCTTCATGCGGGGGCCGGATAACCCGCGGGGGCGCGTGAGGCTCTCCGGTTTTCCGGCTGCGTGGAGGCGATGAGGAAACGCCGGATGGGGGCGTCGTAGACGGGCAAGGCCTTCGTAGGAAGGCCCCATCCGTCGAATGCGTCGAACCGTGTCAGGCCCGGGAGGGAGCAGCACTAAGACGCAGCGGCGCAGCCCTTCCACAAGCGTTTCCGAGTTTTCCACGCATCCGAAAACCGGGCTCGAGCCCTCGCCACCCCGGGGAGCCGCCGTCACCGATAAACTACACCACACTAAAATACGTCACGGATTCAATCAAGCTGAATGGAAAGATTAGGAATTCGAGTCTTCGTTCTATCCCGTTTACCCGCCGCCGCAGTATCCACGGGCATATTGATCGTCTTGCTGGCAATTGGCGCTTACACCCCGATGTCGAAGCCCGACGCAGAGGCATTGGTCGGCCAGTTCGAGGAAATCCTGCCTACGCTCATAACAACGCCCGCGGGAATATTCTTCAACAACCTTCTCGCGTCGATGTTGATGATGATTCCAGCGGCGGGAATGGCTTTGGCGGCCTTCATCGTCTACAACACGGGCATGGTGATAGGAGCATACTCCATAGTTTCAAACACACCTATAGCGGTCGCCCTCCTAATTCCATTCCTCACCGTCTACGGAATAATCGAGATGCTTGCCTACGGTTTTGCCGTCTCGCAAAGCTTTTTCCTAGTCTCCTCAGCCGTGAAGAAAAATTTCCGAAACGAGCTTAGAATACTGCCACTATCGATAATTGCGGTCGTCGTGTTGCTTTTTGTAGGCGCTGTTATTGAATGGTCTCTGATAGCCTTTTTCCAAAACATGCTACCTTCGTAGGCTGAGGAACAGATAAGCCATCAAGTCGCCGGCAAGGAAATTTAGGAAATATCCGGCGGTGAAAAAAATCAACAGGGGTATTCCGGGAGTAATCCAGACGTCGTTCTTGTCAACTCTTTCGAGTTCGTCGATGTCCAAGTTAAACCGGAACCTTTTAACCCCATCATCCACCGTCTCTATCACTCCCCAAAAATTCTTCCCAGCCGCTTCTTTCATCCTCGTCCCGAGAAACAACGCGATAAATCTTCGATAAAGTTTTTCAGACTCGAACCCCTGAAATATTTTCTCACCCCTCAACAGCTTGTACGAATTCAGCAAACCAAAGAAAACCGGCAAGCTCATAGAGAGAATCATACCGTTTGTCAGCATGGTCAGAGAGGTAATTCCGTGTATGTTCGGCTGACTAGAGGTAAAAGGCTGGACGATCGATACGCATGCTATGGCTTTGGCGTCGGCTCCTCCATATAGACCCGCGAAGTATAGGGCGAACGCCAGCCCAGTCGACAAGACGACCACGACAACGTATCTGACGAGCCATTCTAGGCCCAGAGGATAAGAAAAGTAAGCGTTCAAAGCGAGACCGACGACTGATGGAACGACCCAGACGACGTCCTCGACTTCTCTCTTCTTGAGGTCGAGGTAGGAGGAATAAAGGAGGGTTATGCTTACGATGATGCTGTTCCACGGTTCCATCGGTTTTAGGGCCAGATTCCGAGGTAATTTATGGCTTCCGCGACCTTTTCGACGGCAAGAATCATCGCTCCCTGTCTCATCGACACCTCATACTTCTTAGCCCGCTCATTCACATCCTTGAACCCTCTCACCATCTTCGCCTCAAGCTTGCTATGAACCTCCTCGATCGTCCATGTTTCTCTTTTGAGGTTTTGAACCCATTCTAGGTAGCTGACCGTAACTCCTCCCGCGTTGGACAGAATATCGGGGATGACTGGGATTTTTCTCTCCTGCAAAACCTTATCCCCCTCGGGTGTCGTCGGTCCGTTCGCTCCTTCGGCTATCACTGACGCGTTGATCTTTTCTGCGACTTTTTTGGTTATTGCGTTTTCGAGCGCCGCGGGTATCAGCAGGTCGCATGGCACCGTCAACACGTCATCCGGTCCCATCTGCTCGGTTCCGGGAAAACCGACGACAGAGCCCGTGTTGTTTTTGTGCTCTAAAACCTTGTGCGGGTTCAGCCCGTCCGGTTTGTAGATGCCGCCCTTTGAATCGCTGACCGCTATGATTTTGGCCCCGTATTCGTCGTGAAGAATTTTTGCCGCGTTGTAGCCGACGTTCCCATACCCCTGAATAGCGACCCTTGCGTCTTTGAGAGGTTTACCACTGGCCTTGAAGAACTCCCTCGAAGTTATCACCACACCCCGGGATGTCGCGTCAAGTCTCCCAAGGCTTCCGTACAGGCTTATCGGCTTACCCGTCGCAACCTCAGGCGTGAAAACTCCTCGGAGCATGCTGTAGGTGTCAACCATCCAAGCCATCGTCTGAGCGTCGGTGTAAACATCCGGGCCGGGTATGTCGAGATAGGGGCCTATGACGTCGTATATCATCGAGGTGTATCTGCGGGTTATCCGCTCCAGCTCCGTTCTGGAAAGTGTTTTTGGGTCGCATGCAACTCCTCCTTTAGCTCCGCCGTACGGGAGGTCGACGACTGCACATTTCCAAGTCATCAACATAGCGAGGGCAGTAACCTCGTCCACGTCGACCGACGGATAATATCTTACTCCGCCCTTGTAAGGGCCTCGCGCGTTGTTGTGCTGAACACGAATTCCGGTGAAAACCCTTGTCTCATTATTATCAGTCTTGATTGGAACAGATACCACGACTATTCTTTTTGGCCTTTTGAGAATCTCGTGCAACCCAGGGTCAAGTTCGAGATGTTCCGCGGCTTCCTTCAAAGACAGTAAAGCGGTGTTCAGAAAAACGGTACCGGAGCTCACGTTTGAATGATAACCATCTTGTAATAAATAGGTTTAAGGTCTCATCGATTCGTGCTCCGGATCCGGACGAATTACGCAGATTAATATATTCGCGGTGACTCTGTATTAATATGGAGGAGAAATTCGTCGGGGGGCGGAAATTTCTTGTGCTAACATGGAATGATGTCGAAAGGAAGATAGACCTACTTGCTGAAAAGATTTCTGTAGACGGATACGAAGTCGACACGATTGTTGGTGTTCTCCGCGGCGGCGTCATAGTAGCCGACCTCCTCTCAGACGTGCTTGACATCCGGGAGGTTTACGTGGTCGGATGCAGCTCCTACAAGGGGACGAAGGCCGGCGAGCTGAAAATCTACCACGACCTCATGCTGAGCGGGCTGCATGGAAGGCATGTTCTCCTTGTAGACGATGTAGTCGACACCGGCTCAACCCTTGGAGCGGTCGTCGAAAAACTTCTAAAACCGCGCCAGCCCATAAAGATTAGAACCGCGACGCTGCTCAAAAAACCATGGAGCCTTTACTCCCCCGACTACTACATCCAGTCGACTGACGCATGGATAGTTTTTCCGTGGGAAAGGCTTGAGACAATTAGAACCGTTGGAAAAATCTTCGTCGAAAACATGGGGTTTGAAAACGCTTTGGAAGAGCTTGCCGCCCTGTCTCGTTTGAGCAGAGAAAAGGTCATGGCTGCTATTGCGTCTCCGCAGCGGACTTATTAATTAGATACATGTGCATGCGGTAGGAGATGGTTCAGAGGGTTTACGCCGAGGTCTATGGCTGCTCAGCTAACCAGGCGGATGGGGAGATAGCTTTGGGCCTGCTGCGTAGCAAGGGCTACGAGATAGTGGAAAGCCCTTCGGGGGCTGATTATGTTGTGTTGGTCACGTGCGCAGTGAAGAAGCCCACGGCCGATCGAATGATCCACCGAGTCAGAAAATTCGCCGGCCTTGGTTCCCGTCTTATCGTGGCCGGATGCATGGCGACAGGGGAAACATCACGCGTGAAGAAGGCTGCGCCCGAAGCGGTTCTCCTCCCCCCACGAAGCATAACGGAGATTCCATCAGTCATCGAAAGAGGTGTGTTTGACGGGGGCCAGATAAAGCTCGGTCTTCCAAGGCTTAGAAGAAACCCTGTTGTCTCCATCGTCCCCGTGTCGGAGGGTTGTAGATGGAGCCGCTGCAGCTTCTGCATCGTACCGAATTCGAGACCCGGGTTTGAAAGCTATCCGGTGAGATTGATTGTTGAAGAGGTCAGTCGATCTGTCAACGAGGGATGTAGGGAAATTTGGCTCACAAGCCAGGATATGGGGAGCTATGGGCTTGAATCGGGAAGAAATCTTTTGCCGGAACTAATTGAATCCGTTAATGGCGTCGATGGAAAATTTTACATCCGAGTTGGAATGATGAACCCGATATATCTTCGCCCCATCCTCAGTCGGCTGATAAATTCGTTCCGAGGCGAGAAGGTTTTCAAATTCCTCCATCTTCCGGTACAGTCCGGCTCGGACAAAATTCTAGCCGAGATGAGAAGAGGGCACGACGTCAAGCTTTTCCAGCAGATTGTTTCAGGTTTTCGCGAAGCTTTTCCCGAAATGACTTTAGCCACGGACGTGATAGTGGGGTATCCGACGGAGACAGATGAAGATTTCGAACGGACTATCAAGCTTCTGGAGGAGGTGAAACCAGCTGTCGTAAACGTTTCAAAATATTTTCCAAGGCCTGGAACTCCTGCCGAAAACCTCAAACCACTACCATCAGCGACCGTGGCTAGGAGAATCTCCGAACTGAACTCTGTGCTTACGGAGATTCAGTTGAAAAACAACAGTCGCTGGGTTGGATGGTGCGGCGAAGTTTTAGTCGACGAGGTTGGGAAGAAAGGAAAGATGGTAGGCCGTAACATCGCATACCGGCCAGTCGTATTCGACTCTGACCAGAATTTGCTGGGTAAGTTTGTTGAAGTCGAAGTGGTGGACGCGGAGAAAACCTATCTACACGGAAGGCTGCTGGGCCATTGTTTCGGGTAGCGGTCCTTCGACGACGGTGACTGTGCCGACCATCCACGGATGAGGCGTGCAGTGGTAGGGATAGATACCGGCTCTGCCGAAGACGAAAACCCATCTTTCGTTGGGGCCGAATAGTCCGGAGTCGAACAACCCCTGGTCCGATGTCACGGTGTGGGCTACGTTGACCTGCTCCGTGTTGACCCAGATGACGGTGCTGTTGTAGCCGGCCAAAACCCTGACGCTTGCGGGAGAATATGTTTCGGTTGCGGCGGGGTCGTAGGAACCCGGTAAGATCACTATCGTTACGTTGTACGGCGTGGGTCCTGCTAAACCGACTTCGACACGTTTCGCGAAAGGCCCAATCTCTAAAGCAGCGGAGACCAGCACGAAAGATATCAAACTTATGCCCACGAAGCTGAGTGCATAAACTTTCCCGCCAGAAAGAACCGGCAGCCCACCTCTCAACAACCCGATCGGAAGCATCACGATGCCTAAGCCCAAAAGGAAAGCCGAGAATTCAGCCAGAGGACGCATCGTCTCCGAAATTCCGATAAAGGGAATAAAAACTCCTGCAACGCCCATGATGATGAAAAGAATGGCCACAGCCAGGATTGTCTCGTCCATGGCCAAACAACCGCGCAGCCAATTTTTATACTGTTAACTGATTTCCAAGTTTTTCCAAAGCGGCTGGAATGTAGTTAAATAACTATTGATGTTTGATGGTGTCGTGGTGAAGGCGGCGGTTATCGGTGGAACGGGTGACATGGGGTTTGGGCTTGCGGTGAGGCTTGCTCACGCCGGGGTCGAGGTCGTCATCGGTTCGAGAAAGGTTGAACGAGCCATTGAAGCCGCGGAAAAAATCAAGGCCATCGTTAAACACGGCAACGTTTCGGGCAAGATAAACCCGGAATCCGTGAAAAACTGTGATTTTGTCTTCTTCAGCATCCCCTACGAAGGCCTTAGAGAAATAGCTCAGAGCGTTGCGGAATTCATCGAGAAAAACTCGGTCGTGGTTTCATGCGTGGTGCCCTTCGTCGAAAACAAATCGTCGGCGGCCGAAGAGCTCGCGGAACTTCTCCCGGCGGGAACAAGGCTAGTCTCCGCGCTACACACCGTTAGCGCATCACTGCTCACCGACTTGGACAAACCGGTTGACTCGGATACATTCCTGTTTGGCGATGATAAAGAAGCAAAGAAACAAGTTGCCAAACTGCTCAGCAAAATCGCGGGGCTGAGGCCTGTAGATGGAGGGCCGTTGAAAAACTCGAAATACGGAGAGTTGTTCACCCGTTTCCTTGTGGGAATCAACAAGCGTTACGGGGTGTCGTCGGCCGGTATTAGGATAACTTGGCTAGACGATTCAACTGTGTACAGGAGATGGGAAGCTTGAAGATATCTCCCTCCATATTCCGCGCTTACGACGTGCGCGGCATCTACGGCAAGGACATCGACGAGGAAATTGCGTACAAAATCGGAAGGGCCTTCGGCACCATGGTTTCAGACAAGGCATTGGTAGGCCGAGACGTGAGGAGAAGTGGGGAAAAACTCGCAAAAGCTGTCGCGGATGGATTGACAGAGTCGGGGGTCGACGTATTGATCGGCGGGATATGCACAACTCCGGCATGCTACTTTGGCGGCCGATTTTTCAAAACAAGCGGCGGCGTCATGGTGACAGCCAGTCACAACCCGCCGGAATGGAACGGGTTCAAGATGTTCCTGTCAAACGGCGAAACAGTCTCACAGGGAGCTGGAATGGAGGAAATAAAAGAAATGGTTATAAACGAGAACTACGGGCAGCAGCCGAAGAAAAGAGGCTCGGTCGAAAACGTCGACCTTAACAGCTTCTACGTCGAACACATCGTCGAAAAATTCCCCGAGCTCGAGGGGGTAAAGGTTGCAGCAGATATGAGCGACGGGTCAGCCTGCTTGGTATTCCCAAAAATCGCTGAAAAACTCCGGATGAAAATCACGACGTTGAACGACAACCCGGACGGGTTCTTCCGCGGACATTCCCCCGAGCCAACTGAAGAGAACATAGGACCATTGAAGAAGGCGGTGGTCGAACAGAAACTAGATTTCGGGGTGGCCTTCGACGGCGACGCCGACAGAGCTGTGTTCGTCGACGACAGAGGCCGGATGCTAGAAGGCGACATCGCTTTAGCCGTGCTCCTTAAATCACTCGAACGGAAAGGACTCGTCATCTACGACGTAAACTCCTCTACGGCGGTCAAAGAGGTCGCTGAAAAACTCGGGTTCAAAACGCTTGAATGGAAGGTGGGACGTGCTTTCATCCACAGGAAAGTTCGTGAGCTCGGCGCCGTCATCGGAGGAGAGAAGAGCAACCACCTCTATTTCGGAGAGCTCTACGGTGACGATGATGCCATCTATGCTGCCTTGAAGATGGCCGACGTCATCCATTCATCGGGAAAACCTTTGTCCACACACGTCGACGAAATCCCCAGGTACCCGACGACGCCCATCACTGTGTTCGACTGTCCCGACGAAACAAAGTTTGAAGTCGTGGACAGGATAGCGAAAAACTTCGAGACGATGGGTTTTAGTGTTTCAAGGCTGGACGGTGTGAAGGCCTACGCGGAGAGTGGTTGGATACTGATTCGGGCGTCGAACACGATGCCGCAGATAAAGATGTCCGCAGAAGCAAAAGATTTAGAATCTCTGAAACAGTTGACCGACTTGGGGACGAGATTGATAAAACAGGCGATCGCCTCGGTGTAGACAATTTGTTTGAATGGCTTGAATCCGTTGCGATGACGTACGGGCTTCCGGGTGTCTTCGTGGTTTCTCTTCTCGGAAGCCTCCTCCCTTTTGTTCCCGTGCCGTATCTCTTTGTCGTGGTTTTGCTAAGCGATACCGTCGACCCGCTCCTACTGGGTGTGGCCGCTGGCCTCGGCGGGTCTTTCGGTAAAATCACGTCCTACGCCGTAGGCAGAATGGGATACCGTATTCTTGGCGAGGAGAAGCAGAAAAGAATGGACACGTTACGGGAAATAATCGGAAAGTATGGAGACATCGGCGTGTTCCTCTTCGCCCTAACGCCCCTTCCAGACGATGTCTACCTCATACCCGCGGGTATGGTGAGGCTTAATTTCTGGAGGTTCCTTCTCGCAAACACGCTCGGTAAGATAATCCTCGCATCCATCGTGGCCCTGCTGGGGAGAACATACTTCGAATACGCGAGATTACTGCTGGGAGAATCGACGTGGATCTCGGTGGTTGGCGCCGTCGTAGCTATGGTTGTAATCACCGTGGTACTCCTGAGGACGGACTGGGAAACCATCATCCAAACCTACAGAAAATCGGGGTGGAAAGGCGTCTTCAACCAAATCGGCCTGCTAAGAAGGAGCAGGTCTTCATCTTGAGCAAACACAAATTCCTTGGTTTTACGAAAGTCATGTATAATTAAAGGGAAAACAGACGGTGATGCGTTGGAGCCGAAGCATTTCGTCGAGGTAAAACTGGCTGAAAAGGCTTTCAAGGTTGAAAAAGATGTTTTGGAGGCTGTGAAGAACGTTGTCAAGGGAAAGATGCTCGCCCGTATGAGGAAGGAATACGTCGACTGCCCCGTCGCCGGCGAGCCCGTCGCCTTCCTCAGCTGCTATGCATGCGTCAGCCACATCCGCAGAGTTAGGGGAGTGGTTCACTGCGCAGGCGGTGAAAGGAGGACGAGGGCTTGAGCAGGTATTCGCTTTTGTTCTCCGGGTTAATTGTCTTCGTTTTCGGCCTGTTCCTCGCTTTCGCCGGACTTCCTTTCTCCTACATCTTCCTGTTCTCAGGCATAATCATGACGGTGGTTGGGTTGTTTGTCAAGACCCCGGTTTCCGTGGAAGCTGAAAAAGGTAAGAAGTTCTGCTGGTTCTGCTATAGAGAAATACCTGTCGAGGCGGGAATTTGCCCTCACTGCAAGCTTAAACAGTAGTCATCTAACCCGTTAAGAAAACTCTTATGGGCTGGTCGGCGTATAGTGCTTTGACCAGAGCTTTTCCGTGGTCGGAGTCTTTCCTGACGGATATCATTCCTTTTCTGCCCACGGTGGCGGAGAAGAGAAACTCGTTTCCGGCGTAGACTACGACGGTTTTCCCGGCAAGCTCTTCACCAAGCTTTATGCGTAGGCTGTTTCCGGACTCGCTGATGTCACAGCTCACCTCTTTGCCAACGGAAGATGTTCGCGGCTCAACATCGATCGAAACGTTCAACTCTCTTTCCAACCTGGTGATGTTGTCCCCCCTCCGACCGATAACCTTCGGAATCGCATCCCTTTCCACCCTAACCAAGAACTTGTTTCGTGAAACCGCTTCGACCTCGACCTCCGGGTCGAATTCACGTAAGCTGTTTTCAATCTTTTCCCTGATAGCCGTCGTTTCCATGGATAGTTGTTCGGAGATTTTCCGAACCGGTATGATAACGTTCTCCTCGCCGAAGGTGTAAATTTCGTACTCGAGCTGCCCGGTGAGAAAGTCCCGTACTTCGACCAGCGGCCGCGACAGGTCGGCCTCCGTCATGCCTGTCGGAACTCTCACTGTCATCGATAACGTGTAGACCTTCGATATGCGGCCAGCCTCGAGAAAGACAACGGTATCGATGATATGCGGGATCATCCCAAGCTCGACTCTTCCGATGAATCTTTGGATTGCTCCGACGGCGTCGCTTGAATGGACCACCCCAACCATCCCCACCCCCGCCAGACGCATGTCGCTGAATATGCGAAAATCTCTGTCTTTCCTGATTTCGTCGAAGACCGTATAGTCCGGCCTGACCAGCAGAAGTATTTCAGCGGTTTTCTCGAAATCGCCTTCGAGGGGGCCGTACTGGGTGATTTCAGGCCCGACTTGGAGGTCTCTCGGCGACTCGAGTGTCTTGACGATTTTTCCTTTGCGGCTATAGAACTCTGCGAGGCTGGCAGCGAAGGTTGATTTTCCGCTTCCGGGAGGACCTGCTATGATTATTCCTTCGGCCTTCTTTTCAAAGCGTTCGAGAAGCGCCGGCGGCAAATCGTAGTCTTCAATTCGGAGCTTGACTATCGGCCTCACGATAGTCACCTCCAAACCGTCGCTGAAAGGCGGCCTCGCAACAGCAATCCTGTAGTCTCCAATCTGGGCCACAAACGCTCCAGCCCGCACAATCTCGATGTTCCCCTCGGGCCTGAGTCTAGCGTACTCTGTGACCTCTTTTATCAGACTGTTAAGCTCATCCGCCTTCAACGAGCTATCACTAATTTTCACTAGGCGGAATTGGCCGGGCTTGCCGCGTTTGGCCATCAACGGCGCCCCTTCCTTGAAATGAAGACTCAAGGTATCTTCTGTGAAATAATGTTCGAAAGACATTTTCGCGGGAAGCTCGGTGGGGGGAAAGTACCTGACTTTGACGCCTTCCGTTTCCGCGACCAGCGCTTGAACATAGTCGGAGGTGATTAGGGTCGCGTTCTCATTCTTCGCCACTTCGCGGATAAGTGCATCGATCCTTCCTTTGCGAGCCAGTTTTATGTCTTCGAGGCTCGGTCTTTCACCGGTAATTCTAATTTTTATTCTGTGCTCTGGCGCAATCGAGCGGATCTTCCGCAACTCGTTCAAACCGACAAAACCGGGCTCCCGCTTCTGAGAAGCCTGGGCTTGAAGCTCATCGACCGCGGCCGAAGGAATGATCAGTTCAGCATCGTCGATTTCCCCGGCTTCGACGAGCTGTGTCAGCGAACCGTTGATTATCGCGGAAGTGTCGGGAACTATTTTCAACGGTTTTTCCATGGTCGCTCCGAGATGGTTGAGAAGCTCCTCCGGTTTTGAGACAATTTGAGTCACTCCAGCCGCTTTCAGCTGCTCAGCACTATGATAACCCCAGCTCACACCGATGAAACGAGCTCCAGCCGCAGAAGCCGCTCGGAAGTCGTTGATACTGTCGCCGACATAGACGACCTGCGAAGGCGACACTTTCAGTTCATCGCAAACCTTTAGGAGGATGTCTGGCCTCGGCTTCATCCTCTCTACATCGTCTCTTGTGTAAACTCTTTCAAAGTAGTTTTCGAGGCCGATTTTTTTCAGTGCTTGATTCGCCGCTTCCCGGTTTGAGTTTGTAGCTAAAAACAGGCGGTAGCCCATTTTTTTCAGCTTGTCGAGCACTTCAACCATTCCGTCATGAAGTTTGGGCTCTGACGCTGCCATTAGCTCGCTTTCACGCAAAACGTTCAACACAGCCTCACGGAGGTCAACCCATTTTTCACGGGTCAGTATCTCTGCAGCCCTGTCCAAAAAATCTTGGAAGGGTTCCTTCTCAAACATCTCCACACCGAAGCCTTTAGCTATTTCGGCCGCCCGCTTCTTAGCCGTGGCCAAGTCTATCTTCATCTCGATGAGAGTTCCGTCGAGGTCCATCACTACAATCGACGAAGAGTCAGGGGCAGTTTTCAGATGATTTCACCTGTAACTATGCCTAATAGGTGCATCATAAACCTCTATTTTATGAAAAACGTAGCTGTGGTCGGCGTTGGTCATTCACGTTTCGGCAGAATATCAGACAAGAACATAAACGAGCTCGCGTGGTCTGCGGTCAAACAAGCTCTCCAAGACGCCGGAATAACTCAGAAGGATGTTCAAATGGTCGCGGTCTCAAACGTAGGGGGATGGAGCTCTGAACCCCTTCCCGCAATCTCGATAAACGAATACTGCGGGTTGACTGGAGTTGGAACCTATCGCATCGAGGCCGCATGCGCGTCCGGGTCCGCGGCCATCGCGACAGCCGCCAGTTTCGTTTCGTCTGGCTCTGCCGACATAGCCCTAGTTGTGGGAGTCGAGCGCATGAACGAATCCCCTACGCCCACGGCAGTTGAGTTGATAGGACGGTCGGGCAATTATTTCTGGGAATTCAGTATGTTCGGGCTGACTTTTCCCAGCTACTACGCGCTCTACGCTACAGCCTACATGGACAAGTATGGAGCATCGGAGGAAAGCCTAGCCGCGGTCGCGGTCAAAAACCATTACTACGCGAGCTACAACGAAAACGCGGCTTTCCGAAAGAGGATTACCGTGGAGGAAGTCTTACGGAGTAGGCCTGTGGCATGGCCCTTGAAGCTTCTCGACTGCAGCCCGATAACCGACGGCGCTGCAGCGGTGGTGCTGGCATCCGATGAGATGGCACGGAAGTTGACCGACACACCTGTCTGGATAGCTGGAATGGGATACGGTTCCGACACCTCTAATTTGAGCAAAAGACCGGATTTCCTCAGTTTGAGGGCGACGAGAACAGCAGCTAAGGAGGCGTACAGAAGAGCGGGGGTAGAACCGGGGAGGGCGGCTAAAAGTTTCGACGTCGTCGAGGTTCACGACTGCTTCACCATAGCCGAGATACTTGCCTACGAAGACCTTGGGTTCGCTTCACCAGGCCAAGGTCATTTGCTGGCTAGGGAGGGGGAGACGTATAAAGGAGGGCTGGTTCCCGTTAACCTCGACGGAGGATTAAAAGCGAAAGGCCATCCAATCGGTGCGACAGGTGTTAGCATGGCGGCCGAAATAACCAAACAGCTACGCCAACAGCTACCGAAAGACAGGCAGGCTGACATAGTCAAAGGAGTTGGGCTGTCACACAACGTGGGCGGCACAGGCCACTACGCATACATCACAGTCTACTCCCTTAGAAGACCAGGGTGATACGATGAGCATTCCCCGTGAGGAGATCGAAAAAATGGTTCGAAGCTGGCTTGAAATGGTGGAGCAAATCACGCGCAGCGAAGGACTTCCAGTGATTCCGGACGAGAAAAATGGGGACATGCTATGGGTCGATGTCCGAGAACTACGTCTCAAATACCTCATTCCCATAAGCCGGGTCAAAAAATTTTTCGAAGGCTTGAAAGAGGGTAAAATCTACGCCACAAGATGCCCTGTAAAGGATGTTTTCTTTTTCCCGCCCCAGGTCGACTGTCCGCACTGCATGGACGAAAAGGTTGAATGGGTGGAAATCGATGGACAGGGAATACTGTTAACATACACTATTGTCAGCGTGAAACCAGCGAGCTACCTGCATTACCCAGACTACGTTGTGGCAGTAGCCAAGATGAGGGAAGGCTTCAACGTTCTTTGCTGGATGAACATCGACGACCATTCCAAGCTCAGGATCGGTATGCCGGTTCGTCTCGTAGTCAAGAGAAGGGAACCAGAAGGGTTCTTCACCTACTACCTCGAACCAGCCTAGACAGCCCGCCTCGTCGTCGAAACAATCGAGAGAACATCCCTATCCTTCAGCCTGTAGTCGCCTGGCAGCCTCAACCCGCTCCTTACGTCGATAGCATAGAGTAATCCCTTTTCAAGCTCCGAATGAATCGTTCGCGCAAGGTCTCTGACTGTCGAGTTGGGTGGCATGAGGTAGGCGTCTGGCAGTATTTTCCCGGAGCGGTCGGAAAGCTTGGCCGGGTCGGAGACCGGGTAAACAACGCCCATGCCGAGAAGCTTGAAGACAGCTACGTTGATCGCGAACTGAACACCAGTTCTCATGTATTCGCCTAGGACACGTGACTGGATAAACTCAAGAGCCTTCCGCTGCTCCTGCGTCAACTGCTCTTCACTCAAGATCTTGAAATTCTCTTCACCCGGAATGTATTTGACAAAACCTTTCTGAACGGCTCGCCGCAGGGCCAGCTCAGCCTCCGCGCTGGCGGGAATAACCATGTAGTTCGTCAATGATTCACGTAATATTTCGAAGTTTGCGTTGGCTGTTTCAAGGTCCATCTTGTTCGCCAAAACGATCATTGGTTTCGAGATCTCGAGGAGCTTCTCAGCGAATTTTTTGTCCTCCAACATCGTCCAGCGGTCAAACTCCTCCCCTTTCAACCCCGTCTGCCTGAGAGCTTCTTCAACGTGATGACTGTTTATCTTTATCCCCTGCAGAACTTCGGCGAGAGTTTCAGCAAAGTCTTTTCCAGCCTTGATGTTGCGAACGATTTTGTCGTCTTGGCGGTCGATGAGCCTCATCAACCACATCACGAGCTCTTCCTGTATGTCGTAAAAGTCGGCGAGAGGGTTTCCCACACCCATCTTGGTGATTTTACCCTCTTCGTCAACACTACCCGAAGCGTCGACCACGTGTATCAACGCATCTGCTTGCGATGCAACAGAAAGAAACTGGTTTCCCAAACCCTTACCAGCCCAAGCTCCTTTTATCAAACCAGGCAAATCAATCAGCTCGATAGGGATGTGCCGGTATCCGTCTATGCAGAGGGAGTTACGGGGGTTGTCGTGGACGTTGAACTCTCTGCAAACGCATGGTGTGATTGCGTAGGTCGTTCCGTAGTTCGGCTGTTTTGTGGTGAATGGGTATGATGATACTTCGGCGTACTGTAGCGTGGCGGCGTTGAAGAAAGTAGTCTTCCCCGTGTTGGTTTTTCCGATTAGCCCTATCCTAATGGGCATCGTAACCTCATCTAATTAGCTGACAAGCGTGTGAAAAACTTTATCAAACTATTTGGTCGAACCTCTTAAGAACTGTGGGAATTTCCGTGATTACGTCTTCGGGTGTTATGTGTAAGCCCTTTTTCTCCGCGGCTGCTGTTCCGGCTAGGCCGTTAGTTATGGCCGCTGCCAAGGCCGCGTTGAATCCCGGAACCTTTTTCGCCATGAAACCAGCCACTATACCCGTCAGCACATCACCTGTTCCGCCGACGGTCATGGCTGCTGACAGTGGGTTCTTCCTGTTGACGACAACTTCAGACCCATCTGAAACCACGTCGACATGTCCCTTCAGAAGAACCGGTACGCGGTGACTCGCACTAGCTTTTTGGACATTTTCCACCCTTTGTTCCAAAGTGTCACCGGCCTCGAACCCGAACAACCTCCGAAACTCACCCGCATGCGGGGTCAAGACAACATTCCGGCCTGCCACGTATAACAAGATGTCGCTGAACAAAGCGGTCGCATCAAGAACAACGCCTATATCTCTTTCAACCAGAAGCTTCACGAGTTTGATGACGCCTTTTTCACATCCTTTGGCAAGGCCTGGACCTATAGCTGCTGCTGAAACATTGTCGAGAACCTTATTCATCCTGTCGATGGATTTGGAGGTAAGCTTGTAATCGGGAAGGGGAAGGACAATAAGAGAGGGAGACAACGACCTAATAGGAGTTGATATTTTCTCTGGAACGGCCGTGTAAACGAGGTCTACTCCAGACCTCATAGCAGCCATCGACACTAAAAAAGGAGCCCCATGGTACAGCCAGCTACCGCCAACCACGAGAACGACGCCGTTGTCCCCCTTACGGGACCAAGCCCGCCGAGGTAAACAAGCCCTCGCCAGATCTTCTTCCGAAGATTCACGCCATATCAATGTCATGTCATGATTAACGTCGGCTCGGTTAAAAGTTTGGCAAGGACAGCGTTTTAAAGTCGGAGGTCTTGTTTAACATGGTGTGAACGTTCTAGGCGGCTCCATATATGCTGTGGTGACGGCGGTCAGGCTTTCGAGACAATTTGGAAAAACTACGTTGATTCACCCAGGTCGAAGGCTGGGGCCATTCCCCTTCTCGGTTTTGCCGGAACAGTTTTTCGAAGAGATGGATGTAAAACCGTCGAAACACGCCGAACAAGAAATAGATAAAATTGATTTGGAGGGAGAGACGATTGAAACACCCGCGAGATTATATGTTTGCCGGACCACTCCACTCTTGGAGGAAATAATCGCTCGCAACGACGTCTCTTTCACAACTAAGAGACCCCATCAAACCCAAGAATGTTTTTTCGACTGTACGGGTAGAAGTTGGCGTGGCATCCGCGTCTTCCAAACTCTACAAACAAGAAGTTCTCCCGACAAAAACTTCCTATCAATTTCCGTCGAGCCGGGATTAAAAATCTCCATCAAGACCTTTTTCAAATCTATACAGCTCGAGACGGTTTATTCGGAAAGTCTTCCCAGTTATTCAGCCGACCTACTCGCTTTGGCTGAACGATTTTCGGCGAACGTGGATTACATAACAGGAGAGCTTTTTCCGACCCTATCCCTGCTTGGCTCCGACTTTGCAGAATGGTATCCGAACAAGCTGCAACTCGTCAAAGAAGCCGATAAAGTCGTCGGCGTTATACGTCCAGATTCAAGCTATTTACCCAAAAAATTCGGCCCGAGGAGTTAACATTTTTATCGTTGCCTTTAAGGATACACCACGCAAAAGGAGGCGAAGGACTTGGTTGAGGATTCCGTTGTCCTCGTTGGAAAGAAGCCGACGATGAACTATGTTCTGGCGACGACACTGCCGCTGGCTGAAGGCAAGAAGGTTGTTTTGAAAGCCCGTGGGAGAGCGATAGCAAAGGCTGTTGACGTGGTCGAGGTAGTCCGGAGAAGGTTTGTCCAAAACGCTGTCATCGAGAAGATAAACATCGGCACCGAGGAAGGCAGAGTGGGTAATGACGGTCGCCAACGGAACGTCAGCACCATCGAGATCGTCCTTTCACAGCCGAAGCCTACGAAGAAATAGACGCAAAACCGGGCGACACCCGGTTCCCACATATTTTTATTCGTCTTAGACATGATCGTTCGGGAAAATGGAGAGGGTCAAAGGCTGGGAATGGGTGGTTTGCAGCAACTGTCGCATGAAAACCATCAGAGCAAAATACTGTATGAAATGCGGTAAAGAGCTCGTTCCAACCATGAAATCAGAATACGTTTATCACTTTGACGCCGTCCTGATCGGTGAGGAGGGGGTTGGGAAATCCACGTTGCTCGAAAAACTCGCAACAACCAATCAAGCAATCAAATTACCCTCTACCGACGGAAATTTTCCAATCAGCTTTCCATTGCAGGGAATTGAACTAGTCGTCACATTTACGGAATCGAGTTCAATCATATCCAAGACGGGAAACGAAGTGACTTCCGCTGCAGTACTCTTTGACCTAACAAACCGACCGACCTTCATCAAAAGCATACGTCTGATGAGGATGATTGACTTTTCGAAGACAAGGCCGATTTTGTATCTAGTCGGAAACAAACTTGACCTCCGGAGGGAAAGGAAAGTTTCCTACGAGGAAGCGTTGAAGACATCGAGCGAATTCAACTCAGCATATTTCGAAGTATCAGCACTTACGGGAGAAGGAGTAAACATTTTCCAAAAAAGGTTGATTAGGGACCTATTGACTAGAAGACTAGAACAGATAAGAGGACTAGCTCATGATGGGTGACTCTTTGTTAAGGCGTCAAGATGTTTTGGCGTTGCTCAATTATTTGCAGAAAACCGGGGTTGGAACCTTAGACCCGGTTTTTGAGAATTCACGTTACCGTTACCCAGTTGTCGAGCAATTCGTTGAAAACGATGTCTCTGGTGTTTTGGAAGGACTGTCGGGTTTGGGGTTGTTGGAAAAACAGCTGCTCGACTCGGTGATGGTCTGTCCTGCTTGCGAAAGCCATTCTCACATGCTAAAGCCGGTCTGCCCAACGTGCAGCTCTGGAAGACTGATGAAAGGTAACGTTATAGAGCATATGCTCTGCGGATACGTCGATTTTGAGCAGGAGTTCTATTCACGAGGGTTCAAATGCATAAAATGCGGTAAGGAAATGAAGACGCTGGGCGTCGACTATAGACGGGCTGGAGTTTTCTTCAAGTGCATCTCCTGCGGCAGGGTAACCGCGGTCCCCGTGAGGCGTTATATATGCACTGAATGTGGTAGGGCAAGCATCGAAGAAGAACTCACCCTCAAACCCTATTTCAGATACGTAGTCGTCGCCGACAAACTAGCTGCGATACAGGGATTTTTCCTTGACCTCACGCCTCTGACCAGTTACTTAGAGTCGAAGGGTTACCATGTCGAATGTCCGGCGAAGATCAACGGTTCATCTGGTGTAAGCCACGAATTCACCATGTACGTCAACTTTGTTGGACAGCCGATGTCGTCTGGTTTGGTGGCCGACGTAACCAACGAAGTGACAGAAGAAAAAATTTATGAATTCTTCACGAAAACCTTCGATGTAAGGGCTGGGGCCTCCTTTCTTTTCGTAGTTGGAACCGCCTACGAAAGAGCCAAAAAACTCGCCACAACCTTCAACATACAGTTGGTAGAATTTTCTTCGATGGATGAGATGGTTGATAAGGCGAAGGGGTTGGTTGAAGAGAGTCTTAAGAGGCTGCGGCAAAAAGAGTTGGCTAAGGAAGCAAGCTTACTAGAGAAACTTCTACAAGACCTTGATAAAGTCTAAGAACTAGCTTCCCCATTCTGAGCTAATGGTTTTCCCTCAGAGGCTGTTTCTTCCACCGGTTTTTCTAAGCCTTTTTCTGGGACTTTTGGGAGGAGTTTCTCGTATGTGGGTGCTTCCGTGGGTGCCGCAGAGCACGGCTTCTGGTCACGGAGCCGTGATGATGGTCGGGTTCGTCGCTTCGATAATAGCTCTCGAAAGAGCGGTCACCATGAACGAGCCTCTACTGAAGGCCGCCGCTGTCGCGTTTCCTCTCTCTGGATTACTCATCGCATTCGGAATTCAAAACATAGCATACTTCGTAGCTACGTTCGGGGGCCTCTGTTTTCTTACATGGTCGATAAAATATTTTCTCTCAGTCAAGGAAAGGTTTTCTGGTTTGTTTTTTCTTTTCGCAGGGTTCTTTCTGATGATGGGCGTGTTGTTTTATGTCTTTAGGTTCTCGGTAACCTTTTACGTTCTCTCCTGGGTGACCTTTGTTGTCTGCTTCATATGTGGTGAACGGATGGACATGCTCCGCGTCAGGAATGTTGGGAAGCAATACTTCTACTCTGCAGCGATATCGCTGCCCGTAGCCTTGGCCGGTGTTTTGACTACCGCGATGGAGTTGGTCGCTCTTTTCTTCGCGCTTCTGCTTGTGTCTGTTGTGCCGCACGACCTTGGGGTGAAGATGTACAAGAAACAGGGTTTTAGCAGATTTTTGTCCGTGGGCTTGATATCGGCCTATTCATGGCTCGCGTTGTCCGTTTTGGTTTGGGTTGTTAACCCTGTCTGGGATTCGATGCTTCACGTTGTTTTCCTAGGGTTCGTGGGAAACATGATTTTCACACACGCACCAGTTGTCTTCCCTGTCGTCCTTAAGTCAAAACACTTCTACAGCAAGCTATTGTACGTGCCCTTCCTCATACTCCAAGCATCCATAATCGTGCGTCTGGTTTCCGCACGACTCTTACAGCTCGAGCTGTGGGCCTTCTCGGGCTTGATGACAGTCATAGCTGTTGCCTTATACGCATTTATCACAGTTTTGAAAATGTTTCCAAAAAAAGATTTTAGACCCACTTAGAAAAGTCGAACCATGATGGCTGGGAGAGAAATCGCCGCGTCTGTCCTGACGGTTTTCTCTATTGTTTTAATTCTCGTTGAATATTTGGTGCCTCTGAGCTTCGAAGCCTTTGTCGGAGTAGTTGTCGTCGACGGGTTAGTTGTGCTTTTTTTGTCGGTTGATTTACTGCTCCGGGCAAGCGAGTCGGGCAGGGTTGGAAACTATTTGCTAAGGCATTGGTACGAGGTCGTGGCCCTGCTTCCGCTGGCTTTCTTCTACCTTCTTGAGACGCAGACGTTCGTCGGCGCAATAATCCGAGGTTTCCGTCTTTCACGTGTTCTGAGACTGCTCTTGGTTGTGGCCCGTACCAGGAAATCCATCGTCTACCTATTCGAACTCATTAGGGTGAGTAGGTTGGGATATCTTTTCGCTGTCTCCGCCGCCATAGTCTTCATCGGAACTGTGTCAGCTTTTTTCCTTGAAGTCGGCGTCGCTGATTCAAAGATAAGGGATTTGGGCGATGCTTTTTGGTGGGCCCTCGCCACAGTCACCACAGTCGGCTACGGCGACGTCGTCCCTGTAACACCGGCCGGCAGAATTATCGGCTCCGTGTTGATGATAACCGGAATAGCGATAATCGGAGTTTTCATCTCTTCTCTCGGCTCGGCCCTTCTCTCTCTCCCGCGAGCCACTTCATCGCCTTTGGAAGAGCTGAAAAATTATGTAAAAAACAAAATCGACAACATCGAAACCTTGTCGAAGGATGAGTTGGGCGAATTGATTGAACTGATCAGAACTCTTCATGAAGTTAATGGTCGAGCTAAAGGTGTTTAGCAAGCACATCGCCTCCGGTGAAGGAGATTTGTAGGTCGTGATTTGTCGCAGACGGCAACTGAATTACCTTGGTCGGTGTAAAAATCGGGTAACGGTTATTTTGTGCTGTTGTTTGTTTTGGATGCGTATGGTGACGCTCAAAGAGGTTTACGAGGCGAGGAAGATAGTCAGCAAATACATCAAACCCACACCGTTAGTATATTCGCGACATGTTTCCAGAGAGCTGGGAGCGGATGTTTACTACAAGCTGGAGAACAGTAATCCGACGAACTCCTTCAAGGTTAGAGGAGGGGTTTATTTCATGTATTTGATGCACGACGAGATTCGTGGGGTTGTAACGGCTTCGATGGGGAATCACGCTCAGTCGATTGCCTATGCCGGCTCTTTTTTCGGCGTGGAAACCACTGTGGTGATGCCGAGCTGGGTTTCGCGTATCAAGAGACAAGCAGTCGAAGAACTCGGAGCTAAAGTCTTGACACATGGTTCCTATTATGACGAAGCTGCGGCCTATGCCTTACACTACGCGGAGAAGAACGGCTTGAGGTACGTGGATGCAGTTAACGAGGAAAAACTGTATCCAGGTGTAGCGACGATGCACCTCGAAGTTTTCGAAGAGCTTCCAGACCTCCAAGTTTTCATCAACCCGTTGGCTGGAGGGTCTGGAGCGATAGGCGCCGTCACGGTCTACAAATCACTCAACCCTGAAGTGAGAGTTTATGGTGTTCAAGCGGAAGGCGCACCAGCCTTTTACCTCTCCTTGAAGAAGGGTGAAATTTGTTCAACAGAAAACGTCAAGACATTGGCCGAAGGCCTCGCGATAGCAAAAACCTATCCAACCCCTTTTAACATCTTGAAAAACAAGCTCGACGACGTCCTACTGGTCTCGGACGAAGAAATGGAGAAGGCTGTGGTCAAGATTTTTCAGTCGGTTAGACAAGTGGCCGAACTCGCCGGAGCGGCCTCTACGGCTGCGGCCTACCGATATGTTGAATTGATGAGGGGAAAGAAGGTTGTCTTGAACCTAACGGGAGGAAACATCGACCACAAAAAATTCGCGGAAATCTTATCAAGACATTAGCCTAAATACCGGGGCTGAATTTAATCGATGGTGGCGAGGACATGGGAAAGCGGAAGATTGTCTCGGAGCCGGACGAACTCGACCAGATGGTCGAGCCCGGGCCCGGAGACGTTTACGGGGTGGTCAGCAAGATGTACGGGTTCGACCGGTTGCTGGTTGACTGCGCCGATGGAAAACAGCGGATATGCCGCATCCGCGGTCAGCTCAAACGTCGGATTTGGATTAAGGAGGGTGACCTCGTTCTCGTTTCGCCGTGGGAGTTCCAGAGGGAAAGCCGTGGCGATGTTTGGTGGCGTTTCACTCACAACCAAGCCCTCGAGTTGGTTAAAAAGGGCGTCATACCTGATTTTTTGAAGATCAAGCTGGGCGCTTCCTAGTTTACGTCCAGCAGCCTTGTTACGACTCCGATTCCCTTGGTTTTGCCCTCTCGGAAAACAAACTTGTCGCCGGGTTTGATGAAAAACGGTCTGTATTTGAAACGCATCTCCACCTTTCCCGATTCTCCGGCCTTCAGGTAGGGTTTGTCGAGCATCTTTAGCCGGACTGTTGATGCGATGGTGTGTATATGGACTATCGGTTCGTATCCGTCTCCTATCCGTGTCGGATGCGATAGAACTGTAACGTCGGCCTCGAAAGACCATACACTCTTTGGATTCAACGACGGGTCGCATAGAATCATACCCCTCTCCAGCAGTTCTTCCTTCACGCCCTTGACCGCGACTCCGATGATGTAGCCCGGCTCCGCTTGAGCGAGCCGTGTATAATGCATCTCGATACTTCTCGCTTTAACCGGAACAAACTCTCCCTTACGAGTTGGACCGACCAGAAGCTCAGCTCCAGCCGTCAAACTTCCCTGTTTCACGGAGCCTGAAACAACCTTCCCAACCCCTTCAACATCATAAACCCGGTCGATATACAGAAGGAAAGGCATGTCCTTCCTTTTCACCCTAACAGGGAGTTTACGTAGGAGAGAATACACAAGTTCGTACCCTTCGCGAGTCACCGAGCTGGTCTTCAAAACAGGAACTATCACAGAGATTTTATCGACGACGAGGTCTACGTCCTCCTCGGAGTTGACCACGAAAGGAACACGGCCCACTCTTTTCAGCAGCCAGATAATCTCGGCTTCAGCCTTTTCAACTTTTTCCGGGCGAACCTTGTCTATCTTCGTTATCACAACGATGACTGGGAGGTCCATCGCGAGCATGATGCCCAGATGCTCCTTTGAGATGTGTGTAGGTCCGTCGTCTGCGGCAACAACCAATATGCCGTAGTCGATTTCCTGCCCTAATATGCCTCTGATGGTTGTTCTCAGCCAAGGCTCATGCCCGACGGTGTCCACAAAGCTAACCAATCTGTCCGACTCGTTCGTCACCCTGATTCTTTCGGATTTGTCGAGCGGGTTTTTCATGAAGTTGGGAACAGCACCCTTGAACCCCAGCACTATGAAATGAAGGTCTGCCGAAAGATTCCTTTCAACTTCGTGCGGAAGAGTATCGAGGTATAGCCATTTGTTGCCGTCGTCCCTCTCCCCAGTTATCAAACAAGCCAAGAAGGTTGATTTTCCGTGGTTGACATGGCCAGCTACCGACACAACGATGTGGTTGATGCTCGGCTTCGAACGCGTAGAAATAATGACGCGCGCTATCAACCCACCGTTTGAATCAAATTTCTCAACCCTGTCGATTGAAGCACCACATTCTGAAGCCACTTGACGCAGAACACTCAAACTTTCCTCGAGCTCAAATTCGGAGATGCCGGCCGCCGACCCGTCATCCCTAACCCCCAAAACATACACGGCCGTGCCGTCTCCGTTCTCCAGCCGAAATTTCATTTGGCTGGCTAGCTTCTGCTTCTTCTCGAGCCTAAGATGAATCTCCGGAATCAGTTTTTCCTTAAACTCGATGTGCTGTTTTTCGGCCTTCGGGATGGAAAATCTCCGCTCCTCAGTCAACCCAGCTACCTACCCGAGAGCATCCCAGGCATGCAATGGGCATCAATGCATCACTATCAAAGAAACAACGGAGGTGATGTTTTCAATCTTTTTGACCCGGTTGTTGACCACTTGTTTCAACCCCTCCATCGAATCTGCCTCGACCTTGACTATAGTGTCGTACACGCCATACACTCTTTGAGCTTCTTTTACCTCCTTGATTGAACGCAAAACGCTTAGCACTTCCTCCTCCTTCCCGGGCTTAACGTTTAGCAGAAGAAAAGCTATAGGCATGGAATCGCCCACACCTAAGTCCGATAGCCGGTATAAATATCTGTAAGAAACCTACTTGAATTTGTACCCGCAGAAGAAGCAAACAGCCGCTTCGACTTCGTTTAAAGCGTGACAGCTCGGGCAGTGAAAAGAGGTCACTAGCTTTATTTCCTCTCTTTTCCTCTGGATTTTCTCTTCAGTCGGAGTAGGAAGGCAGACGAGAGTTTCCACTTTCACAACGTTTGGCTGTTTGGAAACTATTTCGTAGACCTTTCGGGAAAGCTCGTCTAGGCTGTTGGCTGAAACAACCAAGACCGCGTCAAACCTTCCGAAAACACTATGGGCTAGAAGAACTCCAGGCATAGTCCTCATAGAGACTATTTGATGCGAAGTGCCGGGTTCGGTTCTCACAAGTACGTAGGCAAAAACCTTGGTCATCGTCTGTTCCCGCTGAACATCACGATGCAGGTCTCCGTCCTGACCACGTTGGGGATTTTCTCGATCACTTTGTATAAAACTTGGGAAAGCATTTCGAGGTTTTCGACTTCGAGAGTTATTATGGCGTCGTATCGCCCGAATACGGAATCAGCGGAAACAACTCCTTTCACCTCTGAAGCTTTCTTCAAGAAGTTTACGATGTCCTCGGATGTTCCCGGCTTGGCCGAAACCAAGATGTAGGCCTTTACCATGTGTATCACACATCGAAGTACAGGTAAAACTCGTAGGGATGCGGCTTCGTGGTCACGTCGATGAAAGCCTTCAACTGCAACTCAGTCATGACCTCGATCAAGTCATCGCTGAAAACAGGCTTGAGAAAATCTCTGTCGCTCAGAAGCTCTTCTACGGCTTCCCGCAGCGAGCCGGGTAGCTCCCTTATGCCGAGCTGTCTTCTCCTTTCTGGATCGAGTTTGTAGATGTCCTCATTGACTGGGTCGCCGGGGTCTATTTTTCGCCGTATCCCGTCTGCTCCGGCCGCAGCCATCGCCGCGAAGCATAGATACGGGTTGCATGATGGGTCGGGCGTCCTGAACTCTATCCGCTTGCTCCTACTGTTCGCCCTTCCCCTGTGGTAGACGGGTACTCTTACGTTGGCGGACCTGTTAGCCCGGCTCCACGCGATGAACACCGGCGCTTCATACCCGGGCACGAGTCTCCGGTACGAGTTAGTCGAGGGGTTGGTTATGGCTGTTAACGCCCTGCTGTGTTCAAGGAGGCCGCCGATGAAATATCTCCCGAGCTGGCTGAGCTCGGCGTATTCGTCGTTCTCGTCGTAGAACAGGTTTACTCCGTCTTTCCAGAGGCTCACGTGAACATGCATGCCGGAGGCGTTGTCGCCGAAAATCGGCTTCGGCATGAAGGTCGCAACCATTCCCATCGAGTTCGCGACTACGCGTGAAACATATTTGTAGGTCTGAGCTTTGTCTGCCATTCGTTTCAACGTGTCGAACCTCATGTCGATTTCGCATTGTCCAGCGGTCGCGACTTCGTGATGATGACCTTCGACTTCTATGTTGAAAAAGTCGGTCAAAACTCTGCAGACCTCATTTCTGTATTCCATCAACGTGTCCTGGGGCGGGGCCGGATAGTAGCCCTCCTTGAACCGTATTGGATAGTTTGTTCCGTTGCTGTTCCAAGCAGCTTCACGAGACTCGATTTTATAGCTAACTCCTTCGAACGGAGATTTGACGTCCCAGTGGACTTTGTCGAAGACGAAAAACTCTATTTCGGGCCCCCAGTAGGATGCGTCGAACCCAAGTGATTTGAGAAATTCTTCAGCTTTCTGGGCCACGTAACGTGGGTCTCTGCTGAACCTTCCGCCACCGTATCCTCTGTATACGTCGCAGATCATCCTCGCTGTTTTCTTGTCATCGGTCGTCCACGGCACCAACGCAAAGGTCGATGGGTCCGGCTTCAAAACCATGTCAGACTCGTAGATTTCAGCGAAACCCCTGAGAGAAGAGCCGTCAAGCTTCGCCACGCCGTTTTCGAAAGTCTCTTCGCTTAGCTGTGACCCAAGGATGGTGATGTGATGAAGCTTGCCGGGAACGTCGGTTAGCTGTAGGTCAATGTACCGTATCTTGTGTCGACGCACGATGTCGACCACCTCGTCCGGCGCGTAACCGCTTTGCTTTGGTTTCTCCATCATGTGCTCCACCCTTGAATGAATGATTATCACGCAAAGCGCCAATATTTAATGATATCCTACGTCGAAAAACCGACAAACAGCTATAAAGTCGTCAAAAAGACACAACTGTTGTTTACAGGTTTTTAAATAGGGGTTAAAAAACGGAGAATATGTCCGTAAAAGCGATATTCGTGGTTTTCATACTGACCGTAGTTCAGCTGGCACAAGGCATAGCCTTAAGGCTGGACATCGTCGAATCCGAACTGCTTCTCTTCGGCCATGTGGGCTTAGGTGTTTTGACGTTCTTAATCATCATAGCCTTAGTGAACAACCTTAGAAAGCAGGGACTTCGAATCGGTTCAGACCTGTCGTTTCTGCTCGTCTTATTTGTTTTTCAGGGGTTGGCGGGCTTCTTTATTCTCGCTGAAGTTGAAATCGCCGCAACAGTTCATTTAGTGCTGTCTTTTTTCGTAGTGGCTTCGGCGGCCGGCAGCTTGATAATCGCTGCCTCGGGTTCCTAACTCCGCCGGGTCCCATAGAAAAACGATGCGACCACGACACCGACCAACAGGTGCGTGGCCGTGCAGAGAATACATAGCGAGCCTATGACGAATATTTCCACGTAAACCAGAAAAGCTACCGCCGCTAAGCCCAACAGAGACCACGCAGTCATGAACTTTACGGCTGCTTTCTTTTCGACGGCGAGAAACGTGGCTGAAGAAGCTATTGCAAACCAGATGACGCCGTAGAGGGCGGTTGGGAACCCGAGAAACGATGCATAGGGACTCGAAAGGACTGCATCGCAGGAGATGAAGCTGGAGATTTCGCAGAACTGCGGCGGAGGAAGCATCGTCAAATACATCGACAGAACCAAGCCGGCGAGTGATGCTGCTGACGCGATGTAAAGGAATTTCATGACCTTAGCAGTTTTTCAATTTCCTCGGCAAGTTTTTGGTAGGTTTGCTCGCCTGAGAGTTTCGCCGCGATTCTTCCGTCACGGTCTATGATGACATAGGTCGGTGTACCCCTTACGCCGTAGGACCTAAAGGTGTTAAGGTCTGGGTCGAAGCCGACCCGCCAATTGATACCGTAGGTTCTTATGAATTCGGCCGTTTTTTCGGCGTTGGTATTATAGCCTCCAGCTATCGTGATGAATGTGACGCCTTTTTGAGCGTAGGTCTTATGAAGGTCTTCGATGACCGGCGCCATGTTGCGGCAATGCACACACCATTCATGAACAAAATCGATGAAAACGATTTTTCCCGTCGGCGGGTTGAAGGAGATTTTCTCTTCTTTGAGGCCTGTTGAGTCGATTAGGTTTAAAGTGAATGGCTTGGCCATTTCTCCGACGCCGACCGTTTGCTGCATCGTGTTGTTTGGAGTCGTCGCGATGTTCGTGGCCGGCGGTATAGCTACCAAGTAAACAATGAAAGCCACGAGAATTACTGCCGGCACTACAGCCAAATACACGTTCCAAGACCTTTTGGCCTTCTGTTTTTTCGGGGGCATCCTGTTTAAACCGGGAATTCCCTGATTTAAATCATATCCATGTGTTCGGGTAGCAGTTATAACCTAGAAGGTTGGCAAAACCATGATGCCTTTGCAGAGAAGAGGCGTTTTGCTCCTCGGGCTTTTGGTCGGAATTTTCCTCGCCGCCATCGATTCGACCGTAGTGGCCATAGCCATGCCATCCATCGCCTCTTCTCTGCGAGGCCTCGAAGTCTACAGCTGGGCTTTCACAGCCTATATTCTCACCTCTACGGTGACAGGACCGCTTTGGGGAAGAATCAGCGACGTATTCGGTAGAAAACCAGTCTACATCCTTGGCCTTGCGGTTTTTATTTTTGGAAGCGTCTTTTGCGGGCTTTCCACGGACATGATTCAGCTTGTGATCGCGAGGGGCATACAGGGTCTCGGAGGTGGGGCACTCCTGGTCCTGACCTTCACCATCATCGGCGAAATTTTCAGCCTCAGAGAAAGAGCCAAAGCCACGGCATACACCTCATCCGTCTGGGCCGTGGCAAGCATCGTCGGCCCACCTCTTGGAGGAATGATAGTGGACGCGGTTGGATGGCGCTGGATTTTCCTGATAAACATACCCATCGGGCTGGTGTGCGTTTTCATCGCGATGAAAAGCTTGGAATCCTCGGCGAGAACAGAGTCGAGGATAGACATTCGTGGTTCGCTGTTTTTCCTGGTCGGTGCATCGCTTCTTCTTCTTTTCCTGACCGAATTTCAAACTTATGGGATGTCCTCGTCCTTTTTCCTGCTTGTTTCGGCAGCTTTCCTCGGGATGTTCTTCATCAACGAAAAGAAATCTGAATTTCCCCTGGTTCCCTTCGGTCTTTTCCGCGATAAGGTGCTGCGGACGGGTTTCATCGGCAACTTTCTGGCTGGCTTCATTTTCTTCGGAGTAATAGCCTACATGCCGCTATACCTTCAGTTGGGGCTCGAATACTCTGCGACGACATCCGGCGTCTTGTTGTTGCCGCTTGTTTTGGGATGGGTTTTAGGTGCCAATTTTTCCGCCCGGATAGTTGTCAGAGGTTCGATAAAGCCTGCCGCAGCCGTAAGCGGGCTGTCGCTTTTGCTGGGAACGGCCATGCTGTCCCTACTCTCAGTAGGCGAACCAGTCCTTCTTACCGGCTTTGCCCTAGTCGGGCTTGGAATGGGCTTCACCGTTTCAACGTTTCTCATCACTACCCAGACCTTGCTGCCGCGAAGCATGCTGGGCGTAGGAACCTCTCTGCTCAGTTTCCTCCGTCTAATCGGCGGCGCCCTTTCAGCGGCAGTTCTCTGGATACCAATCGGAAGCTTGGTGAAAGAGTATGAAATTCAGTCAGCGGCCGGTGTCCTTCTATCAGCGGCTGAAAAGATGGCCTTCACGGCAGGAATGTCGCAGGCCATGTACGTAGTCACGGCGGCTGCCGTCACTGCCCTGGCGGTTTATGTTTTCACACCAGACGTTAAGCTATCGCAGCCACCGAAAAGACCAGAGCAGAGCTGAGAAAGGTCTTTATCATTCCGCCAAACCATTCATCTATGCCGAAATACATCTTCGTGACTGGCGGCGTGGTCAGCAGCGTCGGCAAAGGAACCGTCGCCGCAGCCATCGGAAAAATTCTATCAGTCAGAGGAATCAAAGTCGGTTTCGTAAAGATCGACCCATATGTGAACGTCGACGCCGGAACTCTCAACCCCTTCTCACACGGAGAAGTCTACGTAACAGACGATGGTGGGGAAACCGACCTAGACCTCGGATGGTACGAACGCTTCCTCGACATAACGACGTCCCGTCTCAACAACGTGACGACGGGCCAAATTTACGCGGAAGTCATCGCAAGGGAGAGAAGAGGTGACTAT
Organism: Candidatus Caldarchaeum sp.; assembly: GCA_033580815.1. Taxonomy (GTDB): domain Archaea; phylum Thermoproteota; class Nitrososphaeria_A; order Caldarchaeales; family Caldarchaeaceae; genus Caldarchaeum. The sequence continues at coordinate 3,829 of JAVQUC010000008.1, read as the reverse complement.
CTCGGCCAGTGTGTTCAGATAGTTCCCCACGTCACGGATGAGATAAAGCGGAGAATTCGGCTGGCGTCGAAGGATGTCGATGTTTTGATAGTTGAGGTGGGGGGGACTGTCGGAGACATCGAAGGCCAGCCTTTCCTCGAAGCCATCAGGCAGATGAGGCTTGAAGAAGGTGTAGAAAACACTTTGTTCACCCACGTTGCCTTAGTTCTCACCCTCAAAGCTACTGGAGAGTTTAAAACAAAGTCTCTCCAGCATAGCGTCAACGCTTTAAGAGGCCTCGGCATCCAGCCCGACATAATAGTGGCGAGAAGTGATAAACTGATTGACGGAGAGGCCCGTCGGAAAATAGCTTTGTTCGGTACGATATCCGACAAAGCCGTCTTCTGCTCCTACGATGTTGAATGCGTCTACAAAGTTCCCGTGATACTTGAGGAGCAGGGCATGGGTGATTTCATAGTCGAGCGATTGAAACTAAGTGTTTCGCCCCCAGACTGGAGTGAATGGATTAAAGTGGTTTCGATGTATGAGAAAGCCGATTCTTCCGTGAGAATCGCGGTGTGCGGGAAATACACTAAGCTCGCCGACTCCTACGTAAGCGTGAAGGAGGCGTTGCATCACGCGGGGGTCAACATAGGGAAAAGGGTTGAAATCGAATGGATTAACACAGAAGATTTTGAGACTGGCGCGAGGAAAGTCGAGGAGCTCCGACGGTTTGACGGAGTTCTCGTCCCGGGTGGGTTTGGAAAAAGGGGGACGGAAGGGATGATAGACTGCATACGTTTCTGCAGGGAGAACAACATCCCGTTTCTGGGTATTTGTTTCGGACTTCAGCTGTCGGTGGTCGAGTTTGCTAGAAACGTCTGCGGGCTTCATGGAGCCAACTCAACCGAGCTAAACCCATCTACCCCTCATCCAGTAATAGACCTAATGCCGGAACAACGTAGTGTGAAGGAGCTCGGCGGCACGATGAGGCTGGGAGCGCAAACCGTGAGAATTGTCGAAAACACTTTGGCGCGTAGGCTTTACGGCTCCAAGGAAACAAGGCAAAGGCACAGACACAGGTATGAGGTAAACCCGGAATACTGGGAGACGCTCCAAAGAAACGGACTTGTTTTCTCCGGTTTTTCACCCGAAGGCGACCGAGTAGAAATAATAGAATATCCCGCCAACCGCTTCTTCTTCGCCACCCAGTTTCACCCGGAATACTTGTCGCGACCTAACAGGCCCGAGCCATCCTATCTAGGGTTCGTGACGGCTGCAGCCCAAACAAGAAAAGCAGTGAAGCCCGCTGAAGCAATCCTTTAACCAATTGACCGCGTTCTCGATATCTTTATCCTCATAGTGAGCAATCTTTCCCCCTTAAACAAGAGCGAAGCGACGGCTAGAACCGTGGCCATGAACAAAGTTATCGCTCCCAGGTGGAGGAAGTAGGTGGTGTATGATTCGGTGCTAAGAGCTTGGATGGCCAGCATCATGTGGGTGAACGGGTTCAGCAACATGACGGTGGAAACTGTCTGTGGTAGGGTTGAAAGGTCGGTGAACAGCAGGAGAAGCATGGGTGGGAGTAGGAGAGGAAGTTGAATCAGCCCGGCGAGCTGCTGTCCTCCTCTGACGTCGCCGGCCAAAACACCGGCCAAAATTCCCAAACTCAACGTGATTGTCAAGGTCACGAACAGGAGGATGCCGAGCAAAACCAGTGCAATAGGCGAAACCCTAACCTGCAAGCCGCTGACCGGAACAGCGGGGATGGGCAAGCTGGAGAGGTAGAATACCAAACCGACGACCATCGAAGCGGTTCCCAACAACGCGACCATCGTCGAGCCAAGTAATTTCGAAAGAAGTATGCTTGTTCGGCTGATCGGGAAGGTCATCAAAATCTCCAACGTTTTGGCCTCTTTTTCAAGGGCTACGCTGGTGGCCGCGATTGTTCCAGAGGTCGCAACCACAACAAGAAGCACTAAAGGTATGAAGAAGCCGGTGGCGAAAAACGTTTGGAACAGCCCGTTCAGGTCCTCCGTCGAATGAAAGGCTTCACGGTATAAAATTCCGCCGGAAATTTCAACAGGGTTCTTGAAGAATTCGAGCTGTATCCCTGACTCGGCGGCAATTGCCTCTCCCAGAATGGTGGAAGCTGCGGATATTCGTTCCATAGTTTGAGTGATTTTCTGGAAGGCGGAGAAAGACATGGATGATAGCTGAAGATAGACGTCGACGGAAGCTTTCGTTCCCATGGTGAGATTTTTTGTGAATCCCCTGTTTACGATGATAAAGACGTCGCTGGAATGTTTTTTGAACAGTTGCTGGGGACCATCCGGTTCACTGGACAAGACTTCCGGCCTGAAACCAGAGGATTCTAGGGCTTTCACGAATAACCGTGCGTATTCACCGCCGTCATTGTCCACAACAATCAAAGGGTCTTCGAGCAGCTGTCCCGAAGTTTGTCCGAAAGATAGTGAAAGAACAGCCCCCATCACTGGGAAGAGTATTAGAGGAGTTAGAACCACGCCGACCAAGATCGTCTTTTCGCTGAGAAGTTCTTTCAACTCTTTCTTAAGAAGAGACTTCATCTGCTCTCTCCGACCAGTTTGACGAATAGTTCTTCGAGGTTTTCTACTCCGTGTTCCGTGACGAGCTGTTTCGGCCTTCCCGTTTCCACTATTCGGCCTCTGTTGATGAGCGCAATCGAGTCGCACAGATAATCGACTTCGAGCATGTTGTGGCTCGAGACGAGGAATGTAGTTCCTTGGGAAGCATATTCCCTGATTATGTTTCGCACGTAAACGGAATGTTCAACATCGAGGCCGGCCGTCGGCTCGTCGAGTATCGCTAGCCTTGGGCCGACCATCAAACAGCCGGCCAGCAGAATTCGTCTTCTCATCCCTTTGCTGTATTCACCCATCCTTGCGTTCAGAGCTTCACCTAGCCCCGAAATTTCCGCGCCTTTCTCGACGGCTTTGTCGAGCCCGTAAAGGTCTTGCACCATAGTCAGGTATTCGATGCCCTTCAAATGTCTGTAAACGCCGGCTTCCTCCGGAAGGTAGGAGATCAGTTTACGGATTTCAGACGATTGTTTGACCAGCTCTTTTCCAAAAATTCTCACCTCTCCTCTTGTCGGCCGCAGAAGAGTGGCCAAAATTCTGAACAAAGTTGTTTTGCCCGCGCCGTTTGGGCCTATCAACCCAAAAACTCCCCCCTCTTCAACTACGAGGTCTACGTCAATCAGCGCCGGCCGGCTGCCGAAAAACTTCGACAATCTTTTCACTTCGACCGCCTTCAACATCCTGCTCGCCAGTCCCTCAGATATAACGGTAAAACACCATTTAAGTCGGTGTTTCTAGGCGTAAACGATGCCGTCAGCCGACACAATAAGCGGGTTTCTCGGCATTGGTTCGGCCTTTATCTGGGGTGCTGGAGATTTTTTCGGAGGCTATTCGTCGCGAAAGGCAAACGTACAGGGAGTAGTCGCTCTTTCGCAGGGCATCGGGTTTTTACTCTTTGTAATAGCCGCGTTATTGGTTGGAGAAACACTCCCCGCCCGCGAGGACCTGTTGTGGTCTGCGGCTGCGGGAGTGATGAGTGGGCTCGGACTAACTACCTACTACGCCGTCCTCTCGAGGGGGAGCATGGCCTACGCCGCACCGATTACAGGCGTCATCTCCACAGCGGTTCCGGCCGTCACCGGCTCCTTTTTTGAAGGAACGCCGTCGGCCACGCAGGCAATGGGTTTCCTGCTCGCTTTGATCAGCATCGCGCTTGTCACTGGACTGACAAAGGAAGCTTTCACGTTTAACCAGAGTTTAGTTCTCGCCGCAGTCGCTGGAGTTTGTTT
>JAVQUC010000007.1:0-46929 GCA_033580815.1 Candidatus Caldarchaeum sp. | reverse complement strand
TTAACCTTGACGATTGATTATGTTTATTATCAGACCTAAGATCTGTTGGGAGGTAATGGCCTCGTTTCCTTTGTCGGGAGTCAAGGTTATCGAATTCGGGTCAGCTGTTGCCGCACCATTGTGTGGAATGCTTCTTGCGGAAATGGGAGCGGAAGTCGTTAAGGTCGAGAACACGAGGGAAGGCGACGACGCACGAAAAATGGGAAAGATGGTCAATGGAGAGAGCCTGTATTTTGCCCATTATAATAAAAACAAGCAGAGCATCGCTGTCGACCTAAAAACACCAGAGGGTCGTCAAATAGTGAGAAAACTCGTCAAATCAGTCGATATACTGGTTGAGAATTACAGGCCTGGCGTCCTCCGAAAACATGGCCTTGGATTCGAGGATGTCCGACGAATAAACCGAAAGATCATCTATTGCTCGATTAGCGGGTTCGGCAGCCGTGGGCGTTATAAGAATTACAGAGGATACGACGTCATCACCCAGGCAATGTCGGGTCTTATGTGGATGAACAGAAGACCAGGAGACGAACCATTGAGGATACCTGTGCCGGTGACAGACATTTTGGCGGGTTTGAGCGCGGCGGCCGCTGTTTGTGCAGCACTTCATCAACGTCAGAAAAATGGTAAAGCGGTGAAAATCGATCTCTCACTCCTACAGTCGGGAATCGCAGCGATGGGTCAGTGGATAACCACTGTGTCGAAGACCGGGGAGCAGATACAGCCCTTCGGCAACAGATATCCGGCTCTCGCCCCGTACGAGCCGGTAAAGGCCGCGGACGGATGGCTGGTCGTTGCTGTGGGCAACGAAGAACACTGGGAGCGACTCTGCTCTGTAATTGGACGAGATGACATGAAAAACAACCCTCGATTCAAAGACATGCAGTCAAGGATTGACCCGTTCAACCGTGAAATCATCCATAATGAGCTTGAAAAAACCGTTTCAACCAAAACCGTGAAGGAATGGGTGGAGCTCCTTCAGCGGGCCGGTGTTCCGGCAGGGCCAGTGTACTCGGTGGAAGACGTGTTGCGAGACAAGAACTTGGCTGCAACAAAAATCTTCACGCGCGTCAATCATCCCATTCTCGGCTGGACTCTAGCTATCCGTACATCACCGTTATTCGACGGACGGCCTTCTCTGGTTAAGCCGGCTCCTATTCATGGTCAAGACACAAGAAGAATTCTGAGGAAACTTGGTTATTCGCCCGAAGCTATCAAGGACTTCGAAAGACGACAAATTGTCAAATCGGGCCGATAACAATTTATATGGCTACGCGTTCGGCCTGAACCGTGATATCCTCTGAAGATTTTGTCAACCTTGTTTCTAACGCTAAGGTCTACGACCTCGGCCAGCCCTACTTCAACGGCATGCCGGTTCACCCAGAAGACCCACCATATTCGATGGTAATCTATAGGTATCATGAATATACTAAGAAAATTTTTGAAAACGTCGCTCCAGGATTTTCAGATTCGATGGAACTCGTCATCACGAGTATGCATTCTGGCACACACATCGACTCGAAATGTCACATGGCACGCGACGGCCTTCTCCACAGAGGCGTCAAAGCATCTGAAATCGTCAAACACAGCGGATACACAAAGTATGGAACAGAAGAGATTCCGATTTTCGTCAAAAGAGCGGTTCTCTTCGATGTTCCTGCATCAAAGGGTCTTGAAATTCTTCCGGAGAGGTACGGAATAACGGCTGATGATCTGGAAAGATGCCTAACCTATCAAAATATCACACTCAAAGAAGGAGATGCAGCTCTTATAAGAACCGGTTATTCACGATATTTCACAACAGACAAGGAAAAATACCTTCACGATTTCGCCGGCATAACCGAAGAAAGCGCCAAATGGCTCATCGACCGGAAGGTCGCGCTTCTCGGAATCGACAACCTCGCCATGGCTGTTCCAAAACCTTTCACGGTACACCTGATGTTTCTCGTCGACGCAGGGATACATGTTATGAAAAGCCTCAACCTCGAGGGGCTCTCCAAAGACAAAGCCTACGTTTCAATTCTCGTCGTTACTCCCTTGAAAATTTTGGGGGGAACCGGGTCTCTCGTCAGACCCATCGCATTGGTTTACCAAGGAAAACCTTAAGAGACAAACATCCCCATAAGAGATGAGTTGGCTGACCGACCTATAAGAAGACTTTTCTGGTGGGTTCTCTCAGGGACACGCGGAGGCCCTACCCGCCTCCTGATTTTGATGAAGCTACGGGATGGGCCCGCCAACGCGAATCAAATCGCTTCCTCACTCAGCCTCAACTATAAAACCATTCAACATCACCTTGAAGTTCTTTTGGAAAACAAATTCGTCGAAGCGGACGAAAGAAGATACGACATCAAATACCGTCTAGCACCAATAGTGTTGGAGAACATAGATATCTTAGACTCGATCATCGAGGAAGCGTTCAGGTCGAGGGCGCGTGTCACATGGGCCCGTTCTGGCTGACAAACATACTGATATCTTTGTTGATAGTGGCTGGGCTACTCTACTCTTTGCGCAATTATTTGCTGACGCGTAAATATGCACGCACGAAGTTCACCAACGCCCTGGTAGCGTTGACCGCCGTCTTCCTGGTACAACATCTCTACGCCGCCTACGTATTCTACATGATGGCACTGTCCTTCACCGAAGATGCGCACATAGCGACTCCGCTTCTAATGCTCAACCTGATAGGGTTCGCGGGGTTCACCATATTCATCTACCTTTCGAGAGCATAGAACAAGTAAATTCATTTCACGGCCGCCAACCATTCAAGAGCAGCAGGAAGTAGGAAACGGCGAGGAGGTCCGCCGTGGCGGCAGGCTTGAACCCCGCGTTCCTCACGAAGGATTCGAACTTTTCAAACTTTCTCCTGCCCTCAGCCGTACTGTATCCGCCCGACTCTAACACGGCCTCGGCGAGTTTTGAGACAATCCTAGCAGCTGGGAGGCCGAACCTGCGTGAAACATGGGTGTCCGGTAGGTTTTTCAGAAGGTTCAGAAATGTGTTTACGCCGGCGGTGTTCCAGTCCTCGGCTTCCAGTCTTTTCCTTAGATATCTGTATCCATGTAGGAAGCTCGCACGGTAGGCTGTACAGTATTCATGAGCAACAACCTCTCTACGAACATACGGCGCGAAACCATCTAAGACCGACAACCTACGCCTCAAAACTATTTCTCTGGTTCTAGCAGACTTGGCATCGAGGAAGGCGACCCGGCCCAACCTTCCCGGGTTTACTTTGGAAATAGCCCCTAAAATAAGGACCAACTCGACATGATTCATCTTTTTCAAAACTTTTCGAACAGCAGTCCTGAGCTGGGACAATTTGGGTACCTGCCCAGCCGCTTTCGCTAATGGTGTTAGAAGGAGGAGGCTTCCGAGATGCGTGTTTCCGCCGGTCTGCCATTTCATCATATCCTCGCAAGCCTCGTTTACAACCTCTCCAATCGAGTTGGCTTTGACGACATTACGAAAATGGTCATGAAGAGCGACCGCTGAAAAAATGAACTGTGAATAAAGCCTTGGGTCTGAGTTTCTATCTATTAGCCCCGGCTTTGGTGTCGTAGCTAGTTCGAGAAGCAGGGCTGACGTGCAGCAGCGAGCGATATCCTCGGATGAATACATGGTCATGACAACATAAAATAAATCATCGATGACGCCGCTAACGCGGTTATCAAAGTTATGGGTAGACCAGGGAAAACAGCTCTTTTCTGAGCCAGCTTCAGTGTCAACAAGTATCCTGATAATAACCCCGCAATGGAGAACATTCCGGGAAGCCAGCCGAAGTTTGTGGTTACGAAGCTGAACAGAACCGTGTAGAAGAAAAGGTCACCAAGGCCTATGCTGAGGCCGTGGAAACTGACAACAAGACCCTTGACCTCAGTCAAGTCGATTTGACCTAGTACTTTGAGATGGCCTTTGAAGACGGCTACCGTGTCGTAAAGCGACACGGCAACGAGCAAAACGAAGGAAGTCCAAAACGGCATCGAATAACCGAAGACGACACCGCATGACGAAGCAACATAGGCCGATGCAAAAACATTAACCCATTCTCTCGACGAGAAAACCCCAAAAACCACGAGAACGCCGACGACGAAGGAAACGGCCGAGACCACAGACAAATCCGCATTGAATGAAAGCAAAAAGTAAAAGAATGTTACGGCGGATGCTGTGAGGAAGAGGACTGCCATCACGAAAAACCTCAAAACCCGCCTGTGTTTCAAAAGGATGACCATCAAAACACTTCCAGCGAATATCACCCCCAACACGATTAACGTGTTTATGTAAGGTGTTGGCGTCGTCAGCTCCGTGGGTTCGTCGGTAGTTTCCTCCAGCGGAGTTAAGGGGGGTTGGGGAACTGTCACACCCATAATCAATGTCTGGAAGAACGTTGCCATCACTAATGTGGCCAACACTGGATAAAATGGGAAAAAGTTCTTCAGCAACCCTAAATCACAAAAAGCGCTCCAGATTAAAGGTTTACCAAATTTAAATTCCTCCCATGCCACCAATGGGCGTGAACAGTTCCCAATACGTATCCAGCGGGATAACTGGGTTGGACGCCCTACTCGAAAACAAAGGATTTCCGACAGGGTTTAACATCGTGGTGATGGGCTCTCCCGGCTCCGGAAAAACAACCTTCGGAATACAGTATCTCAACTACGGTTGTCATCATGGCGAAAATGGTGTATATGTAACCCTAGACGAAAGACCGGAAAGCATCCTCCGAAACGTAATGAGCCTCCGCATAGACTTGAGCAGGCATCTCGAAAAAGGCTACTTGTCTATAGTGGATGCTTCACCGATCAGAAGCATTCCTGGACAAGTCAAACTGGGCGGAATTTCCATCGGGAGGAAAGATTTTTCGCTTGCCGCCCTCATCGCCGCCGTCACCAACCATGTCAACAACATCCACGCGAAAAGACTCGTCATCGACTCTTTGACGTCTTTCTTCATCCAGTATCCAAGAGGGGCTGAGAGAAGAGCTGCTTTCTTGGAGCTTTTGGAAGGAATTACACCACTAGGTTGCACTACTCTTCTGTTAACAGAACTGCATTACAGCGGGGTCGAAAGGCCTTATCAGTTTGAAGAATTTCTCGCCGACGGCGTAATAATCCTCAGAAAACATTCCAAGAATTCATCGATAGTCAGGTCTCTGCAGATTGAGAAGATGAGGGGGGTCAACCACGACGTCGAGCCGCATCCCTACAGAATCACGCAAGGCGGGATAGAGGTATTCCCCACAGAGAAAGTCATCTAACACCACACAAAAAATCCCGTATCATTCACAGAAGATTGAAATTAAACGAGATGAGCCCTGAACCGGCATCTATCAGAGCCCATGGCTCTGCAGGTGATCTCAACACATTCGACTTCCCTTTTAAGACAGACACCGGACACGCCACTAACGACACTCGAAATAAATTTATCGCAGAAGGGTTCGTCGCTCGAAATACCATTGCAGAGATGACATTTCTCGATTTCAAACAGCCAACTCTCTGGTTCCTTAGATAGAAACTTGACGTCGAGGCCCCAACCCGCTTTCATCGCTATCTCAATAAGCTTCAGTAGATCACTTGAGCGAAAGTTTGTGTAGGGGGTTCCTTCGAGCCTGATGACGTATTCGAGAGCGGTTTTCCTCGCAGAAAACTCGCCAAAATATTTTGTCGCAAGTTTGGCCTGTCCCCGGGTTTCAGGGTTTTTTATAGACAAAAGGTCGATTATGTTTTTCATTGCTTCGAGCACGGCTAGATGCGCTTCCAGAGGAACTGTTCTGATCGGTTCTCCCAAAAAGCCTCGGAACCAGGAGAGCAGTGTTATTGCCATTCGGGTTGGAACTTTCAGAATTAATCTACTCTTAAGTTTCAGGCCGCTGCGTTTGTTGTAGATCTTTACCGGCTCTGATTCTTCAACGGTCAGAAAACCAGCAGAAACCCACTGCACGATTTTGTCCACAATTTCATGCCATTTGTCGGGATACAGAATCCTGATCGTTGACAACTTCATCCCGTTCAACACCGTCAGTAGAACATAGTCGCCGACGCTGAACTTCTCGATATCTAAATTGTTCAACCTGAAAACTATTTCCTTCTTTCCTGTTTCGATCTTCTCTCTGATTTCGTGGATTTGCAACATTTGTGAGGGGAGGCTTTCTAACAGAGCTCCTTCCCATTCGATAAGAAGACGGCCGTTCGAAATTTCGAATCGTATGTTTTTCAGGTGATGTCGCGGTGAACAGGACCTCATCGGAGTAAAATAGTAGAGGAATCGGTCTTGTTGTCTTACGACTTGGACGTCAATAGCTGCGTCAACGATCGAACGTGCTTTTCTTTCAAAATCTTCGAACGTGTTGCGGGGAAGTATGTAGAATTCGATGTTCCGCGAGTTAATGATGTCTTTCTTCCACATCTCCAACACCCTCAAAACCTCATCGGAGCTATGCCGTATCAGAACTTCCGGCAAGTAAACGTGGATGAAGATCTTCCCCTTATCGGTTCTTCTTTTCTGGTTGACGTGGATGGATAAATCTTGAAGCGCCTCGATCGGTACGGGAAATTGGTTTGGCTCCAAAACGGTATGCCGGGCAGCGACAAGCTCTACCACGGACGGGCCATGCTTCTTTAACAACACGTTGAGGAAACAACGGGCTTCGCTGAAAGTTTCGTCAGAAACGAGAACCGTCATGCCGCGTCTCAGGTAGAATATCTGGTCAAAGACTTGGTGGCCCGTGGAGAAAACGGTGTTGTCTACGTCGATAGCCTCCATGAACGGTATCGGAATTTTGTTCAAGCTTTAAAAAGATTTAGGGTGTGATGGGGCCTTGTTTTGATGATGCTTTTAGCATGACCGCGCCTCCTAACATTTTTTCCCGGATTTCGACTTTTTCGAAAAAACTTTGCACAATGGATTTCAATTCATTGTTTTTCGGCAGCCTTCTGTAGGTGCTGTAGATCGATGTGGCGTTTAATCCAGTTTTTCCAAGTTTGAGGAGGGCGAGGAAAGGAGCTACAACCTTCCAGTAGAGACCAACCAGAAGAGAGAACAGTGGGCTGTCGGGTTTGCCGAGGTCGACGACGATCAGGTTCCCGTTTTGTTTCAAAACTCTTTTGACCTCGGACAACGCAGTCCGGGTATTTCTCGCGTCTCTCAGTGAAAAACCCATCAAAACCGAATCGAAAACATTTTCTCTGAAGGGCAGGTTCTCGAACACGCCTATGATGTAATGGGTTTTATCAGGTGAGAGGGTTTTTGCCGCGGTCTTCAGCATGGGATGGAGGAAATCGAGGAGCACGACGTCGGCAACATTCGGTTGGTTTTTGAGGAGAACCCTGGAAAAAACACCGTTTCCCGCTCCCGCATCCAAAACCCGCTCTCCATCGCTTATCAAACCCGTTATTGATTCTGCTCTCAGCCGCAAATCGGTTTTGAAAGAAATTGTTTCGTTGAGCTCATCGTAGACCGGGACGAGGTTTCTAAGGGAGGTGATGACTTTGTCCCATTCATCTCCCAAACCGTAGGTTTTAGGGAGCATTTTCCCGACAAACTGGCTGAAGGCCCGATGATTTAAACGATGGCTGTCTCCTCGAATGTTATGGAAGGGGCGGAGGAAAAGGCCGTTAAAATTCTCCAGGAGAAGTTCAACTTCAACAAATATCAGGCGAAGGCCTATGTCGCGGTTTTGAGTGGAGCCGGCAGGCCGAAGGAAATAGCCCGCCGAGCAAAAATTCCAGTCACAAGGGTTTACGACGTCCTTTCTTATCTAATCGATGAAGGCCTGATAAGGAAGACAAGCAGCGGATTTGTGTCGGCGGAGCCTTCACACGCCTTATCAAACATGCTCCGCAACCAACGCCTCAAAATCGAATCTGTCTTCGAGGAGAAGACAAAATCTTTGGGCGCTCTGCTTTCGCTAATTAATGAGTTCAGGAAGACTTCGGTGGAAAAAACTGAGACGGCGATTCTCCGAGGTCTCACACCGGTGGTTGTGAAGCTTTTGGAGATGGCCGGCTCCGCTGATGAATTTGTTTTCGCCGTCCGTAAAGCGGCTAAGCTCAAGGAGGAGTTTAAGAAGGTTGTAGGTCGGTTTCGTGGGAAAAAATTTGTTTTTCTTCTTCATCCTTCAGTCGAGGTCCGAGAAGAAGACCGTGCTTTTTTCAGAGAAATTGATGCGAAAGTTTTAGTGAGCCAAGCGGTTTTGTTCGACATTTTGGTGACAGATGCGGGTGAGGCGTTGATAGGTCTTCCGCTGGACGACGAGCCAGTCGTCGTATGGGTAAAGGACGCCGGGTTCGCCTCCTCTCTGATGCGGTCTTTAATGGAGTTGGAGAAACCTTAGGGTGGTGGAGGAGGTGGAGGAGGCGGCCCTCCGGCTTGAGGGATTTGGAAGAAAGCAACCGCCAGCAGTACGTAGGCCACCAGAGAGATAATTGCGCCGACGAGAACAATTGTCAGTATCGCTCCAATGAAGACCAGAAGCCCCGCTGTTTTGAACAACTTAATTCCAAGGGCGTCGCCGGTCTGGTTGAAGGCTCTCCTCAAGAAAAAGCTTGACGCGATCGCGAAAATCCAAGCAATCAAGATCGCCACGAGTATTCCAGCTATGAACGAGAAGAGATCAGGTGCGAACCCGTCAGTGTCCGGTCCGGTGAACACGCCTCCTAGAGCCGCGAAAAGAGTCGCTCCCCCGACGACTATTGCCACAACAGCGCCGATTATGCCGATGATCACTGCGTACAACGCGTTTTGGAATATCGCGGGTTGCTGGACCGACCTTGAAACATACCTCAATGCAAGCAGCAAGAGTATGAACCCCACGATGCTCAACACTGGTCCGACGCTGGGAACGATTCCGAGAACGAGCAGAATCGAGCCAATTCCACCAATCATCCTGGCTTGACTTAATTCCGTCACGGCCTACCGCGTTTGAGCGTGTTTATATGCTTAGCGGTAGGAATGTCTGATGGTTTTACCGTCCTCGTAGGCGATGATAATTTGGTCGGCTAACCCGATGAACAGTCCGTTTTCGACGATGCCGGGGATATTTCTAAGATTTCTTTCAACTGAGACAGGGTCGTGAATTGGGCCAAAATCGGCGTCGGCGATAAAGTGGCCGTTGTCGGAAATCGTCGGGCCGTTTTTCGCCGCCGATGTTCTTAACTCTAACCTCGCCCCTAATTCATTTATCTTACCTTCGACAAATCGGTAGGCGAACGGGATGATTTCCAACGGGACTGGTCTGCTGAGTTTTTCGACAAGCTTATTCGAGTCGCCGACAAATATTCTTAGCTTGGAAGCAGCGGCCAAAACCTTTTCCCGTAGCATCGCGCCGCCACCCCCCTTTATCATGTAACCAGATTCTGTCACTTGGTCGAAGCTGTCCAGGTAAAGGTCTGGATGTGGAGATTGGTCTATCGACACGACCTCGAGCCCGGCTGCGACGCATTCATAGTAGGACTGCCACGAAGCCGGAATCAGCTTAACCTTCATTCCCGAATTTGCGATTGCTTCAATTATCAGGGAAACCGTTGAGCCGCTGCCCAAACCGACCACGAACCCATCTTCAACATACTCAACAGCTTGCTCAGCCGCTCTCCTTTTCGCGCTCATCATAAACCCCTTCGAGGATTCTCATAGCGGCCTGCTCAAAAGACCTGACATCTTGTTCCGATTGAAGAAGTATAGGTGACAGATGGGTGTCTGTTTGCCGCGGAAAGTCTGCCAAAGTGAGGCTGATTGGATTATTTTCCCCAGACTTCGGCTTGTTTTGATAGAGGGCGTAGATGATTGCCACAGCGGTCGTGGCGATAAAAACTGCGGTCAGAATCAGAACATCTTCCAACACGGCCGTCATAGCGTGTGCTTCGTCATTTTTAATTCTTGTGACATCCCAGTGGCAGACATTTAGTTACGATTAATACCCAGCCCATTTCCATGCCATCTGTGAAGCATCTCGCTATAATGGGCACCAAAAATTCCGGTAAAACTTTCGTCGCCACCCGCTTGATCGAGAGGTTTTCAAGGGAAGGTTACAGAGTTGCGGCCCTGAAGCACATTCATCATCAATTCACCATAGACACGGAGGGGAAGGATACTTGGAAAATGGCGAGAAGTGGTGCGATGATTGTCGCAAGCGTTTCACCGAATGAGACAGCGGTTTTGTTCTGCAGTCATGAAAGATGGGAGGACAGGCTTAGCAAAATCACCAGAATAATGGCCGAAGACGGCGTAGAACTGGTGGTTTATGAAGGATTTCACAACACCATTGGGAAATCCTCTGAAGTTTACAAAATCCTAACCGTCAAACAGGCGTCAGACCTCGAGATCCTGAAAGACGTCGAGCAGCCATTGGTTGCCGTTTTCCGCCGCGAAAACATGGGCCTACCCCCCGTAGGCCTTCCCGTTTTCGGCCCCGATTTCTCGGAGGAATTCTATCAATATGTAAAAAAAGTGATTGGGATGAAGCAGTGGTAGCGATGAAGGTTTGTGGTGTCGTTTTGTCGGGTGGAGAATCGAAGAGGTTTGATGGCGATAAGGCGTTCGCCGTGGTCGACGGCGAGCCTATGGTTAGGCTGGTGGCGAGAAGCTTGTTTGAATCGGTTGGCTACGTGTGGCTGTCGGTCAAGGATGAGCGACAAGGAGAAAAATTGATGGAAGCTTGCACTCCCTACGTCACCGGATATCTTGTCGACGAGTTTTCGGCAGGGCCTCTATCAGGTCTCCTAACAGCAGCTGATAAAATCGAGGCCGACGTTTTCCTTTCATGCCCAAACGATGTACCACGGATAAGGTCGGCGACCCTCAAAAAAATGCTCGAATTTTTAACCAAAGAGACTTCGTCGGCTGTTTCTATTTTTTGGGCGGACGGATCAGTGGAGACATTGATACAGGCGGTCCGAAAAGATTCAATTATCAAGTATCGGAAAATTTTTCTCGACGGAAGAAAAAATCTTGTGCGGGCTTCGGACCTGCTGCGAGGCTGCGAGAGAGCGTTACTCGTTTATGGTGGAAATCTCACCGACGACCCTTTCGAGTTTTCCAACATCAACACTGTTGATGACATAACACATCCAAAGCCAAAGGCTCTGACCAAGGGCGCTGTGAGGGAAAACATCATGCTCAGCACTGTTAGGAATTTCTCGAAAGCGGTTGAGGAATACTTAAACGGAAACTTGTTCGAAGCCGGTCTTGCGTATTTCTCTGAGTCAATTGATTTCGTTGTTCGAACGATCCTTCATCTAGGTTTGCACGCTGCCTCGGACGCCTCCAAAATGTTTGAGCTGGCCGGTGCTCTTGAAGCTCGCCGGCTCTCAGATAACTTAAAGGAGCAGTTGAAAGGTTGCACGCAAATGCGTTAAATTGTAGTGTTTTCGAGTTTTTGCATGGCCAAGGTTTTGATGGTCGTGAGGATTCTACCGAAAGACTCTGAAACAAATTTGGAGAATTTAGCAAAGTCCATCGCCGCAAACCTTCCAAGCGAAGTCACCATAGGCGATAAAAAAATCGAGGAAATCGGGTTTGGTCTGCAAGCGCTTGTGATTGGGTTTCTGATGCCGGAAAGGGATGGAATCGGTGAAGCGCTGGAAAACTATCTTTCGTCCGTAGAGGAAGTCGGTGAATACGACGTCCAGTCGGTCACGCGCATCTAATGGTTCACCGAGTCCTCTCTCTCCAAGGATTCGACGAAGCTTTTCAGCCTACGGAGAACTGTTATCTTATCGGCTTCGGCTAGACGTGAGACAAAGACGACCTCCCTTAGGATGTCGGCCGCTTGCCTCATGGCCTGCTTGTTGACATGGTAGGGTTTTCCGCTTTTGGTTCCAAAGGCGTAAGTGAATTTGACGGGGTCTTTCCACGAAGCCCTCGAGCCATAAAGGAGAACGGCGATGTAGGCGAGGCCTCTGATGGTGGCGGCCCCACATCCAGGAGTAAGAAGCAACTCCTCAAACTTCCTAACATACTTAGCCCGTCGAATCGTGTCTTCATCAAACCTTTGAGGCGGTAGAAGTCTTTCCGGAATTTCGGTTAACGGCGGCGAATATTCACGGTCGAGAACCGCCTGTTTCTTCAAAAGAGCCTTTGCTTGGGCGAGGTCTTCGTTAAGACGGCTGGGCGGTGAATCAGAAAGCATCTCTAACACAGTCTCCCTCGTCTCTGAAGATGCGGGGCTGGTCAAGTCTAAAACGATGGGTGTGGATTGGTCGCTTAATATTTCAGCGTGAGGCTCTTCGACGGATGCGCCGATCTCGCTTGTCCAATGGTATCTTCGAGCCGTCAGTGTTTCAATGTTCATTCCCTGGTCTATCACAGTCCATTTACCCGTTTCTGAGACGATAGTTGCCTGAAAGTAGACGTCATGCAAATCCTGCAGTGCTGCGTCGTCCACAGACGCAGTTAGTTTCATGACTCTTCTGATTTCTCCGGCTTCCTCTACCCCGATTTCGCCGAGCACTTTAGCGGCCTCGAGCTGTGCCCTCCTCATTTCAAGGCCTTTTCCGCCGAGTATTCGAACCGGCAAATCGGTTCCGGCCAGGCTGTGCTTGAGAGCTTTCAGGGTTACCGTTGTCTGGCCGCTGGTGTTGTGTTCAAACCCGAGGACGCAGGCCAGGGATGAAACCCAGAAAGGGTCCGAGAACCTTTCGACGGCTGCATCCGCTCCTAAAACGTCGACCAAAGCCCTGAAAATTTCACGGCCCAAGACAACCATCTCTGGAAAATGCGGGACGGCGCCGTCCACGAGCGAAAGAGTCGCCCGACCTGCGAGCTTCATCCAACCAGCAACAGCTCGAAAGGTGTTATAACGTTTTCGGGTATATGTTTAAGAGTCACCCCTCCGCCACGAAACGTAGAAGTGGTGAAAAATGGAATACGTTTACGCGGCTTTACTGCTTCACAGGGCTGGTAAGAAAGTCGACGAAGAAGGGCTTAGACGCGTTGTTGAGGCGGCCGGAATAACCCCCGACCTTTCCAAAATCAAATCGCTCGCCGCAGCGTTGAGCGAAATCAACATCGACGAAGTGCTAAAACAAGCTACGGCGGCACCGGTAGCAGCGGCACCGGCGGCAGCGACGGCCCCCGCGCAGCCTGCATCCGCACCCGCTGAGAAACCAAAGGAGGAAAAGAAAGAGGAGAAGGAGGAGGCTCTGTCGGGCCTGAGCGCGCTATTCGGTTAACCATATTTTCTCCGTATCTTACCGTGAGGGGTTGGCCCAGCCGGGAATCACCATAGCCGGAAAGGCATGCGAATGCAACGAAATTCTACCCCACGTTTTCGAACGGTTTGAAGAGAACGCATCCGTCCTGCGTCCATCCTAGGGACGTTTTTCAGGAGATATCCATGAGTCCATGCCGGTAGGAACGGTTAAAATATAAACATTTGTAACAGCATCTGTAATCGGTGCCGCCATCATGCCCTACGACGAAAACGAATACCGGCTCGAGTTCTTCTTAAACAACTCTTTCGTCCGGAAGCAGTGTCGAATTTGCGGTGAATTTTTCTGGACGCTTGATTCTGAAAGGGATAACTGCGGCGAATCACCGTGCGTAGAATACAGCTTTCATGAAAAGAAGCTGTCATCGGTCGTTTTGTCGGTGAGGGACGCGCGGAAGGCGTTTATCGATTTTTTCGCCGACAGAGGCCACACACCGCTGAAGCCCTACCCAATCGTTGCGAGATGGCGGACAGACTTGTACCTGACCGATGCTTCGATAGTGGATTTTCAGCCATGGGTCACAAACGGCATCGCTCCACCGCCCGCCAATCCTCTCGTCATCAGCCAGCCGTGTGCAAGGCTAGTCGACCTCGACAAAATCGGCCTTACCTTCGGCCGGCATCTCACCGTTTTTGAGATGGGCGGCCATCACGCCTTCAACTATCCCGACAAAAAGATTTACTGGAAAAGCGAAACAACCGAATACTGTCACGAATTTATGACGAAAACACTCGGAGTTCCAGCCTACGAGCTTCACTACAAGGAGTCATGGTGGGCTGGAGGAGGGAACGAAGGCCCCTGCCTCGAAGTTATTTCAGGAGGGCTCGAGCTCGCAACCCTCGTCTTCATGCAGTTCAAAACCCTCGATGGAAGCCGGGTTGAAACCCCGATTAAAACAGTTGATACAGGTTACGGAATCGAAAGGATCGCCTGGTTCACCCAACAAACTCCAAGCGCCTTCGACGCCATTTACGGCGACCTGCTCGCGAAGGTCAGAGAACTGATTCCGGTCAATAGGCCTCCCGAAGAAATTCTGACCCGCTACGCCAAGTACACAGGTCTCGTCGTTCCCAAGGCGGATACTACGGTGGAGGAGCTGCGGAGAAAAGTCGCCACCATGTCCGGGCTCGACATGCACACCGTCAACAACCTGATAAAGCCCTACGAAAAAGTCTACGGAGCGCTCGACTACAGCAAAGCCATCGCCTTCATCATCGCAGAAGGCGTTGTTCCCAGCAACGTAAAAACCGGTTACCTCGCTCGCTTGCTAATCAGGAGGGCTTACAGGCTTCTCCTGTCGGTCGACGCAGAAGAAAAACTACTCGACCTCATTGACCTGCAGATCAACTTTTGGCGCCATGACTTCCCACACCTAGGCGATATGCGTGACGAAGTGCTTGAAATAGTCGGTCACGAGATAAACAAATTCCGGGAAACCATCAAGCGTGGAACGGAATCTATATCGCGCGAAATAAGAAACATCAAGAAAGTCCCTGTTGAAAGATTGGTTCAGTACTACGACGAACATGGAATAACTCCCGACATCGTGGCGGAAGTCGCGGCTAAACAAGGCGTTGAAATCGAAGTTCCTGAAAACTTCTACGAACTCGTGGCATCCCGTCATCTACGGGAGAAACCTTCGAAGACTGAGCTGGAATCGGCGGTAGATGTGTCGAAGTATCCTCCGACCGTCAAGCTCTTCTATGAACAACCTACAAATTATTCATTCCGCGCGCGGGTTCTCGGCGTTGAAAACAACTACGTCATCCTCGATGCGACGTTGTTTTATCCGGAGAGCGGTGGAGCGGTAGGTGATACAGGTACTCTTGTTTCCCGCCGTGGAGTTGGCAACATAGTTGATACGAAGATTGTGGGAGATGTTATTCTTCATCTAGTGGATGGGGTGGTTCCTGAGGTTGGTGAGGAAGTTGAAGGTTACGTCGACATGGAGAGGAGGTTAGCTATCGTCCGGCATCATACCGCAACCCATATTCTCTTGGGCTCCGTGAGAAGGGTTTTGGGTAAGCACGCGTGGCAGGCGGGAGCGAGGAAAGAACCGGAGAAAGGCAGGCTAGATTTTTACCACCACAAAAGACTCACACAAGAACAGATAAGAGCCATCGAAAACCTCGCAAACAAAGTCGTGTCTCGACGGATACCTGTTCGCATAAGTTGGATGGCCCGCAACGAAGCCGAAGAAATCTACGGTTTCGGACTTTATCAAGGCGGTGAAGTTCCGCTGGGGACAATCCGTGTCGTAGAAATTCCCGGATGGGACGCCGAAGCATGCGGCGGCATCCACTGTGAAAACACCGAAGATGTAGGGTTGATAAAAATAGTTTCGAGCGAGAGAATTCAGGACGGAGTTGAAAGAATTGTCTTCACCGCGGGCCCAGCTAGTTTGACCCGTTATCAGGAAACGGAGGCGACGTTGATGGCTGTAGCTGAGAAGATTAGGTCGTCTCCGGATGAGGTTGTCAAGAAGGTTGAAGAGCTCGAGGAAGAGGTCAAAAATCTTCGCAAGACTTTGAGAAGATTTCTCGAAAAATTTATTCAGTACAGGTCTGCAGAGATAAGGGGCATAGCTCTGCCAGTCGACAAGATTTTCCTATATGTATCGGAAGAGGAACACGATGACTACGACTACTTGACACTGCTTGCCGCAGAAACTGTCAAGGTCGAGAAGCCCGCTGTGGCACTGGTTTACGCCGGCTCCCCCACATGCAAGGTTGTATGCATCGCCAATGAAAACGCGGTTTCGTTAGGGTTTAGAGCTGGTGAATTTTTGAGGAGGCTTCTGACTATGGCCGGTGGAGGCGGTGGAGGCAGCGACTCTCTCGGAAGGGGGGCGGCACCGAAAGTTCGGTTCGTCGCAGTGCTTCCCGAGGTTGAACAATTGTTAAGAAAGGCTAGCGGCCTTCGCTAAAGCCATCGATTCAGCCTGCGCCCTCAACAACATCGCTGGCACTGTTTCCGCCGTGTAGTATCCGGCCTCCACGGATAAGGCCCGAGCCTGCAACATCGCTTTAACCAGAAGTGCGGGCAAGGTCTCCTTCGATATGTATGAGATGTTGACAGCGAGCCCGAGGGCCAGAGACGCCGCCGCGGCCAGCTCCTCCGCTGTCTTGGCCGGGTCCAAAATCAAGTCTTCTGCTTTCAGTATTATCCCGTCTTCGTAGGCCTTCATGATCTTCACCCCGCGCATGACTGCTTTGATGTCGAGCTTAGCCAAAAGACTCGCCAACAGCTGGGAAATCTCATCGCCTTTCTTAGCTACCAAGGTGTCCTTCGCAATCCACACCTGCCCACCTTCAATCCGTGTCGGAATTCTCAGTTTACCGAAGTCGCTGAGAATAGGGCCCGGCGGAAGGCCCGTGTTCGTCTCAGGCACCCAGACGTCAAAGTCGGCTTTTTCACCCGCTTTCGCATGCATCGGGACCCTGTTCTTTTCAAGTGTGAGGGCAAGCTTGAAACTGTTTATCCCGCTGAATATGAACCCCACGGGCGTTTTTACGTCTTCGACCAGTTTCTCCAGCTCGGGTTTGTTCGCGGATTTGCAGGCTCTGATGAAAAGAGTTTTTTTGAGAACTCTGAATTCGCAGAGGCCACGGAGCTTCTTCCTCATTTCATGGATTGTGTTGGCCCTTGTACCCGTGAGGTCGAAGACGGCGACGACCCCGTACCTCTTGATGAGGTTCGCTACTTCTTCGACAAGCTTAGACTTTTTCTGGATGCTAGGCCTGATGACAGCCTTCACCGCCATGTCGCCGGCACTCTCACTACGATAGCCCCTTCCCCTTTAAGAACATATCTTCTCAAATCTCCACCTTCACCGGTTTTCCGCGGGTCGTCTTCACGTAGACGCTTGAAATGTTTTTCTGCTTCTTTTCCAGCTTTTCCACGACTCTGCTCAAAACCGTTTCAGCGTTTTCAGCGATTTTTTCATCCGGGTCTTCTTCGACCCCGATGAGGCATCCGACCTGAGGAGACTTGCGCAAGACTATCTGTACGCTGTTAGCGTATCTCTTAACGAGTTTCTGGATTTCGGAACCAGGTGGGATGGGAATGGGTGTTTTACCCCTCGAACCGAGGGCTGCGCCGAGAGCCCTTGCGGCCAACGCCATCAACGGAGGCTCGACGAGTATGAAATCGTACTCTGAGGCGAGTTTTTTTGCGTCTTTCTTTCTTCCGACGAGGGCTTCGAGTTCCTCCCTCTGGATAACCCGGTCAACTCCCGGCGTTCTTCCCGCTTCCAAAGCGAGGTTTCCCGAAGCAATTACGAGGATTTTTCTCTTTTTTCTTCCGAGGTCGTTCGGCAGCTCAACGACTTCAGAGAACCTATTCTGTGGTTTTGACAGGTCAACGCCAGTTATGTTCACGACCAGCTCCACCGACTGTTTGAACTTTGAACTCATCTTGTTTTCTTTCGCCTTCTTGACTGCTTCGACAAGCTTGCTTAAGGCAGACCGCATCATCGCCCCTCACCCAACACCTCGTCGTATTTCCCCTGCCCAACCATTTTAATTACTTCTTTAGGGTTCATTCCGTCAACCTTGATACCCATGCTCACACAGGACCCGAGAACTTCTTTGACGGCTGACTTGAGAGTCTTCGAACGCATATCAGCCATTTTCTTTTCAGCGATTTTGACCACGTCGGAGAAGGTGAGGTTGCCTACGAAATCTTTTCCAGCCGTACCGCTGCCCTTTTGGACGCCGGTGGCGCTGGCCAGCAGGGCGGAGGTGCTCGGAGTTCCCACCTTGATGTCGAATTTCTTGGTGTCCGTGTCGACGGTTATCTCGATCGGAACCCTCATTCCCATAAATTCTTTAGTTAGCTTGTTAGCCTCTTCGGCAACGGCGAGAACGTTGAGCCCTAAAGGGCCCAGTGCGGGCCCTAGCGGTGGACCGGCTGTAACTTTCCCCCCTTCGATGAGAAACCTGAAGGTTTTTTGGCCCATGTCCAAGACGGCTTCAACATCGGTTATTCATAAACCTGTAGTGCATGAGGACCGTCATAGAAGGTTCGATTTTCCAAAAATTTGCTTGTCTGAAGCAACCTCTTTTCCAGGCCGGCGAAATCGCTTTTGTAGTTTAACGTTCTGGCGGGTTATGTCTTTTCGACGGGCCTGACCGCGTCAATCGAGACTGAGATAGGCAGTTGGAACGCTGCTTCCCTCAGCTCCAAAGTGACTTCGCGACGCGATTTTTCGACGCGTATGACTTTTCCCGTGATGCCCTTAAGGGGGCCAGCAACTATCTCTACTATCTGGCCTGGCTCCAGAACCTCTATCAAGGGTTTCTCGATTAGGTGAGGGCTTATCGTTTCGAGTTTGATGGGCATGGGCGGCCTCGCCTTGACGTGTCTGATGTTTTGTAAAGCGTCTGCGATAACTTCCCGCGAAGCAGCTTCAACGAAGACATACCCTTTCAAAGCAGGAAGAATCGCGATCGATGCGATGGCGGTTTTTTCGTGCAACTTGAAAAATGGGATCAGGTTCGATTCTTTCCATTCACCGTTTTGCATGACGCTGAACGCCACATCTTCGGGCTTTTTTTCGTTTGTTTCGTCGCAGACCCACTCGTACCATCCTTTTTCATCAACCGTCTTGAACAGGATGAGGGCGTATTTTGTGCCTCTTTTGAGCCTGACTGATGTGCGAAAAGCTATTTCCGCCCAGCCCTCCTCCTGCATGAGGAGGGGGTCGTAGACTCCTTCGCCGAGAATTTCCGGGGAAAAACCTGTCTCATCGCTGAATTCGCTGATTTTGGCGTGAAGAGGCTCTGTCGGTTCATCCTTCTTGATGAGGTAAACCGCCGCCCTTTCCAGTGTCGTTGTTTTAGGGGCGGTGAAAACAACTGCCGCGTGGCTTTTGTGGGATATTTCGACTGCGGCCTTTCTTTCGCCCACGTAGTCGAGGAATATGCCGTGAAACCTAGCTTCAAGGACGTTGGCTACCGACCTTTCCTGGCCGACTGTCGTCTTAATCGCGTAATATTTCATCTCCTCTACAGTCAACCTACTCCTCCAGTGAGAAGTCGTTTATAAAAGGTTGACCAACTCCTTATCAGGACGGCTGGAAGGCGAGAGCTAAGAACCTTATGAGGAAGGTGATAACCCCGATGATCGCGAGACCGAGAAGTGTTATTCTCAACGTGATGCTGTACTCTCTGCTGGTCGGTTTTTTCGCCATCCTCAGCAGCGTGATCGCTGACTTGATGAAGCTGACCAAGCCCACAGAAACGTCTTCGCCACCGAGCTTATTATACTGTTCGCCAAAGCTACTTTAGCAGAAACCTCAGCAGAGCGGCTTCGGTGTGCAACCTGTTTTCGGCTTGGTCGTAGATGACTGATTGAGGGCCGTAGGCGACGTCAGGCGTTACTTCCTCGTTTAGATGCATTGGCATACAGTGCATGAATTTAGCCGACGGCTTGGCGTACGCCATCAGCTCGCGGTTCACTTGGTACTTCGGGAGAAAATCAGCCAACCTCTTCTCTTTCTCGGCCTCCATACCCATCGAGACGAACACGTCGGTGTAGACAAAGTCGGCCTCCTTGACGGCCTCTTTCGGGTCGTCGGTCAGCACCACGGATGTACCCGTTTGTTCTGCGGTTTTCTGAGCTTTTTTCACCTCTTCTTCGGGCGGAGCGTATCCGGGTGGATTTGCGACTGCTATATCAATTCCGACCGCTGCGCATGCCTGCATCAAAGATACGCAGACATTATTTCCGTCGCCGACGAAGGCAACCTTCGATTCGTAAGGCCTTTTCGAATACATGTACACGGTCATGATGTCGGCTAACGATTGGCATGGATGATGGCGGTCACTGAGAGCGTTGACCACGGGAACTTTCCTGTTTTTACTCAACTCAACCAAATGGTTGTGGCTAAAAACTCGGGCGACGATGCAGTCGACATACCTGCTCAGCACTTTTCCCGTGTCTTCCACGGTTTCGCCGCGTCCCAGCTGAAGCTCCGACCAACCCAGATACATCGAATCCCCGCCGAGCCTCGAGACCGCCACCTCAAAAGAGACACGTGTCCTAGTCGAAGGTTTTTGGAAAATCAATGCGACGGTCTTACCGTTCAACGGCCTTGTTTTGGGATAGCCATGTTTTTTCCATTTCAAAGCCGTCGATACGATGCTGTCAAACTCTTTCGGCGTCAAATCACCGACTTCGAGAAAATGACGGACGTTTTTCATGCCGAGACATCGTTATCGCTTTATTTTAAATCGTAACGATAAGCCCTTAAGCAGGCCAGAAAACTTTTAACCAGTCGCGTACATGAGCGAACATCTCGATGAATCAAAAATTTTCAAATCTCTAGCTTCGTCGAGCAGGATAAGCATACTCACCAGCCTCGAAAAGCAGCCCATGAACTACACCGAGTTGATGCGTGTGGCCGGAATAGACAAGAAAACAGGCTCCGGAAAATTCGCACACCACCTCAAAATGCTTTTCACGGCCGGCTTGGTTAGAGTTAACGACGAAAACAAGCTTTACGAGCTCACGCCAAAAGGAGTGCAAGTCGTGAAGATTCTCAAAGAGATGCGATCTTCGTTGTTGGAGTCGGGCAGAATCAAGGTAAGAAGGTCAAACTCGTTGATTGAAGATTTTGACCGCAACAAGATATCCAAGGTTTTGTTCGAGGAGGCGGGCATGCCGGCGAAAACAGCCGACAGGGTAGCGAAAGCTATGGAGGAAAGGTTGGAGAAAATGCAAATTGAGCACTTGACCGCCCCGCTAATCAGGGAACTCGTAAACGCGTATTTGGTCGAGCAGGGAATGGAAAGTTACAGGAACAAGCTGGCGCGGCTCGGACTTCCAGTGGCCGACGTCGACACGATTCTGGAGGAACACCGCGGAAATTCTTCCTTCACAGCCGTCACCCACAAAGTAGCTTTATCCGTCTTCAGAGAATATGCGTTAACAAAAATCATCCCGCGAGAAGCGGCCGAGAGATACTACGCAGGCGAAATAGATTTGGAAGGCATCGAAACTTGGGCATTCAGCGTTTATTCACGGTTGTACGAATCGGATGAGATGAATTCTGCTGTGAAAGAGGTCGACGGGGTTGAGTTCGAAACTGTTTTCAAAGACCCGCCGGTAACGGATTCTACGTTCGGCCTCGTATTAGATTGCGTCGCTGAAAAGAACAAACGGGCATCGGCCTATTTTTCGGATGTATCGAAAACAGATTTCGTGGGTGTTCGCCGTCTTCACGTGCTGCTTCCCTTTGACAAATTTGACACGTCTTCCACGCGGGAGGCCGAGTTTCTATTCTCCCGGATGCCTGCGTCGTCAGAAGGACATCCCTTCGAGGAGTCTGGAATGATTCTAGGGAAGGCTTCCATAAACGTCGCAGGCCTCTACCTAAAGTCGGGATCCTCTGAGAAGAAGTTCTGGGACGAGCTGAGGTCGGCCATAGAATCCGTCAATTCGGCGTTCAAGAACAAAAGAATGCATGTGGAGAAATATTGGCGCACAGAAGGGTTTCGGTTTGTTGTCTCGCTAGTAGGTGTTGAGGAAGTTGAGCGGAAAGCCGGTTTCAGCCGTCACAAGATCTTCGTCGAGACAGAAAGAGAATGTCGAGGGATGGGCGAAGACTATCTCCTTCTTATGGCGAGCAAATCGAGCCAGCGAGCCGCTGAACGTCTGAAGAAACTCGACACACATATCTACGGTGCGAAAGAAGTTGAGCGCCTGACCCAGAACCGCACGTATTCGTGGAACATTACCTTGGCTAAAGCGTCCGAAGTTCGTGAAATGCTCAAGTACTTTTCAGGCGGTTTATCCGCTAGACTCCCCCTGAAGGAAGCCGAAAACCTCAGAGATTTGAAGCCCCTAGTTGTTCTACCTCCTTGAACGAAGCATTAGGATGGCTTTGGCCAGGTCTCCGCCAGATTGATAAAGCGCATTTTTCGCATCCTCTTCCGAAACACCGGCCTGGGCCATCACGAGCGAAATGTCTTCCTCGGAGGGCACGTAGGCGTGCATCGTCTCTGGTTTGGTCTCTTCGGATAACTCGCCTCCAACCAGCTGGAATATCTTCTCTCCACCGGTTTTGACGGCGAGGACATTAGGCCCTTTCAACACGATAGTGCGGTCGGAAAGCTTGATGACGACTTCTTCAGCTTGCCCAACCTCCTCGATGTCAAGTCCCAAAGACTTAAGCATGCGTTCTTGAGCACGCCGCATCTCCCGCGGACTCAGCCTTTTCAACTCAAACATGCACGCCGAGAACAGGGTTTAAACCTTATGCCGGACCTTTACAGCTGTTCCTTTCTTCAGAGCTTTCATCTCGAGGCCCGACAAAACCGCTTTCCCAACCCCCACTAGCCGCCGGCTCCTGTCAACAACTAAGACCTCTGAGCCCGGAATAATGCTCGGGTCCGCTTCGACAACATTAGCTGGAGATACGTCAAAACCTTCAACCACCCGTTTAACGCCTTCTTCGTCTATTACTACCATGTGGCGAAATCCGTCGACCAGGCTCAAAAGCCGTTTCGCTCCTTCGACAGTGAGCGAAATCATCCCGTCCATCGGCCTCACCGTCGCGAGGCATTTACCATCCAGCCAAATTCTTCTCAGCTTACCCGTGGACGGAGAAACCTCTACCTCGCATTGGTCCGGGAAAAAGTCTTCACCTTTAACTCCGAAAAGGAAAAAGAAGAGCTGTCGCGCATGACGTAGTCTCATCTGGTTAAACGACATGGAAGTTTACCGCAACGTTTCTTATTTTCTCCGCCAACTGGACGGGTGCTTCGCAGTCGATTTCATAGGAGCCTTCTCCCTGCTTTATCTTCAAAACGTTGCAGAATTTTCTGATCTCGGAAAGAATTTGATAGGTTGATTCATGGTCGGCGAGAAGAGCTCTGAGCCTTACATATCCGCCCATCATTTCAGCGACCGCTTGTTCAAGGATGTCGAGGTTCTCGCCCGTTTTTGCGGAGACGGCGACGTATCGATGTTCTGGGTTGACTTCCTCTATCTTTGAGATGTAGTTTGGTGACCGGTCGATCTTGTTGAAGACAATAAGTAGCGGTACGTTTCTTACGCCAACTTCTTCCAGAACGTTTAAGCACGTGTTGAGTTTTGTTTCTATCACTTCTTTGTTCTCGCTTACGTCGACGACGAGCAGGAGTAGGTCGGCGTAGATGAACTCGCTTAAAGTTGAATGGAAGGACTCTATCAGCAGGTGTGGAAGGTTTTTGATGAACCCGACGGTGTCGGATAGGTAGGCTCTACGCCCTTTAAACTGCACTATCCTTGATGTCGTGGAAAGGGTTGTGAAAAGTTGGGAGCTGACGAGAAGGTTTTCACCGGAAATTCTGTTGAAGAGTGTTGTTTTGCCTGCGTTCGTGTATCCGGTCAACGCAACAACTGGAAGACCGTCTTCAATTCTCTTTTTTCTCATCAAAGTTTTACGGAGCCTAATCGTTCTAAGCTTCTCCTTGATCGTTGCGATGCGTCTGAAAACCTCGTTGTAGTAGACATCGGCTTCGTAGGCACCCAAACCATGGAACCCCGGCTGTTCACCCTTCTTCGCCAACCGGACCTTTTCCTTGGCCCTCGAAAGCTCGTACTGGAGCTCAGCCAGTTTAATCTGAAGCTTGGCCTCCGTCGAAGCGGCTCTCTGCGCGAAAGTCTCGAGGATTAGCTGGGTCCTCGTGATCACTGGGACCGACAGCGCTTTAGCGAGGTTGTATTCCTGCACTGGTTTCAGCTCGTTTTCGCAGACGATCTTCTCTATGTTCATGGTCTTGACGATTCGTCGAAGTTCTTCGACCTTGCCCGGCCCTATCATGTATTTGGGATGGGGGGCCCTTTTCTGGACGAGCTTGTAGACTGGTTGGTAGCCTACCGACCTGCATAGTTCCTCGAGTTCATCGAGGTTGTACTCGGACGAATCGTCCAGTCTCTGGATGAGGGCTACCTTCAACGCATCGCCTTCAATTCCGCAGTCTTCAAGCCATCATATTTAGGTTGTGGATGAAAAATTTCATAGCTTTGCGAGGAAATCTTCCCAAGTCTGCTCGTCTTCCACCTCGTCTTCGAGGAGGTCTTCAAACAATTCATGGGTCACGACGTCTGTGAGACGGTATTTCTCGACCATTTTGCTGTAAAATCGTATGGCGCATTGCTCGGCTTTGAGGATGTCTTTTATGAGTTGCTCGTAGTTTGTCGGGTTATCGGGAGGTGGTATGTACCCGCATCCACTCGTCGGCAAAAGCTTTTCAAACTGCAGAACTGGTTTACCGCCGAGCTGGATGATTCTTTTAGCCAGTTTTTCGGCGTGTTTGAGTTCGTGCTGGGACATTTCCATCAGAACGGGCTTGAACGTGTCGGCGTCGACGCCTTTCAACGTGACAGCGGCTACCCAGTATTGGTAGTGGGCGAGCCATTCATCCGCGTAAGCTTTCAGCAGGTCTGAAATGACTTCATCTACCGGTGCCTTGACAATCTCTATACCAGTCCTTCCCATGCAAACCTTCACCAACCGCAATCATTTATATCTTGTGAAAGGTAATACGCTTCAGACGAGGAGATCGTTTTTCCCAACGTATTTATTGACAGTCGGCGGCAATGTCATCATGAAATGGTGGTTTTGGTTTGTACTGGGTATAGTTCTCGGGTCTGTCACCGTGGCCGGAGTTGCCGTTTCTGTCTCCTTACCCGTTTGTACTGTGTCCCGTGATTATGTTGCTTTGGTCAGGCTCGAAGGAGCGATAGCATATTCCGAATCACCGCTGGGTCTGCTGTCCGGCGATGTGTTGACCCCTAGAGATGTTGAGACCATCGTCTCACAGGTCAGAAAAGACCCGGCCGCGAAAGCTGTGGTGCTGGTCATAAACAGCCCCGGCGGAAGCGCCGTCGCTTCCGAGGAAATTTACCAGACCATCAAAAAACTTGGGGAAGAGAAGGTCTTGGTCAGCTACATCTCCGAGTACGGCGGATCTGGAGGATACTACATCGCTCTTCCAGCCGACGAAATAATAGCCTCTCCGGCTGGTTTGACGGGTTCTGTCGGCGCGGTCACCGTCTTGCTCAACTGGGAAAAACTCATGGACAACCTCGGCATAGAAACGGAGACCTTCAAAAGCAGCAAATTCAAAGACATCGGAAGCGAATGGAGGGAAATGACAGATGAAGAGAGGCAGATAATGACTTCTATGGTGAAGGATATCGCAGAGCTTTTTGTTGAAAGGGTTAAAGCGCATAGGGGCGGCAAGGTTGTTGACTGGGAAGACGTTTTGACGGCGAGGCCCTACACGGGAATTCAGGCGTATCGAGCTGGGTTGGTCGACGGGACCGGCTCCCTCGAAGAAGCCGTGGAAAAAGCGCGTCAGCTCGCGGGACTACTGGCCGAAACTCCGACGAGATGGATAAGGCCGAGGCCGCCGTCGCTTCTCGAGCTGTTGATGCCTACAGGCACGGGAGACGCCATGAAACTCACGTATGAAGTTCTGCTTATGTGGCCTCTCCCGGCCACAGGGGAAAAAATGATGGAAACCTATGTCATGTTTTCAAAGGCGGCTAAGCAGGAATAATCTGGTGTGTCGACGGCCGCAGACTTTTGCGCGGGCTATCGGACGACGGTTATATATGATGGTTTAACGACTATGATTAGGTTTGAAGATTCTCGAGCTGCACGTGGACTTCATCGAATACAGGCCCGTCAAAAAGGAATCGAGCGTCGCAGAGGAAACTTCGCTAAATCCGACGAGAATCGAAGACGCCCTTGTTCTGCTCACCTCCGTCGAGCCCGAAGACGATGAAAAAGTGGCGAAGGCCGCGGTTGATGACGCGGTCGAATTCATGAGACGCCTCAAAGTGCCGCGGATGGTCATCTACCCTTTCGCGCATCTTTCGAAGGAGCTTGCAAGACCAGACCACGCCCTCGAAACATTGAAGAACATGGAGAAGGCCGCTGCGGAAGCAGGGGTCGAAGTTCATCGGTCGCCGTTCGGCTGGAACAAGGCCTTGGCTTTGAGCGTCAAAGGTCATCCACTCGCGGAACGGTCGCGCGTTTTCAACCAGGCAACACTTACACAACAGAGACCGGCTGCAACAGTTGAGAAAACCTACCTGATATTGACGCCGGAAGGAAAACTGTTCAACCCGTCCGACGTAGATTCGCTCGATGTTTCTGAAGGGTTCAGGGCTTTGGTCGAGAAAGAGGCTTTGGGAAAGTCTTTGCCGATGGTTGAGGAGCCAGAGCACAACAAAATATTCAAACGATTCGGAATCGACTGGGAAGAGCTATCCGACAGCGGCCACATGCACTACGGACCCGAAGGAACTCTTATCTACGAACTTGTTTCCGACTACGCGTCGAAGATCGTCAGGGAGCTAGGGTTTCCCGTCTACTTCGTCAAGGGAACGAACCTATTCAGTCTTGAAAGCAGACCGATACGGGAACACGCAGGCCTTTTTGGCCAGCGTATGTACCGGGTTGATGTCGACGGCAGGCCTCACGTGATGCGGTATGCGGCGTGCTTTCAACAGTTTGCGTTGGCGAGAAAATGGGTGATAAGCTATCGTCACCTCCCCTTTGGAATGTTCGAGGTCGCAGACAGCTACAGGCTCGAACAAAGAGGGGAGCTCGAGCTTGGTTTCCGGCTGAGAAAAATGTCGATGCCAGACCTTCACGTTTTCTGCCGCGACATCAGCCAAGCTCTTGAAATGGTCGAAAAGATACACGACAAAATCTACTCCGAAATCGAAAAGCTCGGCCGAGACTACTACTCTCTCTACAACCTAACGTCGAAGAAATTTTTCGAAGAGAACAAGCCCTTTTTCCAACGGCTGCTCAAACGTGAACGTAAACCAGTCCTCCTATCCTTCTATCCCGAAAACAGCTCATACTACTGGGTTCTCAACATCGAATACCACATCGTCGACAAATTCGGAAGACCGCGTGAAATCGGAACAGTCCAAATTGACGTCGGAAACGCAGAAAGGTTCGGCATAGCCTATGTCGACAGCGACGGGTCCAAGAAGTACCCGGTCATACTACACACAGCGATCATCGGAACGGTTGAACGCTATCTGTACGCGTTGATCGACACGGCCTTGATGAAAAACCCGCCGAAGCTGCCGACCTGGCTTTGCCCAACCATGGTAAGAATCCTACCGCTGACCGAGAAATACACAGCCAAAGCCCTACGGATTGCGGAGAAGCTCGCCAAGGAAAATGTGCGGGTGGACGTGGACGACCGCGCCGAAAGCCTCGGCAAAAAAGTCTACGAAGCGGAAACCAGCTGGATACCTTTCATCGCAACCCTCGGGCCCAAGGAAGCAAAAACGGGAAAACTCGCCGTCAGAATTCGCGGCAGCAAACAGATAAAAATGCTCACAACAACCTCACTGGTTAAGACTATAAAGAAAGAAACCGACGGCTACCCGTTCAGGCCATCGACCCTACCGGTCCAAGTTTCAAAACGTCCGAACCTATAGAATTTACGTAAATTAATATACCGCTGTAAACACTTTACGACATGACCGACGAAAAAATAAGGGAAAAGCTCAAAGAACTTCTGGTCGACGAACAGGAGATTTCGGCAACCTTGATCGACAGGGTCAAAAGGTTTGTCAGGTTGACAAAGGATGGGAAGGTTATTTTTATGACGGCAAAGGATAAGCTACCGCTTCGTTCCCAAATCATGCTTTACCTCGCGGGGAAAAGGTTTGCTAAAGAACTGGGGCTGATCGAAACCGACGTATCCTCAATCGAAGAAATCTCAGCTTCGCTCAGTGCTGATTACTTCGTGGTGGCTGCGCGTTTGAAAGAGCTGAAAGACCAGCAGATGGTTTTGGCGGTTGAAAGAGGCGGTTATACCGTTCAGCTCGCAAAACTAAACGAAATTCTCGATGCTGTGGAAAAAAGTTTCGTGAACAAGTCGTGATATCTGTTGGATCAAGAACAGACTTTCGACAAAATCAAGGTTAATGAAAAAGAACTGATTTTACGGAACGCCGATAGGATTTGTAAATTGTTGGCAATCAACGAAGACGGTGACGTGTTGGTGAAGTTGGTCGTTCCGCGGGGAATACCGCGGACGCTTCTCATTTTGCTGGGAAAGGTTGTAGCGAAAATTCTTGGTTTTTCGTCAGACAGCGGGTTAACCTTGGCAACCTTTCAGTTCTAACTGGATTGAAGGGGTATGAGCTGAACAAGATGATTGACGCCAGCCCCTACCTTGTTTATTCATGTCACGGTCGATACAGGTTAAACACGCTGTTCCTGTCAGCTTTGTTGGAGGAGCTGGAGAAGCTATATACATCCGAGGAACAGTAGAGTACGTAGCAAAGCTTGACCTTCGACCCAAACATAATACGTAAAGATTTTCCCGTTTTCGACAATCAGAAGAATCTCATATACTTTGACAGCACCGCAACGAGCCAGAAGCCCATTCAGGTAATAGAGGCCATCGCTGATTTTTACCGACGGTACAACGCAAACGTTCACCGCGGGGTTTACAGTGTGAGCGTCGAGGCAACGGAAGCGTATGAGAAAAGCCGCCGGAAGGTTGCAGAATTCATTAACGCGGGAACCTCTCGTGAAATCGTTTTCGTCAGGAACACGACGGAGGCTCTGAACCTCGTAGCATACAGCGTCGGCCTAAACCGGATGAAAAAAGGCGGAAAGATTGTTTTGACGATGATGGAACACCATAGCAACATCGTTCCCTGGCAGCTTGTCTCAAAAATGATGAACCATAAGATAGAATACATCCCCTTTGACCAAGACGGGTATCTCGACCTTTCAAACGCCGACAAAATGTTGAAGGATGCTTCGGTCTTCAGCTTTGTCCACGCGTCGAATGTTCTCGGGACTGTCAACGACGCAAAATACCTCTGCAAGCTTGCTCACGAGCATGGTGCTTTGGCTGTGGTTGACGCGGCTCAATCTGTTCCACACATGCCAGTCGACGTGAAGGACATCGGATGCGATTTTCTAGCGTTCAGCGGCCACAAGATGCTCGGGCCTACGGGGGTCGGCGTTCTTTACGGAAAGTTCGAGCTGTTAGACGAGTTGGAGCCCTTCATGGGCGGCGGCGAAATGATAAAGGAGGTTAACCTCGACCACAGCGTTTGGAACGATGTTCCGTGGAAGTTCGAGGCGGGCACACCTCACATCGCGGGAGCGGTTGGCCTTGGGGCGGCGGTCGACTATCTTCGGAACCTCGGCATGGAGAATGTGCAGCGGCACGAGCAGGAGATGACCGCGAAAGCCCTTGAGCTTCTGATGAGCTTGAAACAGGTCAAGATATACGGGCCCGAAAACCCCAAACATCGATGCGGTTTGGTTGCCTTCAACCTCGGCGACATTCATCCACACGACCTCGCAACATTCTTGGACCAGCACAGAATATGCGTAAGAGCTGGTCATCACTGCGCAATGCCCATCCACACACGGCTTGGGCTTTCGGCCACAACACGCGCAAGCTTCTACGTCTACAACACCCCCGAAGAATTGGATGTCTTCCATGAGGTGCTCAAAAAAGCAGTGAAGTTTTTCAGGCTTGGATGAGGCACTTATATATTCCAAGGCCTTTTTTCGGTGAGTTGTTTTGAAGGTTGTGGTTGTTGGAGCGGGTGTGATGGGTCACGGTATAGCCGAAGTCGCCGCCCTAGCCGGCTATGAAGTGACGATGGTCGACGTCGCCGATGAATTTCTGGCAAAGGGTCTGGAGAAAATTCGATGGAGTTTGGATAAAATGGTTGAGAAGAAAAGGCTGACAAGAAGCCAGGCCGATGCTGCTTTAACCAGGATAAGGACTTCGACGAACTTGGCCGAAGCGGTTGGGGATGCCGACCTCGTCGTTGAAGCTGTTCCAGAGGACATTTCGGTCAAAAGGAAGGTTTTCACCACGCTAGATGCTAGAGCGCCGCGGCATGCAATCCTTGCCACAAACACAAGCACGCTGCCGATAACCGAAATAGCCGCGGCAACCAGCAGGCCCGAACAAGTTGTCGGGATGCATTTCTTCAACCCACCACCCTTGATGCCGCTTCTCGAAGTCATAGCGGGAGAGAAAACATCGCAGGAAACGCTTCAGAGAGCCGTGGAAATAGGGAAAAAGATGGGAAAAACAGTGGTCATTTGCAGGAAAGACGTTCCCGGATTCATCGTCAACAGAATCTTGATGCCGTTGATGAACTATGCATGCACGCTTGTGAAGGATGGTGTGTACACGGTGACTGAAGTTGATTCAGCCCTCAAGTACAAGGCCGGCCTTCCGATGGGCGTTTTCGAGTTAATCGACTACACGGGAATTGACGTCGTTCACCACGCAAGCAGCTCGATCCGAGAAAGAGAGAAGCTTGCACCTGAGCCCTGCCCGCTCATCAAGGAGTTGTTCGAGAAAGGCCGCCTAGGTATGAAGTCGGGGAAAGGCTTTTACGAATACGCTGGAGGGCCATTTGAAAGGCCTTCGATCCCGCGTGATGCTGGGGAAAGGGTTGACGTCGTCTCGCTTCTGGCGCCGGCGGTAAACTTGGCAGCCTGGATTGTCCGCAACGGTGTCGCCGACCTCGGAGACGTCGAAACAGCCGTCAAGCTCGGGCTTGGATGGCCGAAAGGAATTTTCGAGATGGCCGACGAATTCGGCTTAGACGCTGTCGCCAAAGCCCTTGAGGAGGCCGCCAAGAGATACGGAGCTTTTTACGAACCGGACCCATTGATTAGAGACCTAGTCGCCGGGGGAAAGTTGGGAAAGAAATCGGGCCAAGGGTTTCACAGCTACGTCCATGCTCAAGCGGGATACAGCGAGATAATCTTCGAGAAAAAGCCCCCAACGGCGCGGATAGTCCTAAACAGGCCTCACCGCCTCAACACGATAACACCTAAGATGATACAGGAGCTGACCGACTGTTTGATGAAGGTTTGGAACGACAACGAGGTTAGGGTTGTGGTGATTAGGGGAGCTGGGGATAGGGCTTTTTCAGCGGGTGCCGACGTGACGGCGTTCACTGAGGTGAAGACGAAGGCCGATGCCGAAAGGTTTCTCAGAGATTTTCAGGAAGTCATGAACATCATCGAAGCGATGCCGAAACCCGTTGTAGCCGGAATCGACGGGTACGCTTTAGGCGGTGGATGCGAGCTGGTTCAGGCCTGCGACATTCGGATTGCGACCGACCGGTCGGAGTTTGGACAACCCGAAATCAACCTCGGCCTGATACCGGGAGCGGGCGGAACACAGAGGCTTCCGAGAATCGTGGGAATTGCAAAAGCTCTTGAGCTGGAGCTTCTCGGAGACAGGATAAGCGCGGATGAAGCGCTGCGGATTGGGTTGGTCAACAAGGTCGTCAAGCCCGAAAAGCTCGAGGAGGAGCTAACGGCTTTAGCTGAAAAACTGGCTTCCAAGCCTCCGCTCGCCGTCCGGGCTGTGAAGCAGTTGGTTTTGATGGCTCGTGAGGCCCCCCTCAGCAAAGGCCTCGCCGCGGAAAGGTTGTTTTTCGCGGACCTTATTTTCACGAAAGACTTTATGGAGGGGGTTTCAGCGTTTTTCGCAAAACGGAAGCCGGAGTTCAAGGGAGAGTAGTCATGGCTTGATCCTAGACCTCCGCCAACTCCTCCGTCTGTGAGAAGACCGGACGTGCCTCCGGGTTTTTGCAAACACCCATGCTGGAGTTGGCCAGGCGCGTCGTGCCGCCTTAGCCAATCTTTTCTTGACTGGAAGAGTTTTGACCATGGACCCAACCACTAAGGGCATGATATCAACTTATTGGGCACATGGTTTTAATCCATCCCGCGAAACTTCCGGTGGATGGCTTACGAGCGGCTTGTCAGGAAGTTAACCCAAGAAAACCTTTGGCTCTACATACTGACTTTGCTGAGCCGGAAGCCACTGTACGGATACGAGGTCAGAAAACTTATCGAGAAAGAGTTCGGGTTCAGGCCGGGTCAAGTCACTTCCTACGTCGTGATGTACCGGCTCGAGAAATCGGGGTTGATCAAGGTCGTTGACGAGGCCAAAGGAACGAGAGGCCCGGCTCGCAAGTATTACGCCATCACCCAGAAAGGCGCTGCGACTCTGGACAAAGCCAAAAAATTCCTGTCTGAGATGAGCAGCCGTTTGGGCTGAACCTATTTTACGGCCATAAAGTATTTAGGCTGCGCGCACAATACAACCTTATGCCAAAGGTAAGGGTTGCGATCATCGGCGTAGGCAACTGTGCTTCCGCGCTCGTTCAAGGTGTTTTCTTCTACAAGGACGTTCCGGACGACGCTTTCATTCCAGGGTTGATGCATCCCAGGCTTGGGGGATACCATGTTGGAGACATCGAATTCGTCGCAGCCTTCGACATCGACAGAAACAAAGTCGGACTCGACCTTTCCAAAGCCATCTTCCAAAAACCAAACTGCACCCTCAAGTTCGCGGACGTGCCACACCTCGGAGTCGAAGTCATGCGTGGGATGACCCACGACAGCTTAGGAAAATATCTCCGCGACGTCGTGATAAAACATGATTCGCCGACGGTTGACGTGGCTGATGTTCTGAGGAGTACCGGAGCCGACGTCGTCGTGAATTTTCTCCCGGTCGGAAGCGAGTCGGCCACCAAATGGTATGTAGAACAGGTTCTCATGGCCGGGTCAGGGTTCGTAAACGGTATTCCAGTTTTCATCGCGAGGGAGAAGAGGTGGCAGGAGGTTTTCGCGAAACGTAACATACCACTCGTAGGTGATGATGTAAAATCACAGGTCGGCGCCACGATCCTGCACAGGGTTTTGACCAAGCTTTTTGTTGACAGAGGCGTAAAAATAGAGAGAAGCTACCAGCTCAACTTTGGAGGGAACACGGACTTCCTCAACATGCTCGAAAGAGAGAGACTACAGTCGAAAAAAATCTCGAAGACCCACGCCGTAACCTCGCTCATCCCCTACGAAATTTCTCCGGATAACATTCACATCGGCCCCAGCGACTACGTACCGTGGCTAGAGGACAGAAAATGGGCATACATCAGGCTGGAGGGGACGGCTTTCGGCAACGCCCCGCTCAATGTCGAAGTTAAGCTTGAAGTGTGGGACAGCCCAAATTCCGCCGGAGTGGTCATCGATGCCGTGCGCTGTGTAAAAATCGCCAAGGACAGGGGAATTGGAGGAGTTTTGGAAGGCCCTTCCGCTTACTTCATGAAGTCGCCGCCAAAGCAATATCCGGACGAAGTAGCCAGACAGATGGTTGAAGACTTCATCGCCGGAAAAGCTTAAGCCGAAACGCTCTCTGACGAGCTTTCGCCGAAAACTTCACCCAGCCTTCTGATGGAATGACGTTTAAGCTCCGGCGAAAGCCGCGAAGACTTGATGGATTCGACCATTTGTTGTATTCTCCAGAGGAACCGGCTCTCTTCAAACCTCTGCGAATACTCCGAAACCGGGAACGCCGGGTCTTCAAGACTCGGTTTGATTCCGTGCATGACATAAACTCCGAAGGCTAAAAGTCGGACGATTCCACGTCCAACATACTTGACCGCTAACAATTCTTCATAATCATTTGGAGGTTCTTGTTCAAGCCTGTACATCAAAGCCCAGTTGATTCTTTCCGAGGGAGCCGGCCTCAGAAAGTCGGCGATCTTCCTGCTTTCTTCATCGAGTGTCGTTTGGTTGGGGATGCGGGAGAACATGTGTATTCGTTGGAGCTTCGCTACGTCCCGTGAAAGCAACTCTAACGATGCTCTCCGACATTCCCTGCTTTCGTTCGCCGTCATGTCGAGGACACGGTCTTTCCTTTCGTCGGAAATGATTCCTGTGTGTGGTTCTTCTACGAAACTTCTAACCCTGTCTGAAAACCAGTGGTATCTTCGAACCGCGAGGGTGTAGGGGTTTATGCTTTGCTGAATGACGGACCAAAGGCCGCTGCTTGAAAGAATCATCATGTGGAAATACAGGTCGAAGCCATCCTGCAACGCGACACTATCGGTTTTTGCAACCATTCTGCTACAATACAGGAGGTGTTCAACCTTTTTCTCCGAGAAACCGAAAAGCTTGGCGACAGTCGGAAGCTCCTGCGGGATTCGGAAACGGTTGAGGAAACGGCCGCCCAAAACAGCGGCACCCGTCCTCGGTGTCACGCATTCTTTGAGAATCGAACCCAAGAAAACTGTCGAATCGGCCGACATCTCATCAAGACCAGCGGTGACGATTACGAAATCGGTGAAGTACGGTTCGGCGAAGCCGCAGACCAGCTCATCGGCGCCGTAAAGACCGATGAATGAATGAACGACCTCGTTGATAATCTGCCGCGATTGCTCAAGCTGAAAACGTGCTGTCTTCCGGCTCCATCCTCGGAGGTCTTTGACACCTGTCCGAAACATCCAAGCAACCCGACGTAGGGTAATTTTTATCGCTGTATGTCAGCGAAATTTTTCTTATTACCACGGTCTTCTGTAGCTAATACTTCCGGATTCTTCGAACGTATTTGATGAAAAAGACGACGCCAGCGAATGCCAGTGGAAGGTAGACCGAGAAGAAAAGAAAAACGGGCGTTAACTGGAAGCCCAAGCCCCAGTCCAACAATAACAACGAAGCAGCTACCAGAAACAATAGTAGGAAAGCGTTTCGCCAACCTCTCGCGTCTTCGATTTCTCGGTCAGTCATCCGAGAGCAGCTCTTTCAACGGAACATCTACGTAGGTTCCGTCCGAACGTTTTCGCCTGATGATGATGGGTAAAACCCCCCTTTCGAACTCGCGCTTCGCGATGTCGATGTTGGATTCGTTTGGCCTTACTTCGACTAACGGGAATGCGCCAAGAGATAGCTGTAGGGCCCGGCCCCCAATAATCCTTGCTTTTTCATATTTGGTAAGGCGGAGCGGGGCCGTTTTGGCCTCAGTCTTCTGATTCTCCAACTCCGCCTTCTTCCTTAGTCTCTCCTTTCTTACCTGCTCCCGGTGTTTCGAGCCTTGAAGCTGCTATGATGTCGTCGATTTTTAGGACCATCGATGCTGCCTCGACAGCTGACTTGATCGTCTGCTTCTTGACGAGCAACGGGTCGAGGACGTCGAGCTGTTTCATGTCAGCGAGCTCCGATTTGAAGACGTTTATGCCGTAGTTCAGAAGTCCTTCTTTGTGCTTGGAAGTGAGGTTGACGATAGCCTCTATCGGGTCCATTCCGCAGCTTTCGGCGAGCTGCGACGGAATAGCTTCGAGAGCTTCGGCGAATTTGTTGACGGCTAGCTGTTCCTTTCCAGGGAGAGTTTTGGCGTAATCTCTCAGCCTCATGGCGACCTCGATTTCACCCGCGCCGCCTCCAGCGATGATCTTCCCTTCGACAATCACATCTTTGACGACGTTAATTGCATCCTTCAAGGACCTCTCGGCTTCGTCAACTATCCGTTGAGTGCCCCCGCGGATTAAGATGGTCAGCGATTTCGGGTTTTGGCAACCCTCAACAAACACCATTTTGTCTTCTCCAACCCTTCGTTCCTCGACCAAATCTGCTTTGCCCAGGTCTTCGGGGGTCAGGTCATCGATTCTAGAGATGACACGGCCTTTCGTCGCTTTCGCAAGCTTGTCCATGTCGCTCTTCTTAATCCTTCTTACCGCCATGATTCCCTTTTTCGCCAAGAAGTATTGGGCGAGGTCGTCTATCCCCTTCTGGCAAAGAACCACGTTGGCGCCCGTGGCCGCGATTTTTTCTACCATCTGCCGGAGCATGTCCTCCTCCTGCTTCATGAAAGCCCTCATCTGCTCCGGTGTTTCGATGTTGAGCTTGGCGTCGAACTCAGTTTTCTCGATCTCGAGAGCTGCGTCGAGCAAGGCAATCTTTGCATTACGCACGATCTTCGGCATGTCAGGATGAACGACTTCCTTATCTAGGACGACGCCCTCAACTAGTTTCGTGTCTCGAATCGACTGGCCCTCTTTTTTCTCGAGTTTGACGTCGTCAAGGTCTACAGTCCACTTGTCGCCGACTTTCTCGGCGATCCTCGTCACCGCTTCCACTACCAGGTCTGCGAGATAATCGGATTCTTCGCCGACAAGCTTGCTGATCATCGCTGTCTTAGCGACTTTGCGGAGTATGGGTTTGTCCGTAGGGTCGACCTTTATGCCGATTTGGTCTAGTATTTCCAGGGACTTGACCGCTGCTTTACGGTAGCCTTCGATGATGATTGTCGGATGAACCTCCTTCTCAATTAGTTCCTCGGCTTTTGCCAAAAGCTCTCCCGCGAGAACGACAGTGGACGTTGTCCCGTCTCCGACCTCCTCATCCTGTGCCTTGGAGACTTCGACGAGCATTTTGGCGACGGGGTGTTCAACATCCATTTCCTTGAGGATCGTCGCGCCGTCGTTGGTTATGACGATGTCTCCGAAGCTGTCGACGAGCATTTTGTCCATTCCACGCGGCCCGAGCGAGGACTTCATGGTTTCGGCGATGATCTTCGCCACCATGATGTTCGCACTCTGAACTTCGCGTCCCCGCATCCGTTTGGCGCCTTCTTTCAAGATAATAACCGGTTGAGTAGCTGTTCCAACTGTTGCAGCCATACTACATCACACCTGACAAATTGCGATACAGGGTTTTTTATAGAGTTTTCTCCGCCGTATTCCCGAGACGTCAAAATTATATACGAGCTGCGGTAATACGCCTTCCGCCATGAAGTTGATATCAGTCAAGATGCCCGAGGCTTTGATTGATGGCATGGATGAGCTGATTAAAAGAGGCGTCTATCCGAGCAGGAGCGCTTTGATGCGTACGGCCGTACGCGACCTTCTCCGTAAAGAGCTTTGGAGGACCTAGATTTCGAGCGGGAATCTTTCGAGATACACGATTCTGCCGTAGACGTAACGCGAGTCCGAAACAGAATCGCTGTACCTTATTTTTTCTTTCTCGGTCGGCGAATACGCGATGAAAGGAGTCTTGGGCTTATCAACTAGCTCAGTGTGGTATAACAGTGGTAGCGCAGCCGAGTCGTAGTATTCGTAGACCGGGTAAAGAACAGCTAATCCATACCCAGCATCCTTCCGGTAACACCAGAGGGGTGGACTAATGGCCTCGTCGGTCATAGCGGAAACAAGGCTCATGAGCGACTCAAGGTCTTTCACACGAATTGTTTCGAGGCCGGATATTTTTCGCTGTCTCGGCCCTTCAATGGCTAGCCTGAAAATTTCGGGTGGTGGTTCCGCTTCCAAAACGGGATAGGAGACATACCGGCCGGTTTCGGGCAAGTCTGAAAACCTTGTCTCCTCCTTCCCCAGCGGAGTGTAGACTACGTATCTTTTGGGTCTTTCAAGAAGCTCGGCGTAGAACAGCATGGGCAAGCTGATTTTTCCGAAAGGCATCGTTTGCAAATATGAGATGTAGGTTTTCTCTTCGCTTCTGAAGGCGAGAAGATGCGAAACGACGTCCCAGCGTGAAGACAGAAGACGGGCGAGGCTTGCGAGGTCTTCGACCTTTATGGGGACGGGTAATTGGTGTCGACGACGAGTCATCTTGTTATTCAGCGCCAAACATGAAGCGAAAAACTCAGTAAAAAACCTACAGAGATTTAAATTTCCGACAGGTCGCTGAACTGATGTGATAGGGTTTATCGGGCTTGGGCTGATGGGTCGTCCGATGGCGAAGAATTTACGGAAAAAAGGTTTCGAGCTCGCTGTTTTCAACCGAAGCCGAGGGCCAGTTGACGAATTGGTGGCTATGGGGGCGGTTGGATGTAGCTCACCCGCAGAGGTTGCAGAATTTTCTGATTTCGTCATCACGATGCTGCCCGACGAGCCTGAAGTTCGTCAAGTATTAACGGGGGATAACGGTGTCCTCAAAAAGCTGAAAAAAGGAACAGTAGTAATCGACATGTCAACGGTTTCACCCCTGTTTTCACGTGAAATGGCCTCAGCGGTCAGGTATAATGGCGGCGACATGCTCGACGCACCAGTTTCGGGAAGCACGATGGCAGCCGAGGAAGGAACGTTGACCATCATGGTCGGAGGCAGGTATGAAACCTTTGAAAAAGCAAAGCCAGTCTTCGAGGCGATGGGAAAGAACATCTTCTACATGGGTGATTCCGGTGCAGGCAGTTTCACAAAGTTATGCAACCAAGTCGCCGTCGCGGTGAACCTTCTGGGAGCATGCGAAACACTGGTTGTTGCTTCCAAGGCGGGCCTTGACTTGAAAAAAGTCATCGAAGTGATTTCAACGGGTGCCGGCGGCTCTTGGCAGTTGAGCAACCTAGGGCCGCGGATGATAGTCAAGGATTTTAGACCGGGCTTCAAGGTCAAGCACCTTCGAAAAGATTTGCGCATAGTTCGGGAAATGGCTGAAAGTTTGGGGCTTTGTCTTCCCGGCGTGGGATTGGTTTCAGAATTTGTAAAAGCCTTAGACATGCAAGGATACGGCGAAAACGGCACTCATGCTCTCATCACACTGCTCGAAAAACTTTCTAACACTCAGGTCGGCTAAATTTCCGTCAATGCGCGGCGGTAAGACCCAAGTATCTTGACGAAAGTCGTCTGACCGGCGAGCTCCGCCAAAGCCGCCTTAACTCTTTCTTCGTCCTGATGACCTTCAAAGTCGACAAAGAAATAGTATTCCCAAGGCCTTTGTCGGGTTGGCCGGGACTCGATCTTTGTTAGGTTTATGTTGTTCCTAGCGAAGACGCCGAGGGCGTTGTACAGTGCTCCGGGTTTATGCGCTGTTGAGAAGATGATGGATGTTTTGCTGTTGGGATGAGGGGGGCTTTCGCGGGTTGATATCACGAGAAACCTGGTGTAGTTGTGTCCGTAGTCCTCGATGCCTTTCGCGAGAATCTTCATCCCGTAGATGTTAGCGGCCTTCTCGCTGGCAACAGCGGCCGCATGTCTCAAACCCTTTTCCCTGATCATCTTCACACTACCGGCAGTATCATAGGTAAGCTCGACCGCGACGCCCAAAGAAGTCAAGTAACCTCTGCACTGGGCAAGGGCCTGCGGATGAGAATAAACAATCTGAACATCTTCGATGGACGTCTCTGGTAAAGCTATCAGACAATGTCTTACGCGGAGGATGATTTCGCCCGATGCTTTGACGCTCGAGCTCAGAAACATGTCGTAGGTC
Organism: Candidatus Caldarchaeum sp.; assembly: GCA_033580815.1. GTDB lineage: Archaea > Thermoproteota > Nitrososphaeria_A > Caldarchaeales > Caldarchaeaceae > Caldarchaeum. The sequence continues at coordinate 7,689 of JAVQUC010000007.1, read as the reverse complement.
TCGAAAACACTCCCCTCTATGCTGTTCTCAACGGGCACGACACCTTGGTCGACGACCCGCGCCTCCACGTTCTTGAAGACCTCCCGGATGGTCTTGCAGGGATATGTCTCCACGTCTTCGCCGAAGTAGGAGAAAATTGCCTCTTCGCTGTAAGCGCCTCTTTCTCCCTGAAAAGCCACCTTGACCAACGAACCCGATGCGGAAACATCCTAGGTGTTTAAATGGGTTTTTCGCGATGTTTAAATAGAGTCCACGGGAGCGAAAGTTGGGTTGAGCTCTGACACGCAAAGAACCGCTGCCAAACAGTTGACGGATTTCAGAAAATGTCTCGACACGCGGGTGGGGAAGACTGGCGAGGTCACGACAGAATATGGAGGCTTCCAGATTGTGGTCAGGGACCCTGACAAGTTTCCATGGAGCGAATGTTTGACTACGTTGATTGAACATGGTTACGAGGTTTGGGTGAGCAAGAAAAAAGATACGCTGGTTGTCGTGGCCAAACCCGCTGGCGACTAAATCATCAGCGGCAGCTGTAAAATTATCATCAACAGTGCGAGTGCTGTGGTTGGTATGGTGACGGCTGCTCCGATTCCTATCCATTCTCTGAAGCTGATGTGAATTCTTTCCCGCCTCTCCAACATACCGACAGCCACAATGTTGGCTGTGCTACCAATCACAGTCAAGTTTCCCCAGAAGGTTCCAGCGAAGAGCATACTCCACCATAACGGGTAAGTGTTGACTCCAAAGTCCTCAAGCGTTTGAAGGATGGGAATCCAGGTCGCAACCGCGAGAACGTTGTCCATGAAGGCTGACATCATGCCGCCTGCCAGCATGACAACAAGAACCAAAGGCTCCAGCGAAGTGCCTACATTCTCGACTAGGACATCAGCTAAGACAGCCGTCGTGCCTGTATGAGATAATGTTCCCACGCTCGCAAAAAATATCATGAAGAACAGGAGAGTCCACCAGTCGATTCTTCTTTCGACGAGTTCACGTGCTCTCTCTCTTTCTAAGAGTAAAACGATTGCTGCAAAGAAGATGGGTGTGCCCAGGAGCATTACGTTTTTCCCCAGCCCTAAAGCTTGTTCGATCGGTGTGTGCAAAATCAGGCCGGCTATCGTTGCAATGAATATGAAGGCTGGCGTGCGTATGTCGATTTTGTTTTCTCCTGTGCTTCGTGGGTCAGCGGCCTTAACTAAGGTTTCTCTTCTCATGGCTTGCTCCAGCTGAGCTATGTCTCCTCTCAACCAGAGAAGTATCACGCCAATGCTGAGAAGAAGCGATAGTATCGAAATCGGTGTGGCCCATCGGAGAAACTCGGCGAAGCTCAGCCCTGCCTCAAAGGCAATCAAGACGCCCACGGGGTTTCCGACAACGGTTGCAGAGCTGCCGATGTTGGTGGCGAAAACCGACATGATGATGAATTTTGTGGGGTTTAGGTTGTACCGCGACGTGTAGTCGAGGAGAATAGCCGTCATGATTAGGATGGATGTCACCTCGTCCACTAGGGCGGCCAACAAACCCGACACTCCCATGAAGAACACCATCAGCAACCTCGGACGCAAACCGATTAGAACGAGAACTTTGTCGATCAATACTTCAAAGAAACGTGCTTCCTCGAGGTATCCCACGACCATCATCATCGACGCTAAGAAGATTATCGTGTCAAGGTGTGCATATTCGATAAGCAGTTCCACTTCAAGGAGGTTGGTTGCCAGCATCAGTGAGAGGGCGAAGAACGCGAACACGAGCCTATATCTCCAGAACATCAACGTCGCGCCAACCATTCCACCAAGGAAGAGGACCGAGAGCGACTGCTGAAAGTTCAGGCCTAAACCGTAGGCCAAAACAGCGACCAACACTAGTACCAGCGGATACCTTAGCCCGCGCAGTCGCAACCCTCTAACTTACTGTGGGTTTTCTGGAATAAAGTGTTTATCAGGTTTTGGTTTTCTACGATTGGGATGAACGAATTGTTTCGAGGATGCTGATGGCCATCCAAAGCTGTGTGCGGGTGAAGGAGGGCATGTTCGGGTCGTTGATGATTTCTTCGATGAGTTCTATCGAGTTAGCGGCTCTGACAGCTGGCTTGAATTTTTCGTTAAAAAGCTCCGTGGATGCTTGTTTGGCTATTCTGCGGATGTTTCGGGGGGTTTCGGTGTCGTTCACTATGGTTTCGAGTATCTGGACGACCTGCTGTCGTTTCGTTTCCCAGTCTGAGCTTGGCTGACCCATCTGTAGCCCACCTCGTCAAGCCCTCTAAACGTGCTCCGCACCGGGCTTAAAACCCTTTATCCGCAGACAGCGCCCCTACTAGCCGAACCAACGAGCTTCGCGTACTTGGCCAGAACACCCGAGGTGTATCTGGGCTTCGGCGGAGTCCATGACTCTAGCCTTTTCCGGATTTCTCCGTCTGAAAGCTCAACCATGATTCTGCGGCTGGGGACGTCGATTTCGACGATGTCACCGTCACGAAGGGCTGCGATAGGGCCTCCGACCGCCGCTTCCGGTGACACGTGTCCAACCATCAATCCGTGGGTCGCTCCGGAGAACCGGCCGTCGGTGACTAGGGCGACCTTCTCCTTCAGCCCCTGTCCAACGACCAAAGCCGTTACCGCGAGCATCTCCCTCATACCAGGACCTCCCCTCGGGCCTTCATACCGGATGACGATCACTTCCCCGGCGCCGATTTCTCTTTTGAGCACAGCTCGGTAGGCTTCTTCCTCGGAGTTGAAGACCTTCGCCGCGCCTCTGAAACTCTGAACGGCTGAAGCCGTTGATTTAACGACAGCACCCTCTGGCGCGAGGTTTCCTTTGAGAATCGCTATTCCTCCAGTGGGATGAATTGGGTTGGACAAAGGCCTCACCACGTCGCCTCCGTCTCCGACTTTGATCTCTCGAAGGTTTTGCGCCAAAGTCTTTCCGGTCACCGTCAAGCAGTCTCCGTGAAGAAGGCCTGCGTCTAGAAGCTTTTTCAGGACGACGGGGACGCCTCCTACGCGGTCGAGGTCGACCATAACGTACTTTCCTCCTGGCCTCATGTCGGCGATGTGTGGTGTCCTTCGGCTTATCCTGTCGAAAACGTCGATGTCGAGTTTCACCCCGGCTTCGTGTGCTATGGCGGGAAGATGGAGAACGGCGTTCGTTGAACCTCCCATCGCGCAGACAACCGTCACAGCATTCTCGAAGGCTTCGTAAGTCATGATGTCCCTTGGTTTAATGCCGTTTTCGAGGAGCTTCATGACCTGTGCACCGGACTTGTACGCCGCCTCGTATATGCGTCGGTCGACGGCCGGAATCGAAGCTGTTCCGGGAAGGGACATGCCCATCGCCTCGAAGGCTGAAGCCATCGTGTTCGCTGTGTAGAACCCGGCGCAGGAGCCTTCCGTCGGACAAGCTACCTTTTCAAGCTCAATCAGTTGCTGGAGCGTCATCTGACCGGCGCTGTAGGCTCCTACGGCCTCGTAGACATCCTGTATCGTGACGTCGCGGCCCATGTATTTTCCCGGGAGTATGGTTCCTCCGTAAAGAAACACTGATGGAATGTTGAGCCGTGCCATGGCCATCACCGTTCCCGGCAGGCTTTTGTCGCAGCCGGCTATCCCAACCAACCCATCAAACCTCTGCGCGAAGCACATCAACTCTATCGAGTCCGCGATAACCTCTCTGCTGACTAGGGAGCCTTTCATTCCCTCCGTGTTCATCGAGATTCCATCACTCACGGCGATGGTGGTAAACTGGATGCCGACGCCGTCACTTTCCCATACACCGCGCCTCGCCTCCTCAGCGAGGTCGTTCAAATGAAGGTTACAGGGTGTGACCTCGTTTCCCGTGCTGGCCACGCCCACGAAGGGCTTGCTAAAATCAACATCCCTCAAACCAACTGCGCGAAGCATCGCACGATGAGGAGCCCTTTCAGGGCCTTCGGTAACGTCTTTGCTGACGAGCTTTTTCATCATGACGCGATGAAGGGCTCTTCGGATTTAAATCTTGCGAACGGCCGGAGACGGCGTTGAAAAAACCTCTCTACATTGCCGTCGAAGGCATCGACGGAGCCGGCAAGACAACTCAGGCAAAGCTTCTTGCAGCGTATCTGCGAAGAAAGGGTATTCGGACGGTTTTGGTTCATGAGCCCAGTAGCGGAGACGTCGGCCGAATCATCAGAAAGGGGTTGAGGAAAAAGGTTCGGATTTCAGAGGAGGCGTTGGCCTTGCTTTTTGCAGCTGACCGTCTGATTCTTCGAGAAAAGATAATCGAACCAGCGAGGATTAAGGGGTTTTTCATTGTTTCAGACAGAAGCGTTGTTTCTTCGTTGGCCTACCAGCCTGTAGCGACGAAAAAAAGGGAATGGGTGGTAGAGATCAACAAGTATGCCGCGGAACCGGAAGTCGTTGTTTTCATCGACATCTCCCCCGTCAGGGCCTTGAAGAGACTTCGGAAAAACTCTCAAAGATATGAACGCGTCTCGTTCCTCGCGAAGGTGAGGCGGGAATATCTACGGGTTCTGCGGAAATTCAAAAATGTTGTCGTGGTTGATGGGGAAAAACCCGTCGACGAAGTTGCCCGTGAAATAGTTGAAAAAATTTCGAAATTCATACCGGGTTTGGTGAAATGATCTCCATCGCTGATTCCCTCACTTTTTCGACCTGCTGGACATCTCTTTCCACATACACCCTGACAAGCTTGAGGGGTTTGGAAAGCTGCTTGAGTATCCACGACTGTTCAACCGGCGGATGAATGCGGATTTCTTCGGGCCCGTATTTTGTCAGCGGCGGCGCGTAGGAAAAATCGACAAACACTTTTTCGGGTTCAAGCCCTGCCAATTCAGCTATTTTTTCCTCGACGTCAGCCCTTTGACCAAAACCAAATCGAGGACCATCATCGCCGAAGAACTGTTTCTCAAACACTCTCTTCGGAAGCTGACGTCTCGCAAGCCTCTCTATCACCCATCGGGTCTTCTCCCTGCTCTTCATCAGACACCATATAGTGAAGTCGTCGTGCTCTAGGTATTCTTGCGTGGACATGCTGCCGAAACACAGTTCGTCGGATAAAAGGTGGGCTCCGCGGAGCAACAGTATCTGAGCGGCCCTTACGGCGTGGTGGAAATAGATGTTGACGAAGGAATGGTAGCGGGCGATGGCGAGCTCTTCAATCGCGCCGATTCCCCTGCTGTCGACGGCAGGCCCGTCTTCCAAAATTTTGGTCAACCTGATGATCCTCCTGACGTCTATCACTCCGTAAGTTGCACCCGAAAAGTACGCGTCACGCATGAGGAAGTCAAGCCGGTCCACGTCCAAAGGCCCCGAAACGACCCAGCTCAACCTACTCCTGCCCCTTAGCACGTCAACTAATTCCTCGACTTCGAGTCCGAGACCATCCAAAGCACCGCGTATTTCATCATCTTCTTCTACGATTCTTATGCTCATGTCTTCGTGGCTCAGTCCAGCGGTCATCAAAAGTTCTTCGAACAGATGGGAGTATGGGGTGTGGCCGACGTCGTGCAGTAAGGCGGCGGCGCGGAGTAGTTTTCTCTCTTTTTCTTCGAGGTTTAGATGTTCAGCAAATTCTCCCGCTAAATGCATGCATCCGAGGGAATGGTCGAACCTGCTGTGACGGGCTCCCGGGTAGACGAGGTAGACGAGGGGAAGTTGGCTGATTCTTCTCAGCCTTTGAACCGCTTTTGTGTCGACGAGGGCGAGCTCCTCCGGCGTGAGTGTTATGTAGCCGTGCACAGGGTCCTTGACTAGCTTCAAACCATCCCCAGACTACCGCATGCGTCCAATAAGCTTAACGTTCTTCACCCAGACCTGCGCTCCCCTTGGATGTTTGTACCTAACTGGTTTGCGGAATTTCTTCACAACCTTCAGCAACCACGCATACCTGTACCTGATAGCTGCTTTGTTCCGGACTCCCTTTAGGCGTAGGCTCCTTACTCGACGGGCCGGCCCTTCTACGCCGACGATCTTAACTATTCCGAGAGCGTAGCCGCCTGAAAGAAGGTAGATTTTCCTGTTCATCCTATTGGTTGGCGGAGGCCATAGCCTTAGTTCTCGTTTTTTGCGGCCGGTGATGATTCGGTTGGCGAACGGCTGCTTAACGATAAGGCCCTCCAACCCTACTCCTCGAACTCTTTCGAATCCATTTTCATGCCCAAGTAGGTGTAGACCGCGGCCTTCAACGCTTTAAGGGGAAGCAGCGCGCATTTGACTCGCACAGGCCCGACCTCGATGCCCAACATGTCGAAGACATGCTGCTTGTTCAAGGCCTTAACCTCCTCCAGAGACTTGTTCTGAATCGATTCGATTAACATGGATGCGGATGCTTGGCTTATGGCGCATCCGTGACCCCTGAAACTCGCCTTCTCCACCAAGCCACCGTTGATTTTCAGGTAAACCTCAACAACATCGCCGCACAACGGGTTCGAATCCTTCACCTTAACCGATGCATCGGATAGTTCGCCGTAGTTACGCGGGTTTCTGTAGTGGTCGAGAATCACCTCGAACTGGGCTTCACCCAAAACCTTTCAACCACAACCTGGCAAATCAAGAATTTAATGTTTGAAAAACAACCCAAGAAATCACGACAACACGGTGTCGGTACCAAACCAACCCCTTCGTTTAAAAGATTATATGTCTGCGGAAGTTTAACGCTTTTTGTGACGCTCGACGACCTCATCGAATGTGTCAAAGCTCTTAAAACCCGAATTCAAACACACGGGCAGCTGCTTCAGAAAAACGAGGCTCTAACGAGATATGTGCTCATCGACCCGCTGCTCCGTGCCTTGGGCTGGAACACTGAAGACCCGGAGCTCGTCAGGCCCGAGGTCACCACACAGGCGGGAAAACCAGACTACACCCTCCTCCACAACGGTCAGCGGCTTGCTTTCGTGGGAGCCAAAGCATATGGCAAACAGGAAGACCTGCTTCAGCAAGTTTCCTACTGCGTCTCGGAAGGTGTGCGCTATTTCATCGCGACCGACGGCTCGAAATGGGAGGTCTATGACACACAGATACAGAAGCCTCTGCCAGAGAAGAAAATCGCAGAATGGGACATCTCGGCGATGGAACCAGGCGAAATAATTAGAAGAGCGTTTTCGATATTGCGGCACGCAGGAATCGGAAAATCGCCCGACGTTATACAGTGGCCTCCATCCAAAGGAACGCCGATATCCGAAATAAAGCATAAGCCCGGAGAAAAAATGCGATATTCATCAATTGTCTTTCCAGACGGGAAGCAATACCGTTTGGAGCGTTGGAAAGACATACTAATCGAATCCGTTAGGTGGCTAATTGAAACTAACAAATTGATGAAGCCTCCGATAAAGGTAGGAAAAGTAAAGCGTTACATAGTAAATTACGAGCCTGTCCATGAAGATGGAAGGAGATTTGGAAATCCAATCACTATCTCAGGGCTTTTCGTCGACGCCAACTATAGTGCATCTGATATAATCAGACATACTAAGCGCTTGCTTGAAATGCATTCGGTCAGTCCAAAAGATGTTTTTGTTTCATAGTTTGTTAAAATACATCTCGGAGGATTTTTGGAATTTGAATCGCTGCGCCGGGGAGCGGATTTGAACCGCTGACCGACGGGTTAACAGCCCGCCGCTCTACCAGGCTGAGCTACCCCGGCTATATAATGTTTTGTTTCGTGTTTTATTAGGTTGACGCGCTGGCATCGGCTAACCGG
>JAVQUC010000006.1:0-47287 GCA_033580815.1 Candidatus Caldarchaeum sp. | reverse complement strand
GCAGAGGGCCATCTCGAAAGCCCTCGGCCTTTCCCGCCTCAAAACACATCGCCTCATCGCTTCACTGCGGCGGAGAGAGATTGTGGAGGTCGAGCCACGGGGTAGAACAAACCTTGTTAAACTGAAGAACGCACAAAAAAGCAGCTGAACGTCTACAGGTTTTTCAGGATAGATGGCTCGACCGCGTAGCGGAGGAACGCGGCCACGCCTCCCAAGCTCATCAGCTTCTCCGACGCCTCGTTCCCCGTAGAGATGACACGAACTACCACGCCCGCAGATTCTGCTTTATCAAGCATCGAAGAAATTTCGGAGTTTTCCAGGTTGTTCCAGAGAAAATCTTCAGCTATCAGCAGTTTTTCGACGGCGTTCATCTTTAACGCGTTCAAAGATTCCCGGAGCCCGACCGCGGCCCTCGAAGGCTCCGAGGCAATCAGCTTCATCAGTTCCTCGACATCTTCGACGTCCGCGACTGTTTTCACAACTTCCCTCAACTCCTTCAATTCACCGCTCCGTAGCAACTCCGAAACACCTGCGGCGTCCGTGGCAGAAACATACCCCGTCTTCTTCATGCGAAAATAAACATCGGGCTTCTCCCGTCTAACGTATGCCGTGAACTCGTCGACGAGCATCGACGGCCCGAATACGTAAACGTCTGCTTTGTCATCGACTTTGGCCAGCGTTTCGCCGTAGGCTTTTTTGACGGCTTTATCTCTTTCCTCGGGTTCGCGTTTCCCCTCTGGAAACGTTTTCCGGTAAACTTGTTTCATTCCCTGCGGCCCCGCCGTGTAAACCGCGATGCTTTCGTCGTCGAGAAGTATCAAGGCGGTTTCTCCGCTGGGTTTCGTTCCTCCGTAGTACTTTGCCATGGCTTCGAGTCGCGGGTAATTTTTACGGCTTTCGACGGTGATTTCTTCACCGACTCCGAGATGGATGCTGTGATGTTTGCCAACGAGGCCGAGCTCCCGGCTTTCGTAGCGGATGACGCCGTGCAGGTCAACGCGTTTAACCATGGGGTCAAGCCGTTTCTCCAAAACCTCGACACCGAGCTCGACGTTCACACGAATGCTGTCGACGCTTCCATCCCGTCTCTCCTTCTTTAGCTCGCGACTGGTGACAGCGTAAACCAAGTCACCACCAGAAACAACGCGGAAAACATTCAGCAAATCCAAAGTCGACTCTGGAACAACGGAGACCAAACGCTTCAGAGGACTAATCTTCAAAACCTTCAAAACCAAGTAACACCCCACTAAACACCAAAAAAGGCATCGGTTTGCGTTGCAATGCCGGGGGTGGGATTTGAACCCACGACAACGGGATTATGAGCCCCGCACTCTGAGCCAGGCTGAGTTACCCCGGCCATCCGACACAATATCACGCGGGTTTCCTTAAATGCTTTATCACAGCTGATAGATTATCCGGCCGGGATGAGCTGCGTTTTCTCGGGTCGTTATGGATGGGGGCGTCCGCTAGATGGTTAGTCGTGGAGGCAGTGTTGTCGCTGTTCGGTTTGTCTTGTTGCTGGGCATCGTGAGCCTTTTCGCCGACATGACCTATGAAGGCGCGCGCAGCATCACAGGGCCTTTCCTCGAGTTCCTCGGAGCCGGCGCCGTGGTCATCGGAGTTGTCGCAGGTCTGGGCGAGTTCATCGGCTACGGGACACGCATAGTTTCAGGCCATTTCGCCGACAGGACTTCGCGCTACTGGTTCATCACCTTCTTCGGGTACGGCCTCAACCTTTTCTCGGTCCCGCTCCTCGCGCTCGCCGGCCACTGGGAAGTCGCGGCCGTTCTCATCATCTTGGAGAGGCTCGGAAAAGGTATACGAACCCCGGCCAGGGACGCCATGCTCTCCTACGCGACCTCCAAAATCGGTCGTGGCTGGGGCTTCGCGATACACGAAGCACTCGACCAAGTCGGAGCCGTTTTAGGCCCCCTCATCGTGGCGGCAGTTTTCTACGCGGGCGGCGGTTTCCGGGAATCTTTCGCGATTCTATTCCTACCCGCCGCCGTCGCGGTCATGGTTTTAGTCGCCGCCAACCGCACATACCCAAGCCCACAACAACTAGAAACACATCATGTCGGAGAAACATCGGGAAAGATGCCGCGCTCCTTCTGGCTGTACCTTGTCTTCGTATCCTTGAGCGTGGCCGGCTTCGCCCACTTCCAACTCATCGCTTACCATTTCGCCAAACAATCGCTCATGCCCGAAGCCTTGATCGCTCTTCTTTTCGCCGCCGCGATGGGCGTCGACGCCGTCGTCGCGCTCGTCGTCGGACGCCTCTACGATAAAGTAGGCCATCCAGTCCTTGCGGCCATTCCTCTTCTGTCGCTGCCCATCGCTCCCCTGGCTTTTTCGAACAGCTTTCCGTTCACCGTCTTAAGCGTCTTCCTGTGGGGCGCTAGCATGGGTGTTCAGGAAACCATCATGCGGGCCGCCGTTGCCGGAATGACACCGGCCGAGAAACGCGGCTTCTCATACGGAGTCTTCAATACGGCCTACGGGTTCTCATGGTTTCTCGGAAACACGGCCATGGGCTTCCTCTACGACGTTAACACTGGATACGCCATAGCCTTCTCAGTACTCCTAGAGCTAACCTCTCTATTCTTTTTCTTACTCATCAAAGGTAGGTTAGTGAAACTGGCACCGCCAGACGTTCGTTGATAAAACTCTTTAAATTTTTGGCCTCGGCCGATGTTGCTGCATCTATGGCTGTCGTTGAAATGCTGTTGAGGTATCCGGTGAAGTCCTGCGCCGGCGAAGAGCTCGATGTCTGCTACGTATGGTTTGACGGCTTAGACGGTGACAGAGTTTTTGCGGTTGTCGACGCCGAGACGGGCTACGCTGTTTCTGCGAAGAAGGAGCCGCGGCTCCTCGAAGTGTCGGCCATGCTCGTCGGCAACGAGGTCGCGCTTGTTTTACCCGATGGAAAAATGTATAGCGGTCACGAATGCGACGATGCTCTTTCCCGATTCCTCGGACGGCGCATAAAAATAGTGCGTAACAGTGGCCAGCCTCTCCGCTACACCGGGCTCGAGATAGAGTTCGGCGAGAACACGCTCCTCTACGAGAAAACGGGTGAAACGCGTGAAACACGTTTCCACGACTCCAAGCCACTGCACCTCATCAACCTAAGGAGCATGCAAAAGATAGGGTTGGATGTGGAAAACATTCCGAGGTTCAGGCCGAACATCGTCTATACGGCGGACGAAAACGAAGAAATCGCCGGCGCCTACGTAAAGGCGGGCGATGCATTGCTAAAAATCGTCAAGCCAACCAAAAGATGCATCGTCATCACACACAAACAAAAAAACCTGCCCGAAAACCTCCAAATGCTCAAAAACCTACGCATCTACAACGGTGGTGAGCTGGGATATTATGCAACAGTGGTCAAACCCGGGTTAGTCGGTAAAAACGCGACGCTGGAGTTTCTTCCTTCTGAAACCATTCCGTAGCAGACCTAACCAACTGTGTAGATCTCCGAAAGAAACAGCCGGTAAACCTTTCGTAACCAAAGTTCAAGCCCGTGTTTTTCCTAAATCTTTTATACCACAGCCGAACACTGTTGTCTGAAGCGGCGGTAGTCTAGCCTGGTCAGGACGTCGGCCTTCCACGCCGAAGGTCGCGGGTTCAAATCCCGCCCGCCGCAGATGTTTTGGATTAGCACGTGGATGGTAACGTTTTTGAGATGGTGTTGTGATGGTCTGTTAGTTTGAAGACGTCGGCTGCGTTGGCGTGTTTGCTAGCTTTCCTGATGCTGTTCCAAACCGCTGGAGCGCTTTCCCCTCCAGTAGCCGTTGACTTGCCTTTTACAGTGATGCCGACCCGGGTTGATTCTGACGGCAAAAACCTACTCGCATTTTCCTTTTCCAACAGGAAAGTGCTGGGGCTTTACTACGTTAACACCGGCTCCTACGTGGAAGTCGACCTCGAATCGCCGGTTTTGATGACTACTTTTTCCCGGCAAGCAGTCGTCGCTCTCCTCGCCAGCAGGGATCAGCTGGCTTTGGTTGATGTTTCCACGAGGAAAATTGAATACAGGCAGCTTGAGTCAGAGGCCTCTGCGGTCGTCGCGGAGAATGATGAATTGTATGTTGTTTACCCGACGATTCGTCGTATTGACCGTGTCGACTTGAGGTTTGAGGTCTTCGAAAGCTTCGACTACAGTCCTGCCGAAGGAACCGACCAATTTGACGTTTTCGGCAAAAACATTTACATCATCTCCCGAGACCTGAACGAAGTTACTGTATTGGGGGAGAAGCCGGCTGTGGTAAAACTTGACGGAGTCGCTGTTTTGGTCAAAGCGGTCGCCGACGGGGCCTGGGTAGTTCTCAGCGACGACACCGTGTTGAAAATCTCCGGCTCCTCGGTCATATTCAAAACAACCCTACCTCGAGCAACTTTCGTGTACGCGGCGACAACCATCGACAACAAGCTGGTGTACGCAAGCGTGACAAGGAGGGTTATTGGAATCGTCGACGGCAACGGCTTCAGGGAGATAAAGCTGCCTGATAATTCCCCGTTTTCGGTCGCGGCTACCGAAGGCAGGAGAATCTGGTTCCTAGACGGTGTGGGGCAGAAACTTTTTTCCCTTTACGATTCGGTTTCTCCGAGACTAAGCAACTGGCGTGTCGAAACCCTTCCAGACGGCTCGGCCCTAGTTCGTGTGATGGCCTCCGACCCCGACAACGACCTCGCGTCAGTCATGTTGGTTCCGGTGGAGTATCAGGGAATTTACCAGTTCACCGCAGAACCGATTCCCATGAGCGAGAAACAGGGATTTTTTGAAGCAATCTACAGGCCCGGCACGGGAATAACGAAAGTCGAGTTATACGTTAACGGGACCGACATCGCTGGAAACAGTGTTTCCGAAAGGGTTGGAGAGATTGACTATTCAAAGTCTCAAACATCACCCCAAGTCACAACTTTCGCCACCGCCGTCCCATCCAACCCAGCGACCGCCCCAGCCCTAGTGTCCGAACTGCTCCTCCTCATCCCGTTGATAATTGTAGTATCAGTCTTAATTTTCGCCCGAAGGCCTCGTCGAAAGAGACCGAAGAAGAGATAGGTCTTCTGGATAGTCTATGTCTAACGCTGTCCCAATTTCGTAAAAGATTTTTGCGTCCTTTTTTTGTTTGAGATGTTTTCGGAAGCTGTCTACTCCGAATTGTGGTCTGTATTTTCTGAAGCCTTCAACATAGACGATGTTGGTTCCCTTCAACCGCCTGTCGGGACAAACCACGTAGGAGACGTTTAAGTTGACGATCTCCCGCAGCGTTTGCGGCTCAAGCAGTGGAAGATCGGGAAGGATTATGAAAAATTCAGCGAATCCAAAGGTCGTCAAAGCTTTAGTTATGGCTGCGTTGAGGCCTTTTCCATCGTCTGACAATCCTCGGTATCTTTCGAGTAGAATAGGGTCGGAAGTTACAGGGAGAGGTTTCAATCCCGCTTCGAGACATGTTCTCCAGACATGGTTGAACATACTGTGAACGAGGGATTTTCTTTCCTTCTGCGTAAACTCTTTGGCAAGGCGTGTTTTCGCCTTGTCAGTTCTCTTGATCGGGAGAATTGCCGGAATTTTCAAGTTTTCTTTCCCAGAAGGTTTAGGCAAAAGCGGGCTAGCCTTATCTTCTCTTCGAGGTTGTTCATTATTGTCTGCGTCACAGCTGGTTTAACTCCGTAGGCCCTTACTTCTTCGACGTGTTGACGGTCCACTTCATCCACCACCAAGACATCAAGAAAATCTTTGTAAAACGCGGCAACTCCCGCGGGCGACGCCTCGAAGCCCATAGCCTCCATCATCTCAGCTGCCGGGCCTTTCAATGCACGTCCGCCAATGATTGGGGAAACAGCGAGGACAGAGGCTTCGGCCTCGCGAAGCAAATCCCTCACGCCTTCGAGTGCGAGGATTGGGCCGATGCTCACCACGGGATTGCTCGGACAGATTATTACGTGTTTGGCCTCTGACAACGACCCGATAACTTCTTTGGTCGGCCTCGCCTTCTCTATTCCTTCAAACTTGACTCCGAAAATCCTGGGTTTGTGCTGGTGTTTGACGAAGTAGGTTTGGAAGGGCATCCATCCTTCAGATGTTTGGACTAATGTTTTTACTCTGTCGTCGGTCATGGGTAGTATTCGCCAGCTGACGCCGAGCTTTTCTGCGATTTCGAGAGTTACCTGCGTAAGCGACGCCCCCTCCCTCAACCTCATGGTGCGGAAAACATTTGTGGCCAAATCTTTGTCTCCTATCCGGAACCAGGTCTCGAGGCCGTAGACTGAGAGCATCGATAGCGCGTTGAAGGTATCATCCCTTATCCCCCATCCCTTCACTTCATCGCCCAACCCGGCGAGGTTGTAAGTAATCGTGTCGATGTCGGGTGAAACATGAAGGCCGTAGAAAATTTCGTCGTCAGCCGTGTTGACGATGATGTTCCCAGTTTCGGGATCCATGACGTGTTTGAGCCCTGTCAAAAGCTTTGAAGCTCCGACTCCTCCTGCTAGGCATGTTAGCACAGCCTTTCACCCCAGCGGTTGACGTAGACCACCTCATTCAAAGGCCTTCTAGTTCCGGATGTTTCGCCGCCCTTGTGACCGATTTCAACCATGACCATGGGTTCGACGTTTTCGGGGATTCCGAGAACGGCTCTGACTGCTTGGGGAGCGAAAAGAGGCGAGCATCTCCAACAACTTCCATACCCCATGACATGCAATGCGAGAAGCATGTTCTGAACCGCGGCCGCAACGCTTTGGACACCCATGATGTATTCGCATCTGCTTCTTTTGTCATCCCAGTAAACATCCATGTCTTCCATCGTTAGACAAACCACCACGAGGTACGCCGCTCGCATGCTTCTTCCATTCGAGGATTCAACTATTTTCATGGCCTTCTCCCTTTCGATCCCATCGGCTACCAAGTCTTCGAGCCACTCCCGGCCCATCTCTTCCAAGAGCTTCTCCTTGATTTCTCTGTCGGAAACTATAACGAAGCGCCATGGCTGCGAGTTGTGGGCGTTGGCAGCCCATATCCCAGCTTCAACGGCCTTTAGGACGACTTCGAAGGGAACATCCCCCGCTCCCAACATTTTAGAGCTACGCCTACCCTTGATAAATTCGAGGGCAGACATCCGGACAAAAACGAACATCATCCTATTTTAGTTAGCGGTTCATCGGGCTTGGAGAATGGAAGTCTGGCTGAAATATGGTAAAACTATGGTGTTCACGGACCTTGAGGATTCTTTCGAAATCCTTCAGCCAAAAAAGGCTTGGGACAGAGTGGAGGAAACAGCGGAAAAGCTAGCCGAAAAAATTGACGATAACTGCGGAAAATTAGTTGTAGACTATGTTCATGGGGTGGCGGGGCTTGAAAATGTTTTGGAGTCAGTAGTTAAGGCGTTTCAGCTGAGGGGCTTAGATTTTCAGGAGCTCGAGGTTTTGGTCTCTTCATGGCGGTATGGTGATTTAGCCGTTGAGAAATCGCTGTCGAACATCGTGAAGAGCTTGGTCGCCGAATGGAACTTGAAGAAAGTTTCCCAGACAGAATTAAGCAATGACGCCCTTTCGGACGCTGTAGTCGTTTCTCCCTCCGTGTACTGGGACGGGTCGGTGGTTTGTTACCATGATTTTTTTGACTACGTTGGGTTTCATCCTCATTCTGTGGTTGTCTCGCCTGTGGCTGGGTATGGTGGTGTGGTCGTGGACGTGCTTGTCGGAGAAAATATACAACGCGATGCACTGGTCCAGAGAACGCTTGAGGCAGCGTCCTACACGGCTTCGAACAACCCACAGATAATCGTAGCAGGGTGCCCGGGTTACCCGACAGACTCGAAGCTATTAGCGTGCATCAACCTCGCTTCAGCAGTAATCAATCTTCAACCGAACAAGGTAGTCATCTTTGCTATGGAATGCTCAGAAGGCCTCGGCCCCAAAACCTTCACAAACACACTACTAGGGAAGGAGCAAAACGTCCTTTTCGAGAAAAGAGTCGATGCATGGAAGACAGCGGTCTCTAAACATAAAGTCTGCTTGGTCACCGCTCTTCCGTCTACAATCGTCAACGAAATTCTAGGAGCCCGGCAGTGCGACACATTAGATCAAGCTATTGTTTACGGTCGTCGGGTGAAATCGCGCGAAGCCAATGTTCTGTTTGCGGAAAATGTTCTCGGAACAATGCTGACCGGCTTTTAAAATATGCGGCTCAGCGGGACGAAGCTTAGGACGAGCATCGCTGCAAGGCCTATAATCGAAATTTTCCTCCAGAACGATAGAGGCGATACGTCGTCTAGCGGCGGCACGTCGATCGTGCGACCCATCATGAGAATGAGCAAAATCGCCATGAAGTAGTAGCCGGCGAGGACTAGAAAACCTAACGCGATGTAGGAGGCTATCATGTGTTGCCTCGGCGATAGGAAGCTCCGGAAAATTCTTCCACCGTCGAGCTGCCAGATGGGCATGAGGTTCAAAGCCGTGACGACCATCCCGAGCCACGCGGCGAACCCGACTGTCATGAAAAACGGTATGTAACCTGTCTTGTTGTATAGCATCGCCACGAGGCTGAATATCAGCGGTGGCTGGACAAAAGTTCCCTCCCGCGCCACGGCTTCCACGACGCTTCTGTACTGGTCAACCGGAACCCATACAGCCGTCTCGAACGCTATGAAAGTCACGGCCACGGCCACGATAAAGCCCGCCACAGGGCCGCTGATCCCGATATCAAACATGTCGTCCCTGTTAGCGAGCGGTTCCTTCTGGAAGATTACGGCTCCGAGAGTTGGTATGATTCCCGGAAACCCTGGTATGAAATAGGGTAGGCTCGCTGAAACTCCATCGATCTTCGCCGAGAGCTTGTGTCCCATTTCATGGATGAAAATGATGGCGAGAAGCGCTAGGGAGAATAGGAGGCCGTTGGACAGAACATCGGCGAAGCCGAAGCCGGGTAAAAGAATGTTGAAAACGCGGCTACTGGCCCTCAATATGCCGTCTATGGTCACCGTTGCTAGCGTCACTATGCCGAGAATAACCGGTAGCCGGACGTCGTTCTTTGCGGGTCTGGAATAGGGGAATACCCGGATTTTGATGACGTTGTTTTCACGCCGCGCCGTCGCTAAACAATTGATAGTTTTAAGCTCTGACAAACATCTTTTGAAACGGTCTTTTATGTAGCTATCACCAACCTCGAAAGTAAGCACTCCGGCTTCCAAGTAAACGTTCAACACTGTGAAATGCTTGTAGACCATCATCTTAGCCGCGTCGACGTCTACAACACCACCTGAAACAAACACTTCGAATCTGGACATCACAGTCCTGTCCAATTTAAAAAACTTACTCATCCAACAAGAATGCCGTGGGGCCGCCCGGATTTGAACCGGGGACCTCGCGGGCCCGAGCCGCGCATCTTAGACCAAGCTGGACCACGGCCCCCGTCCGTCAAACAATCAACATGTTGATTTAAAGGTTTTATGCGACGCTTCCGCCACCGAGTCATTCAAGACGCGGTGCTATCAGAAATTCGATCTTGCCGCCCGTGATCGGAAACGACAGTTTGATTGGTTTGTTGTTAGAGAGCTGGATTTCGGTTTCATCCGAAAGAGATTTGCTGGAGGATACGATCTTTTCGAGGTATGTTAGGCTGAAGCTGGCGGAAACCTCTTTGTCGGCTGATATTTCATGGACAAGGCTGCCGTCTTTCTCGAAACGCGAGCGATGTGTTTGGACGTCGCTTTTGCTCGAAACTATCAGTTCGTTGGGTGTTATTGTGACGCGGGCGTAATCGCTGACGAGCGATGCATCGTCAACGGCTTCGTAGAAAGCGGATGTGTCGACCCTGCATTTTGCCTCGAAGGTGAGTTTCGGAACCGGTGTTGGCCCAGCCCCGGGCTCCAGCGTGCTCAGTATAAACGTCCTCTCTTTCCGGGCCGCCTGGTTGATGAACACGAGCCGGAGCTTTTTCTTTTCGTCATCGTACTCGAGCGAAAGGGTCTCGTTGCCCGCTCTTTTCAAAAACTTCAGCAGCTCCGATATGTTTACCTTGATTTCAACGGGTTTAACACACACGTATTCTTCGGCAGCCTCCTTGTTCATAACGAAGTTGACCATGCTCACGTGGGCCGGGTCCATCCCAGTGAGTTTCAGCGACTCGCTGTCGGCGGTAAAAGAGCCCTCGTCGACAACCGATGAAATAGCCTTCACAAGCGATGCGAAATAATCAGCCGAAGGAAGCTTCAGACGAAAAGCTGCCGACGACTCCGTCATGACCAAACCCCCGTTGCGGAGCAATATATCCTTGAAGGGTATGACTGCTTAGCCCCCATCGTCTTACCCAGGTATTCACATGCATGACTTTGGCCATCCAACAGATATAACCACGTGTTTATGAGGCCCTCCGCAGACGTTGACGCTTCGACGGAAGAAGATACGGTTTGAAATGGAGACAGGAGATGGTGACAAGATATCGATAACTTTCGAGGGCTCGCTAAACAGGGAAAAACTCTACCAACTCGCTGATTTCCTCGAGCTCGTAGGTGGTGGTTCCGAAATCTCTGAAAACACTGGGGGGAGCAAACTCGCGAAAGTCGTCGAAATCATAGAGAAGCATTTTCCGTTTTCATCCTTCACTTCACGAGATGTTGTCGAGGCCTACCAGTTCGAACATCGTGAACAACTACCGCTCAGCACGGCTTCAACCTATCTCGCCCGCTTAGCGGAAAGAGGTGTTCTCGAAAGGTTTGGAAACGGCAACTTGGCCCGCTACAGGCTTGTCCATAACGAGGTTAAGCAGAAACAGGTTGAAGGGTTTTAGATGGTGACCGCGACCTTCTCGATTTTTCCGACAGCAGCCTGTGCTGCCGCGAGACGCGCTATCGGCACTCTGTAAGGTGAGGCGCTGACATAGTCAAGCCCTGCTTCGTGGAAGAATTTTACGCTGTCAGGGTCTCCTCCATGTTCACCGCAGATACCTACTTCGAGGTGTGGGTTTGATTTCTTGCCCTCCTCCGTCGCTGTTTTCACTAGCCTTCCAACACCCGTAACATCGATTGACTCAAACGGGTTACGCGGAAGTATCTTCTTCTCGAGATAGTCAGCCATGAACTTGGCTTCGGCGTCGTCTCTGCTGAACCCAAAGGTTGTCTGAGTCAGGTCGTTGGTTCCGAAGGAGAAGAAATCAGCGACTTCAGCGATTTCGGCTGCTGTTAGAGCGGCTCTGGGAGTCTCTATCATCGTTCCGACCTTGTAGTCGATTCTCTCCCCCAACTCTTCAAACACCTTCGACGCCGTCTCGTCTATTATTTTCCTGAGAGCGGCCAGTTCAGCTCGCTCGCTCACCAGCGGAAGCATAATCTGAATTTTCGCTGTTTCTCCGAGTTTTCGTCTAACCTCGATCGCAGCAGTCAGAATGGCCCTAACCTGCATCTCGTAAATTTCCGGATACCTTATCGCGAGCCTACATCCACGATGGCCGAGCATCGGGTTGTGCTCCTTCAACACCATGACTTTCCGGAGTAGTTCCTGACGGGCTGCAATCTCCTTCTCAGTTCCGGGTTTTGAAGCCAACTCGAACATTTCCTTGAGGATCTGTTCGGCGGGTGGGAGAAATTCGTGTAAAGGAAGGTCAAGGAGTCTCACCGTCACGGGCAGACCTCTCATGACTGCAAAGATCTGACGAAAGTCATCGACTTGGAACGGGAGAAGCTTCGCGAGGGCGGCCCTCCTTTCTTCTTGAGTTTGAGCCATTATCATTTCTCTGACGATTGGCAGGCGGTCGGGCGCGTTGAACATTCTCTCTGTTCTGCAGAGACCAATTCCCTCTGCACCGAACGCCCGGGCTTTTTCAGCGGCTTCGGGCGTGTCGGCGTTTGCTCTGACGCCCAACCTCCTGTATTTGTCGGCCAAGCTCAGCAGTTTGTAGAGCTCCGGCGTCATCTCCGGTTCGGTCGTTGGAACTTCACCGAGGAAAACCTGTCCGGTGCCGCCGTCTATGGTTATCACGTCGTTGTGCCTTACTACTAGTCCGTCTACAGTCGTGAAGAACCCTTCGTCCATGTTTATCCGGATGTTTTCGCATCCGACGACCGCGGGCTTGCCCATCCCCCTCGCAACGACCGCGGCATGACTCGTCATTCCCCCGCGAGAAGTCAAAACTCCTTGAGCGGCGATCATTCCCTTGATGTCTTCCGGAGTTGTTTCTGGCCTGACGAGGATGATTTTTTCACCGCGAGACCCTCTTTCAGCTGCTTCATCGGTGTCGAACACGACCTTCCCGCTAGCAGCTCCGGGAGATGCGTTGAGTCCTTTTGCGATAGGCTTCCCCTTGAAGCTCGGGTCCAGTCTTCGGTGCAAAAGCTGGTTCAGCTCGTTGGGGTCTACGCGTAGAAGGGTTTCAGCCGCTGAAATCAACCCTTCTTCGAACATGTCGACAGCTATTTTGACAGCCGCCTGAGCCGTTCTCTTACCGTTCCGCGTCTGCAGCATGTAAAGCCTGCCGTTCTCGACCGTGAACTCGAAGTCCTGCATGTCTCTGAAATGCTGTTCAAGTTTTTTCGCTGTATCTTCTAGCTGTTTTAGCAGATGTGGTTCGAGCTTCTCCAATGGAAACGGTGTTCGTATCCCGGCCACGACATCCTCGCCCTGAGCCTTGGGTAGGTATTCGCCGTAGAGCTTTTTCTCCCCTGTTGCGGGGTTTCGGGTAAAACCGACTCCGGACCCTGAGTTTTCTCCGAGGTTGCCGAAGACCATCGTCTGGATGTTGACGGCGGTTCCAAGGTCTTCGGGAATTTTGTAGTATCGTCTATATTCTACGGCGCGTGGGTTATTCCATGATTTGAAGACCGCTTCGACAGCCATCTTGAGCTGTTCGAACGGGTCTTGGGGGAGGTCGACGCCTTTTTCTTCCCGAACTATTTGTTTGAACGTCTCTACGATTTTTTTCATCTCCGAGGCCGGGATTTCGATGTCGAACCTCACTCCTAGCCTGTGACGTGTTTCTTCGAGGATTTTCTCAAACCTGTCGGTTTTAACGCCCATGGCTATCCTCGCGAACATTTGTATGAACCGTCTGTAGGAGTCGTAGACGAATCGTTCGTCGCCCGTAAGTTTGACGAGGCCTTCGGCGACTGCGTCATTCATCCCCAAGTTTAGGATAGTGTCCATCATTCCGGGCATCGAGTACGCGGCTCCCGAACGCACCGCCAGAAGCAACGGGTTGGAAGGGTCGCCGAATCTCTTTCCAGTTTTGACCTCGAGCTGCTTAAGTTTTTGCTTAAGCTCATCAAACAAGCCTTCAGGAATTTTTCCACCACTTCTGTAGTACTCCTTGCATGCTGAGGTCTGTATGATTATGCCCGGCGGAACGGGCAACCCTATTGCGGTCATCTGAACCAGACCATATCCCTTCCCGCCCAGCTCAAACCGACCGTACTTTGTAAGCTCTTCAAAAAGCCCAACATATTTCATATTCTTTACATTGCTTTGCCTACATTTAAGCTACAAAGCGGAAAATGTTCCCACTATCGTCTCTATGTCCTGGAATTCTTTTCCGGGCCTTGGCTGAGGGTATATCAATGGCACGATGCCGGCTCTCCGGTAACGTTCAAGTTTGTCATTCACGTTTTCGTCACAGAACAGCCCGACGTTATCCAACAAATCCAAGCCTATTTTCTCCGCTGCTTTATCACGGCCCTCGCTTTCGATTGTCTTTACAAATTCTTCAACTAATTCTTCATACCCAGCTTTTTTCAGTATTGTTCGATACGGTTTTGAGCTTAGGTAGAAGGCCGCAGCCCTTTTCATGGCTGAGATGCATTCGGTGTTGTGTGAAACCGCGGTCAAAACAAATGAGTATTTAGTAAAATTTCTACTGGGGTTTTTCGAGCTTAACAACCCTTTTTTTATCCATTCTTCGACATACGGGTCCGCTCTAGGGTCGAACATGTTGAGGATGATTCCATCTGCAACGGTTCCGGCGAGCATAAGCATTCGTGGGTTTAGGCTTGCCACATATACAGGAGTCGGGTGCGATGTTTTTATCCAAAGCCTTAGGCCGTCGACTCTGTAAAACCTTCCTTGAAATGAGACCCGCTCTGCGGCCAAAAACTTCCTCACAATTTCGATGTATTCGGCCATCTTCTCCACGGGGTTGCTGAAATCAACTCCGTGGCCCCTTGTCGTGATGTCCGGGCCTCCGACACCCAGGCCTAACAAAAACCTGTTTCCAGAAATTTCCTGCAGAGTCGCCGCGGTCATCGCCGTGTTCATCGGTGTCCGGGCGAAGATGTTTAGGATGGCCGTTCCGATTTTGATGCGAGTTGTAGCCGATGCCACTAACGCGAGGACTGGAGGTGATGCTCTGCTCATCTCCTCCGTCATCCAAAACGATTTGAACCCTATTTCCTCGACCATTCGCGCGATCTTAACGGCATCCATCGCCGATAGGTCCATGCTGCGAAGACACAGTCCAATTTCATCGGTCAATTCCGGACACCAATCCTTGATGAAGCTTCTCTAGGGTTTTGACCTCCTCCAACCTTTTCAGCCTTTCCCGTCTTCTCTCGAGGAATTCCTCAAACCTTTTTCTTTCACCTTCGTTTGCGGGGACGAACGGCGGCATCTCGACCGGTTCGGCGGATACGTTGACGGACACCATAGTAAGATAGGTGGTTACAGCGTGGCGTCTGACCGCGCTCGCTGGGTTTTCGGTAACAACCTTTGCGGCAATTTCTGCCGATGTCCTTCCCACGCCGGTCAAAACCGTTTCTATGTCTATGATGTTTCTTTCGCGGATTGGGTGGAGGAAGATGGTTGAATCAACTGAAGCCGTGACGACCAGTGATTTGGCGTAAGCCGCCGCCAACGCGCTAGCCAACTCATCAAGGATGTGTAACAAACGGCCTCCGGACATGATTCCACCTATTCTCGCCTCCTCGAGAGTCACGAGATGAGAGGATTTCATACGGTATCTTGCGTCGGGCCCATAGTCGGAAAGGTCGAGGCTTAACCGCTCTCGAGTAGTCAAAGCAGCTTTTCTCTTTAGCATTCTCGCCTCCGCGACTCTGTAAACCGTTTCCTCTTCTTCCCTAGGGCTTATATCGTAGGGAAGCTGCCTAGGTCTCCCTGCCGAGTCAACTGCTACGAAAACCATGTGAGACGTGGTTGCAAGCACAGGATCTCTCACTAGATGAGGGTGCGTGTAAGCCGATATGCCTACCTCCATCGATGAATGGCCCGCATATTCCACCCAAGCCTTGACCACGACCATGTCGCCGACGGATGCTGGTGATAGGAAAAACAGGTCGTCGAGAGCCGCCAAAACAACATCGCCTCGGCTGAACCTCACGCAACACAGGGCCGCGGTAGTGATCGTCCAATCCATAAGCCGCCCACCATGAAGTCTTCCGATGGGGTTTGCGTCGTGGGGCATTACGAAGAAGCGAGACTCTGTCATAGTTTGGCCGATGCTTAGGTTAGTTCGCACAACCATTACCTTAAAACCCGGCTAAAAAATCTGCCAGACGAATGTGAAAAGACGTCTTCTCCTCGGCGCTCTAGCGGCATCAACGTTGCCGGCTGTTCTGTTTACCGACGAATCACACCGGTTGGAAAAAACCATCATCGAGGCCGGGCTCGGCGTTAAGCTCGTCTTCCTACCAGACCTTCACATTCATCACAGGGAGAGGAGGGTAGATGATGTGCTACGGATTCTAGAGGCTGAAGACCCCGATATAGTTGTTCTAGGCGGCGACTTGGTTGACGAATACACAAGAGACGACCACTACGTGAAGGAAGTCATTACCGAAATTCAAGCCAATGAGAAATACTTTGTGATGGGGAATCACGAATACTGGAGCGGAAAAGATTCTATGGTTAGGAAAATCTTGAACCAGACAGGATATCGAGAGATAAGGGGGGCTTTAGAGAGTCCAAAAATCGGAAAAATCTATGGTTTTGACTGGAATGATGAACGCCGGTATCCCGAATCTTCGGTAGAAGGCCTGGTCGTAGCCCACGACCCAAACGCTTTTGATTTCGTCCGCGGCAGATGTTTGATGCTCGCGGGCCACACGCACGGAGGATTAGTCGTCGGAGGAGTGACAATATATTCAAACTCAACCTACGTCAGAGGATACTACCGGTCAGGCGAAAAAAGCCTCTACGTCTCAAGAGGTTTAGGTCATATTATTCCGCTCAGGCCTTTTTCAAGCCTCGAATTCGTGATTGTTCTTTAATTCTTAAAAGCGAGTCGTTGGACCGGTTTACAGATGCAGCAATTCGACAAGCTGGGCGGCGGAGAAATCATTTTCCGAACAGTTAAACAGACAGACATCCTGGAGGTCATGAACGTCAACAGAATATGTCTTCCGGAAAACTATACCTACGGATTCTTCGAGGAACTCGCCAAACAATATCCAAAAGCATTTTGGATAGCCGAATCAAACAACAAAATTGTCGGGTACATCATGTGCAGAGTCGAAAGAATCTTCTCAAAATTTGATTTTCTCAAGATTCGTCGCGCCGGCCACATCGTCTCAGTCGCCGTGCTCCCCCAACACAGGAGAAAGGGCGTCGGAGAAGAACTGGTCCGCAGGGCCGTTCAAGCCCTGGCCAACGAGTACGGATGTGAAGAAGCCTACCTAGAAGTTCGGGTCAGCAACGAGCCAGCCGTGTCATTGTACAGAAAAGTTGGGTTCGTCGTGAGGGAAATACAACGGAGATACTACGCTGATGGAGAAGATGCATACGTGATGGTTTTGAAGTTGCCTACGTCGTTCTAAAATTTTTCAACCACCCTTCTCGCTTCTTCGAGGTCTTTGTGGCTGTCGATGCTTATCCAATCATCGGCCTCGTAGACCACTGCCACCAAAGATTTCCTTTCGACGAGTAAGGGGAAAGTGGTTTTCTCTAGGTCTCCGGTCTGCGGTATATAGTCGAGGACCTTTGAGCTGAAGGCGTAAACGCCCGCGTTGATGTAGTTCGGCAGCCTTGGTTTTTCCTCGAACTTTTTGACTAGATTTGTGGTTTCGTCGAACTCAACAATTCCATAGGGAGAAGGAAGCCTGGTTAGGGCTATGCAAGCCATGTTATGGTCGATTTTTTCAACAAGCCTCAATGGATTCAAGGTAGTGAGGACGTCGCCGTTAACGACCACGAACACCTTGTCCGACCTGAGGAGGTGTTCCGCGTTCTTCAACGCGCCAGCCGTTCCAAGCGGCTCGTCTTCAACAGAATAACCGATTTTAACGCCTAACCTCTGGCCACTTCCCAAAGATTCCACAATTTTTTCCCGGAGATACCCGACGCAGATGATGAATTCTTTTATGCCGTGTTTTTTGAGCCATTCTATCTGCCAAACTATTATGGGTTTTCCCGCGACTTCGATGAGCGGCTTGGGGATTGACTCCGTCAATGGTTTGAGCCGCTTCCCGTATCCGCCTGAAAGAAGAACCGCCTTCAAACCCTATCGACCTATTCTAACCCTTTCACCATCTTTAAGGTCCTCCACAAAGATTCCACGTTCAGCGAGCATTGCCCTCAAACGGTCCGCTAGGTCGTAAACTCCTCTCCTACGCAGCTCACGCCTCGTCTCCAATATGATTTTGACTAATTCGTAAGCGTGGATGGTCGAAGGTCTTTTTCCGTTGGTCAGGAACAGGCCGAGACAGCTGCACATCTGCATAAACAAGTCATGCAGGTAGGCGGCGTCCCCCGCTCCGATTTTATCCAAAACAGAGTTGAATGTTTTGACAAATTCGTACAAGTCAGCCAAAGCTTTCGGAGTGTTGAAATCTTCTGACATCGATTCGACGAATTTTTCCCTGAATTCTAGGGCTTTGGCTTTTATGGAGGGGTCGGAGCCTTTGGTGTTCGCTGTCTCTGCTATGATCTGAAGGTTTTCCGCAAAATTCGACAGCTTGGATGTGTTTTCCACGGCCTGTTCCATCGCTTTTTCAGAGTAGTCAAGGGGAGTTCGGTAGTGAGAGGAAAGGATGAAAACCCTGACCTCGTCGGCTGAATATTTCCCGAGGATGTCCCGTATCGTGATGAAGTTTCCGTAGGATTTGTGCATTCCTTTCCCGCCGACTGTGAGCTCGCCCGTGTGAAGCCAGTATTTGACGAAAGGTTTTTTGCCCGTTAAGGCCTCTGACTGCGCTATTTCGTTTTCGTGGTGTGGGAAGATGAGTTCCTGTCCTCCGCCGTGGATGTCTATCTGTTCTCCGAGGTATTTCATGCTCATTATAGAGCATTCGATGTGCCAGCCTGGGAATCCCCGGCCCCACCTCGTCTTCCAAGAGAAGGGATAGTTTGGAGGTGATTGTTTCCAGAGAGCGAAGTCAGCCGGGTTTCTTTTCCGCGGGTCAGGGTCGATACGGTGCATGACGAGTTCCTCAGGCTTTATCTTTGAGAGTTTACCATAATCGGGCACTCTGCTCACATCAAAATAGACACTACCATCCAAGACGTACCCGTATCCGGTGTCGACGAGTTTCTCGACGGCCTCGATGATCTCTGAGATGTGCATGCTCGCTCGCGGTTGAATGTCCGGTCTTCGAACACCCAAAGCATCCATGTCGCGGAAAAACTCCAGCATGTATTTGTCGGCAACTTCCATCGGATGTTTTCTCAGCCTTTCTGCTCCGACAATCATTCTGTCTTCTCCGGTTTCTCGGAGATGGCCGACGTCCGTGATGTTTCTTGCATACTTGACCTTAAACCCCATGAATTCTAGGAATCGAATTATGGCGTCAAAGGCGATGTATGTTCTGGCGTGACCGAGATGGGCCGAGTCGTAGACCGTCGGGCCGCAGACATAAATCGTCACAAACCCCGGGTTGATGGGTTGAAAAGTTTCAATGCTACGCGACATCGTGTTGTAGATTTTTATCAATTCACCAATGGTTTGCCGCGGATTTATTTATCCCCTTCCGGAGCGGAAGAAACGTTTATATATTTGCATTAAGTTATTGGGGACGAAAGACTTATAGGGGGAAACATGAAAAAAGGGATTCTCTCCTATATGTCTTTCGGAGGAGGTGAGTGAAGAATGGTCAGGAAAAGTTGGAGAGAAATGGAGTTCTGCCCTGAATGCGGATACGAGATGCTTGTGACCGACCAGAGGACTGGCGAGATAAGCTGTTCGAACTGCGGGTACGTAATCCAGGAGAAAGATGTGGACATGGGGCCGGAATGGCGAAACCTCGACGAAGAAGAAGGAAGCCGAAGCAGAGTTGGGGCTCCGCTTTCGCCGATGTACCGCGACCACGGCCTTTCGACAGTTATCGAAGGCGTCGATGAGGATGCTTCGGGCAGAAAGCTCTCAAAAGAGACAAGGGAAAAGATGCTGAGGCTCAAAAAGCTTGACGCGACATCCCAAATAAATTCCAGCGAAACAAGAAACCTACAACAAGCAGTCAACATACTTCAGATATACGTCGACAAGCTACGTCTTTCCCAAACCGTGGCCGAAAGAGCCATGCTAATCTACCGGAGAGCTTTGAAAGCTGGGCTGGTCAGAGGCCGTTCGATTAAATCCATCATGGCCGCCGCAGCCTACGCCGCCTGCCGAATGCTCGGCACACCAAGAGACCTCAGAGAATTCGAAAGGTCCTATCCTGCTGTCAAGAGGAAGACGATCGCCCAAGGATACCGTCTCCTGCTGAAGCATCTTGGGTTGAAGGTGCCGGTGGCCGACCCGTCGATCTACGTGAACAAAATCGCTGCCAAAGTGGGGCTCGACCAGAGAACAGTTCAGGAGGCTCAGAGGCTTCTGAACGAAGCGGTTAAGAAAAAAGCGACGGTTGGGAAAGACCCTGTTGGAATAGCGGCAGCCGCCTTGTACATGGCGTGCCAGGAGACGACGCAGAACCTCACGCAGAAGGACATTGCCAAAGCAGCAGGAGTTACTGAGGTGACTGTTCGAAACAGGTTCAAGGGACTGAAAGACGTCCTCGAAAGCGTTGCCGCCTAAATCACCTCTATATTTTCTTCGGAAAGACCGAGTTCAAGCAAAGCATCCCTAGCTCTGTCACGGTGGTCTCCCTGCAGAAGTATCTGACCATCCTTGACGACGCCGCCGCAGGCGAGTGTAGCCTTTAGCCTCGAGGCTATCTCCTGCAAATCTTTCTTAGTTCCGTTCAAACCTTCGATAACAGTGGTCGGTTTGTTCCACTTCCTTAGTTCGAGCTTTATCTTAACTCTCTGTTGTTCGCGGCTTATCGTGCCGCAAACGCAAATCGATTTAGGAAGACCGCATGTGGAGCATATTTCGGCCATTACTTATTCCTCTTCCTCACCTACTTAATGGCAGCAAACGGTTGTTTTTAAAGTTTTGAGACGTGAACATAAACATCCCTACTGCTTGACGTAGCTCCGTTTCCTTTTTTCGTATTCATCGATGCCGTAAGCGTATCTTGCTGGAACACCATAAACCACAACGTTCGATGGAACGTTGCGTGTAACTACGGAACCGGCGCCAACCACGGCGCCGTCTCCGATCTCCACGCCAGGGAGTATGACTGAACCGGCACCGATGACTGCTCCAACGCCGATAGTCGGCCCCCTCAGCGTCTCCCCGACAGGGTAGGGGTCGTTGGTCATGACGACGTTTGGGCCGATGAACGCTCTGTCCATAACCTTTGTGAGATGCGGGATGTAGACGTTAGACTGAATGTTTACGTCTTTACCTACCAACACGGTTCCGTCGAGTATGGATGAGCTACCGATCCTAGAGCCGCTACGGATTATCGACCCAGACCTTATCAACACGTTGTGCCCCAGCTCCACGTTACCCTCGATGATTACTTCGTCGTAGATGATGCAGCCTCTCCTAACGATGCATCGTGGGCCGATGAAGCTGCCTAAACTCGCCGCCTCGATACATTCTAACGTGTTGACCATCCCTAGCTGGAGCGATTTTGCCAGTCTCTGTCTTGTTGGGTAGCCGACTGTGACCTCTTCATCGATGAAGCTCTCCTCCCCCACTTCGGTGCAACCGTAGATGTAGCAACTGCTGGATACGGTTCCGCTGATTTTTGCACGGGGTGAAACGAACCCCGACATTAAAATATGTTTTTGAACAGCGTATATATCTCTTTTTGTTCGGGACAGCGACTCATCCTTATCTTATGGTACAAACTTTTAGGGATGGTTTGGTCGGCTTGCCCGAACACGTCAAGCAAGGCATCAAAGCATTTGTCGACGGCGTTGAAGTCTTCTCCGTGGAGAAAGGTGTCGGCGAGCCCGTGGTGTTGATTCACGGCTGGGCTTCGAGCTCCTATTCGTGGCGTCGTAACATTGCTGCGCTCGCGGAACACTTCAGGGTGATAGCTCTCGATTTACCCGGGTTCGGCCTCTCGCAAAAGCTTCCAAATGGTCTCCGTCTCAAAAGCGTAAACGATTTTCTCCTCAAATTTCTCGAAAAAATCGGCGTCGAACGCTTCAACCTCGTCGGCATGTCGATGGGCGGCGCCATCTCCATTTACAAAGCAACCAGCAACCCAGAAACTGTCAAGAAACTCGTCCTCATCAACCCTGCTCTTTTCGGAGCAGGGGCTGGAAGGAGGAGAGCTCCTGCAAAGCTTTTGTCCATCAGACCTTTCTACGACATATTCAGCCGCGTTTTCATGTCTAAGCGTTTCATCAGGAATGTTTTGAAACAAGTTTATGTGAAGCGGTCACTGGTTGATGACGAGCTCGTCGAAGCCTACTACCAGTCAGTAAAACTATCGGGAAAAACCCTCGTTGAAGCCTTTAGCTTGATGGAGGATTTCGATCTGGGGTTGACGTCGAAAATCCGCTGCCCCGTGTTGTTCATCCTAGGGGGGCTCGACAACTTGGTTCCAGTCGAGAAGAACAGGGAGGTTGCCGAGCGGATGGGGGCTAAAATTTTCGTAGACCCTGAGTCGGGTCATGGAGTTCACGAGGAAAACCCTGAAGCTGTCAACGACGCTTTGCTGAATTTTTTGAAAGGCTGAGGAGGTTATGGCAAGTAAGAGGGTTGAGCAGCTCTTAGAGGTTTTGATGTCAAGCGTTAACTCAAACGCCGTACCGCCTGATTTGGGCTGGAAGGTTTTCGAAAAATTTCTAGCGGATGAGTTGGAGGGTGATGATGGCTTCCGTGTTTTGCTGAGAGCATGTAGAAAATGTGAACCCGAGAAAACGAAGTCGGCTTTGAAGGGGGGTTTTAGGTGAAACTTTTCTCGGTCGAAGTCGTCCCGAAAGACCCTCTGTGGAAGCTCTCCATGGCAAGCGTTCTGATCGAAAGAAACGGGTTCGACGGAATCTGGGTCAGCGAACATTTTTTCAACAGAAGCTCTCTGATAACTCTCGCCACCATCGCGAGATACACGAAAAGGGTTTTGCTCGGTCCGGCGGTAGTGAACCCATACGTTTTCCACCCGGTCGTCATGGCTCAGAATGCTGCAACGCTTTGGGAGCTCTGCCCTGGAAGGCTGAGGTTCGCGGTCGGCGCGGGAGATATGAGTTCCCTCAAACAGCTTGGGTACGTTCGTGATAAGCCCGTCGAAAAAGTGGTTGAAGCGGTCGCGACGATGCGGAGCGCATTTGGGTTGCTTGACACCTACAAGGTTTCAGACGTCAAGATTTACGTCGGTGCACAGGGAGAGAAGATGATTGAAGCCGCCGCAAAAGTTGCCGACGGAATACTGGTCAACTGGTCAAACACGGAAATGCTCAGAAAATCTCTTGAGTTCATGGGCTCGGACAGTAGGCCCGGTTTGAAACGGGCCGCATACCTGATAACCTCAGTTCACGACGACGAGGCGAAGGCCTGGAAAACCGTTGTTCCCTACGCTGCCTACCTGATGGTCGGGGCCCCTGAAAAATATATCGAAAGAGCCGGCGTGTCATCGAGCTACAGGGACACGGTCGCTCAGGTTTTGGCTCGGCGCGACTGGGAGCAGCTCTACAGAATAGCAGACCGAAGCTGGGTTGCGTTTTTCAGTTTCTGGGGTAACGCGAGGAAGCTCGAAGAACTGGTTCAAGAAATCACCGAAATGGGATATGATGAGGTTGTTTTCGCCGGACCTTTGGGGCCGAGATACGTGAAAGCCCTTAAAAGCATCGCTTCGGTATCTCGTTCAGTCAAAAGGAGACTGTAAGTTGTCGACGAAGACAACGGTGATAGGAAGGGAGGAGGCTGAAAGACTCAAAAGAGAGCTGGCTTCGAAGCTGCGTCTCGAAAAATTCCCATCGGACGATGAAATAGCATCTCTGCTTAACACGACAGTTAAGAGAAAGCCCGTAAAAACCTTGTCCGGTGTGTCTGTTATCACTGTCGTCGCGCCCATTTTCGAATGTCCACACGGTCGATGCATCTACTGCCCCGGTGGCAAACCCTTCGGAACACCGCAGAGCTACACAGGTGAGGAAGCCGTCGTCAAAACAGCCGCCTCATACAACTACGACCCACGCAAACAAGTGGAGACGGCTTTAGAACGGCTCCGTCGTATGGGCCACGAAGTCGACAAAGTGGAACTCATCATCATCGGCGGAACTTTCACCGCCACATCAGATAATTTCCAGCGTTTCATCATCAAAGAATGCCTCGACGCCCTCAACGGTGCGGCGACCAACAGCCTGGAAGAAGCCCTTCTCATGAGCGAATCCTCGCCGATACATGTTTCGGGCATTACAGTTGAAACGAAGCCCGACTGGGCCAAGAAAGATGTCGCGACACGGCTCGTCGAATACGGAGTCACCCGAGTCGAGATCGGTGTTCAGGCCTTGGACGATGAAATCCTTTCTTTTGTCAACAGGGGTCACACACTCCAAGATGTAGTAGATGCTACCGCTGACCTCAAGGATACCGCTTTCAAGGTCTGCTACCACATCATGCCAAATCTCCCACTCTCGTCTCCCGCCAAGGACTTAGAGATGTTCTCGAAAATGTTCGAGGATGAAAGGTTTAGGCCCGACCAGCTGAAAATCTATCCAACACTCGTTCTTCCTGGAACAGGTCTCGAGGCCTTGTGGCGGAAAGGGCTTTACAAGCCTTATCCAGACGAAGAGCTGGTGAAGATGTTGACTGAATTCATGCGTCGTGTTCCGCCGTATGTGAGGATTGCGAGGATACAACGCGAAATCCCCCTGAATGTCTCTTTGGACGGGCTCCATATTCCCAATCTCCGTCAGGTCGTTGAGAAAGTGGTCGGCAAATCCTGCAGATGCATCCGGTGCCGTGAACACGGACACGTCGGCAAGGTCAACCTCAACACAGTCGCCATGAAAAGTCTGAGATACCAATCTTCCGGAGGATTGGATTATTTCGTTTCGGTCGAGGACGAAGATTCTGATGCTTTACTCGGGTTTGTGCGGGTTCGTATTCCACGGAGAGCTTTGAGGCCTGAGCTCGAAGACGCCGGCTTAGTCCGTGAACTTCACGTCTACGGAGCGATGAAAACCGTTGGAACACCGGCCGACGAAACGACATCTCAGCATAGAGGGTTTGGGAGGATGTTGATGAAGGAGGCTGAAAGAATCGTTTTCGAAGAGCATGGGCTCGGACGTTTGGCTGTGATCAGCGGAGTAGGTGTACGCGGCTACTACCGCAAACTAGGTTACCGCCTACTCGGACCCTACATGGTGAAAAACCGCGGTGATTCACGATGACAGTCCAGCAAACCGTTTTCAAGTTTTTCAACAAATTGATGTTTCATCAAAAGCTCGCGTTAGCTGTATTCATAATTCTGCTAGCACTACGTTTCATGATCATCAACTCACCCTCTCCCAACGTCGTTGAAGTCGATGGAGTGAAAAAACTCGAGGGAGGACTGGTTTTCGACGAAGCACACTACATACCCGCTGTGAGAAGTTTATTGAAAGGTGAATCGGTCAACCACGAGCATCCACCCCTTTCGAAACTCCTCATCGCTCTTTCGATGATGATGTTCGGCGACAACCCGCTCGGATGGCGTTTCTTCCCATCAATCCTATCGTCCGCGGCCGTAGCTCATCTCCCGTTAATTGTCTGGAGGCTGACCCAAAACCGCTCACACACTTTCTTCACCACTTTTTTCATCGCGGCGGACGTCATGTTCTTCAACATCGGGACAATCGCGATGCTCGACGGCCCAGCTTTCTTCTTCCTCTTCCTCGGAACATACCTGTATATCCGACGGCGGTATTTGTTCGCCGCGTCAATTCTTGGACTGGCCCTCCTCTCCAAAACATCGACGATATTTAACATCGCCGCGCTTCTGCTCTTCAGCCTCGTAACGATTTATCACCAGAGAAGGAAGATAACGGAGCTAATTTACAGCTGGTCGCCGATTTTCGAGAAAATCGTCATCGTAGGGCTTGTTGTCTTCCTCGCTGGCCTCGCCGCCTACGATTTCTACTACAAGGCCTTCAACAGCCCGTTCGCCCACCTCGACTATATCCTCAACTACCACAGTCAATTAAGATACAACTGCTCCGAATATGAACTTCCCCTCAGATGCACCGTGGTCGAAAACGACGGAAGACGTGTGACCGTCGACCTGCCCTTGAGCTGGATATCACCGATTTCACCATTCGCTGCGACCCCCTACTTCCTCGCAATCGCAACCGCCGGCGAACGCACTTGGCATCCCATAGCCTACTATGGAATATACAGCCCCTACTGGTGGACAACTGCCCTTGTCATCGGTTTTTCTCTCTACTACACCATAAAGTCCCGTGGGGGGGACACCGTGCAGACTTTCGTGTTCACTTGGATTTTGGCTAGCTACGGGCCATACTTCATCATCGGCCACCTCCTTCAAAGATGGGTCTACACGTTTTACTTTCTCCCCACGCTTCCAGCCGTGGCCCTCGGGTTGTCGACCGTATTGAGCGGCGACAGGTTTTCACGGGCCGTGTTGTACGGGGTCGCGTTAGTCCAGCTCGCTTGGTTCTTCATCTACTTCCCCGTAAAATCAGACATCCATATCCACATCCTCGAACTGCTAAACCTACCGAGATAATATGACTTGGATGGATAGGGCGAGGAAAGGTCTGACCAACGGCTCGGTCATCGTGTTGGCGGGCCGCTGCGTCGTCCACTACGAAGGAAGGGCGGCTTCGAAACTTGGTGAAGGTGAAAGGCTCGTAATCATCAAAAAAGATAGAAGCATCCTCGTCCACAGGCCCACAGGCCACGAGCCGGTGAACTGGCAGCCGAAAGGCTCAAAAATAGAATTCGTCGATGAAAACGGTCTAAAGGTCGTCAAGGCCTCAAAGGGGGGTGAATTTCTGAAAATCGTTTTCACGTCGGAGCCTGAGGTATCTGTTTTCGGCTTGTCTGACGAAGCGGAGTTTGAGATGCATGCTTCGGAGTTGGAGATGAAGCAGGCGGTTCTGCTCGAACCGAATTTATTGGAAGAGGGCTTCAAGCCATTTGCCGAGGAGCGGAGGGCAGGGAGGACTGGAAGGGTCGACGTCTTCGGAATAGACAAAGACGGTGTCTTGACCGTTGTCGAGTTGAAGAGAAAACCCGCCAACGAGGAAGACGTTCGGCAGCTTCAAAGGTACGCCGACGAGCTTGAAAGAGAATTCGGCAAACGACCGAGAACCATCCTCGCCGCACCTTCAACAACGAGGACAGCCGCGTCAACCCTCAAATCAGCAAAAATAGAGTTCAAATGCCTCACCCCAAGGACGTGCATGGAGGTCTTGAGAAGGAAGCGAGGACTCGACGCACATCTCTAAAAAACAGAGACTCTCCTAGATAAAATCAACTCCGTGACACGCCTAATGTTCGCGACTTCGTCGTAGGCGATCTCCTCGATTTCACGGATTAGGTTGAGGTCCATTTTGTCCTCCGGAATGGCTTGAATTGAGACTGAAAGGGGCTGGTTTATCGGTTTGCCGATTTGGCTCAGCATCCGGACATAAACCTCTTTGACCCTTTTCGTTTCTTCGTAGATTCGCCGAGCCGTCAAGCCGGCGCATACGTTGTAGATCTTGCCGACGTGTGAAATTGGGTTCTTTCCCGCCGTTGCTTCGAGCGACATCTGACGGTTAGGGGTTATCAGTCCGTTGGCCCTGTTTCCTCGTCCAGTGTTTCCGTCGTCCCCATGCTCTGCGCTAGTGCCCGTGAAGGTTAGGTAGAAGATCTCGTTTTGGATGTTGGTGCCGTATTTGTCAGCGGTGTTGACGTGAACTGTTACGTCGTGGTCTCCCGCTATTCTGGAGGCGAGGTTTTCGACTTCGGTCTTTATCTGTTCTTTGACCGATATGTAGTGGTCACGGTCCTTTGTCAGGGTGCTGACTATTCCATCCGCCACGGTCACGGTGATCTTGGAGCCCTTCCGCAACCCCATGACCTTAATGTCTTCACCGCTTTCTTTGACCCGGGCCTTGAATTGAGGAGAGTTTAGTTGTCTTTCGATGGTTAAGACAAGCGTTTCAAGCGGCGTAAACGGGTAGAAAGCGACGCCGTATGACGTGTCGTTTGCCAAAGGCATGTCTTTTTGGGATTCTACGACCGCTTTCAAATCGGGGCTGCTCTCCCTCACCCTCACTTCTAATTGAACGTGAGAATCAAAGTCGAGAAACCGGAAATTCCGCTTAATCATCGACCTAACAGCGTCTCTGATTATTTCTTTGTAGGGAATTTTCTCCTCGCCCGCGGCTGTTTTGACCGAAGTCGAAGCACGTCCGGCGATGATGATGGTTATCGGCTCCTCGAGCCTCCCGTACCCGAAGGTGTTGTAGGCTCTTCCGCCAATCAACAGCCCCTTGTCGACGTTGTGATGAAGAATGTATCCATATTTTGAGAGGTAGTACTGAGAAAGTTGCAGAGAAGCTTCTTCGCAGGCGCTGTCGATGATGTAGTCTGGGTGGCCGAGGCCTTTCCTTTCAACCATTTCGATCTCCTGCTCCGTAACCGGTTTTTTGTCGAGGTGCTCAACGGTCACAAACGAATGCCTCATCGTCTTCTCGAAACAGCAGCAAACCTCCTGAATATTAACCTCTTAGCCCGTTTTACCCGGTTACTTTTCGGTAAAGATTACATACATGATGTTGTTTCCACGTATCAGAACCTTCGGATATCCTGCTGTTTTGCTATCCCCCATGTATTCGACGACGTGTTCGAGGAGCATGTTCATGTAACCGTCGCATTCAACCATGGTTCCTTCGTAGCGTGCGTCGTTCTTCAGAATGACTTTGACGTTTTTGTTTAGGTTGCGCATTATGATAGTCAAAGGCTTCGTTGCTTCCAAGTCATCTGCACCGTTTTGGGGTCTCTAAAAAAGTTAAACTGCGCTTTCGTATTTAAGCTCGCTGAAGCATATCCCACAGACGATGTTCTCTCCAATCTTGTAAGATTCGTCTACGGGCGCACCACACACTGGACATGATTCAGCCTTCGGGTTCGGCTCAAACAACCCGACACCACAGGAAGCACATACACGAGAGCCTATCGGGTTGACTGCACCGCATGACTTGCAAACCATGTCAATCCCTTTCGTCACCACGATCAAAGTCTTAGCGCCCGGATTGGACTTGGGTGCGACAGGCTTCTGCTCGACAGCCGCCTGCCGTGTAGGCATAGGCGAAACAGTCCTGATTTCCATCGCCGGGCCTTTTTCATCAAGAATCGATGAAATTTCACGCTCTATTTCTTCCAACTCGGCGCTGGGCCGCGACTCTCTTTTCGAAGGCCCTCGAAAAGGCGTTATAGGCGACGAATACGGTGACAGTGACCTCATACCCTTGACGAAAACTATTAACCCGACTGCTGTGATGGCCGCACCAGCGGCCGTTATTATCACTCCTGCCGGAAGCCCGGGCGCTAACTGGGTGTCATAAAATCTTTGAATTGGAGAATCAAATCCTCCCGTCAGGAAGAGGGCAATTATCGGAAGTAGGACGATCAAAACACCGGCGGCACCCACGGCAATGCCTACCTTCGGGTTTACCATAGCGGCTCAGTTTCACCCGGCCTGGTTATAAGTATTATTAGATGTTCGTTTAAGAGCTATTCTTGCCGCAACACCGTCGATATCCCACAGCCTCATGAAAAAGCCCTCCGGCAAAGGCTCATCAAGGCCTGAAAACTTGATTGAAGCCCTTGTCTCCGTTTCGATGAATTCCTTTTTCATCTCCAAATGACGTCTGAAGGCCTCTTCATCAACCTGAACGACGCATTCGACCTTTTCCAGAACGTTTAGGTCCGCCTCCTTACGCATAACCTGTATCCTTCGGATAATCTCTTTTGCAGAGGAAGTGGCCTCAAGCTCTTCCGACATCCGAAGGTCTACGTACACCTCCGCGTGCGGGTTGTCGGACGAAGAGTACGAGTCGGGGACTTTCCTTTCCACGATGAACATGGTCGACGGCAGGAACCTGTCGCCGTCGGCAAGTGGCACACGAAGCCCATCTTTGGCTTCGATCTCTTTTTTTAGCATTCTGCCGTCGCTGTTTTTGAGGTATTGGAGAAGCTGTGGAAGCCGTTTCCCGAGCAGTGGCCCGAGTTGCGACAGGTCAGCCTCGACAACCCACGATAGTTCATCGAACTCTGAGCCGGGAGGAAAGATTTCAAGGTTTTCGGCATTCGCGCTTTCCTTAAGGAAAGTTGAAAAAGTCTTAATGGCTTCGTAAGCCTCCTGCGTCTTCGTGACCAAAACTATCCGAGCAACTGGGGAGCGGAGCTTCCTCCCCCCCTTCTGACGGGCAGCCAAAACAGACGTGAGGACATTTTTAACCAAACCCATCCGCGAGATGAGTGATGAGTCGTGGAAAGCTGTGTCCACAGAGGGCCATGATTCTAAATGGATGCTTAGCTTATCTGACGCAGTTCTGATGCCTTGGTAGAGATATTCTGTGATATACGGCGCAAACGGAGCCAGAACAAGGAGAAGTTTCCTTAGCACGTAGTTGAGACAGGAGTAGGCGGCGAATTTTTCCGGAGATTCTGCCTCTGTCCAAGCGATTCTCCTAACGCTGCGTAAATACGTTCTGCTTAGGTCGTCTACGATGAACGAAAGTATCTCTTTAACGGCCTTATGTATCTCCATTTCTTCGAGGAAGGCCGACACCTTTGCGACCACGTCGTTTACCCTGGCTAGGATCCACCGGTCCTCTGGCCTGAGTAGAGCAAGATATTTTTCCAGCTGGTGTCTAGAGGGGTCGAAGTTATCAAGCCTCTGGTACAATGATGCAAACTGGAATACGTTCCAGAGGATGTTGAGGTCTTCGATTGTTTCCTCGACTTCCGATGGCACGAAGTTAATGGTGCTCCAGGGCTCGGCCTTGCTCACCAGGTAGATTCTTATGGGGTCGACGCCGTATCTGTCGAAGGCGTCTTCGGCCCATACGACGTTCCCCCTAGATTTCGACATTTTTTTGCCGAATTCGTCGAGTACGTGACCTTGGTTAAGGACCGATTTGAAGGGTGACCTGCCGGTTAGGAGGATTGAAGTGAAGAGGAGTGTGTAGAACCATCCTCTGGTCTGGTCGATCGCTTCTGTTATGAAGTCGTACGGGAAGAGTTCGTTGAATAGCTGTGGTTGTCTGAGGGCGTCGACGCTCGCGAAGAAGGCGATTCCGGAGTCGAGCCATGTATCCAGGACGAAGGGAATGCGTTTCATCATCCCCCCGCATGAGCGGCAGCGGAAGACGTATCCGTCCACCCATGGCCTGTGCAGTCTTTTCACAGATGGTTTTTCAACCGCTTCTTCGAGCTCAGCCCTCGAACCAATAACAATTTTATTTCCGCATGATTGACATTTCCAAACGTTCAAAGGTGTTCCCCATATCTTGCTCCGCGAGATGCACCAGTCCTGAGCGTTGACGAGCCAGTCTCCGAACCTGCTCGACCCCGCCCAATCGGGCCACCATTTGACGAGCTTATTCTCCTGAATCATTCTCTCCTTTATCCGGTCGACTTTTAAAAACCATTGAACACTGGTCAAGTAGATGAGCTTGGTTCCGCATCGCCAACAGTGTGGATAGCTGTGGAGTATCTCCAATTTTCGGACGAGGAGTTTCTTCGCTTCTAGGTCTTTGACTATTTTTTC
This sequence comes from Candidatus Caldarchaeum sp., assembly GCA_033580815.1. Classification (GTDB taxonomy): domain Archaea; phylum Thermoproteota; class Nitrososphaeria_A; order Caldarchaeales; family Caldarchaeaceae; genus Caldarchaeum. The sequence goes on along the minus strand of JAVQUC010000006.1, from coordinate 16,304 downwards.
CGACGCTTCCCAGACTTTCAGTCCCGCGTACTTCCCGCCTTCGACGGTGAAAAAGGCTGACGAACTGACCGGGCAGAAAACTGGGAGGCCGTGACGTTGTCCCAATTCGAAGTCTTCCGGACCGTGCGCTGGTGCGATGTGGACAAACCCAGTTCCTTCTTCGAGTGTGACATGTTCAGAGGGAATGATGAAATGATCCTCGCCTCGATGACGTGGAACTTCGTCGATCAAAGGATGTACGTAACGTTTTCCCACGAAGTATTCGCCTTCAAACCTTCGTCCTACACTGTAGTTGTTTATCCTCGTTTCTTCAACAAATTTTTGCAAAAGCTGCTCCGCTACAAACCATTTCTCGCCGTCGACCTCAAGCTCCAAATAGTGAGCGTCTGGCTTTACCGCGATGGCTTCGTTTCCCGGAAGCGTCCAAGGCGTCGTTGTCCAAATAATCACGTATCCGCCTTCGGTGAGCGGCATCTTGACGTAGATGGATGGGTCGACGACCTCTTCGTATCCCTGCGCGAGCTCGTGCTGAGAAAGCGCTGTTTCGCACTGTGGACAGGATGGAACGACGCGGAGGCTTTCGACGAGGTCTCCTTCTTCGCTGGCTTTTTTAAGCAAGTGCCACACGTGTTCCATGTACTCGTCCCTGCGCGTCTCGTACGCGTTGTCATAGTCCAGCCATAATCCAAGCCTTTCACTCGCTCTCCTCCAATGGCTTAGGTAGTGGTCGACGACGTTCCATGCTTCTTGGACAAACTTCTCCATGCCGATTTTCTCGATATCTCTTTTGCTGGTTATTCCAAGCTTTTTCTCGACCTCTATCTCGGTTGGAAGGCCTTGACAATCCCATCCAGCGCGTCTCCAAACCCTGAAGCCTTTCATGGTTTTGTAACGGAGGACGATGTCCTTGTAAACTCGTCCTCTTGTGTGTCCGATGTGCATGTAGCCGTTGACGGTGGGCGGGCCTTCCAAGAACGAGAACAGAGGCCCGTTTTGGTTTGATTGGAGAACTTTCTTCACCAAATCGTTTTCTGCCCAGAATTTGGCTACTTGTCCTTCGACGTATCTTGGGTCGTAGCGTTTTGGAATGGTTTTTTCCATCCTTCTCAAAAGACTGGTTTCGGGGTCTTTAAATACATAGATGACGAGATTACGGTTTGAAGGTTACGCCCATCTGGCCGGAGTACGCGATCGACTCTAGCGGCAACCTCCTCTTTCTCCCTAAAATTCTCCGTTGCGGATATCCGAAGCCGACGACGCATGCGATGTGATAGTTTTCGGGTATGTTGAGTCTTTGGCGCATCGCTTTTTCATCATATCCTGTGTATATGCATGAGCCTACGCCCTTGTTCCACGCTGCGAGCTGCATTTGAGTGACTGCACGTCCCGCGTCTATCAAATGCCATGGATATTTTGGGTTGGTCAAGACTACGACCGCGAAAGCTGCTCCAGCCACCCACTTACCACTGGTGCTGATTTCGGCGAGTTCGGCCAAGTCCTTGCGGTCTTCGACGATTATGAAACGCCAGTGCTGTGAGTTGAGGCCGCTGGGCGAAAGACGACCGGCCTCCAAAATTTCCTTCAAAATCTCCCTCGGCACCGGTTCCGAGGAATAGTTTCGAACCTCGAGCCTTGTCTTGATTGCGTCGAAAACGTCCATGAATACTATCCGAGGTCGAACGTATTTATGTTTAGCTCGAAGACAGTAGACGCCAAAGCTCGTCCTGCACAGGCCCTTTTATGCTCTCATCATCCCCGATTATTCTCATCCCTTTTCTCCTAGGCAAGATTTTTCCGATGATTCTTGCCTTCAGCTTCGCTATTATCCTTTTGTCGAACTTCGGGGCGGTGGCAACTAGTGTTCCCGAGCTTATCAGACGCAGGGGGTCAAGCTCCATGACGGCGCAGATTTTGTTAACCAGCGGGTCTGTCAAGACCTTAGTCCTGTCGATTTCGAACCCCACGCCTGCTGCCTGAGCGATTTCGTAGAGACCTCCGAGTAACCCTCCTTCGGTCGGGTCATGCATCGAGTTCACGCCAAGCTTTGCGAGCATGATAGCTTCTTTCACTACACTGGTTTTTCGAATGAGACCTGAAGCTCTGTCCACTTCCTCCTTGGAAAGGCCCTTCCTTCTCAACACTTCCGCGAAATCCGTTGCAATTATCGCGGCTCCCTCCAAAGCCACCGGCTTAACCATCAGTATCTGGTCTCCGGGCCTCGCTCCAGCACTTTGGATGGGTTTCGACGCGACGAGCTTCCCTGTCATGTGGCCCACCACGACGGGCGCGGAAACGAAGGGAGCGACTTCCGAATGGCCCGTCACCACCGCTACGCCGAGCCCTCTGCATGCTCGATGAATCTGCGAAACTATCTTTTTCAAATCATCGGGCCCGCTTCCTTTCGGTAGCAGAATTGTGGATGAGAACCATTCCGGACGGCCTCCCGACACAGCCACGTCGTTGGCCGAGGCGTGGACAGCCAGCCATCCCACGAAGGCCTTTGAACCAGTTATCGGGTCCATGGAAAAGACGTAAATGTCCTTCGAGGTCTTGACTGCTCCCGCGTCTTCTCCATACCCAGGCCAGAGAACAACATCATCTCTTAAAACGCCAACCCTACGGAGCACGATTTTTTTCAAAACCTGTTCTGGAAGTTTCCCAACCGGAAGCATGGTTCATTTCTCTTCCAAGGTCTGCAAAATCTGTGCAGCTTTCTTTGCGTCGCCTTGGTTCTGAACCCGCGTCAAGAATCGAAGCTTATTATCGAAAACCCTGAAACTCTGTGCCGAGATGTACAAGACGTTTTGAACCTGCTTGACGATTTCAGCCATTTTCATCGCAGGATATCTTTTCATGGCCTCGAGAAATGGGGTAACTCGGTAAGAAGCGGGGACGAATTCCGGCTTGTCGAAGACGGGCCTGGGAATCGCGGCCGAAAACTTCGTAACAACTTCCACGAGGAATTTTGTTACTTCTCGGCTTACCAGCGGCATGTCGCATGAAAGCGCGAGAACAGCATCATGACTCGTCTTTCGCAAGAAAGGCTCGAACTGAAACCGGATGTCCATGGTTTCTGGAAATGTCTCCTCTAATCCGGCGTCATAACGCTCAGCAATCTCCCTATATTGTTCAATGCTCTCGTTTTCAGACAAAATGACTATTGCGTCGGAATCGTCTGGAACAGCATCCAGCACGTATTCAATCATCGGCCTATCGTTTATCTTGATGAGTCCTCGTCTCCCCCCCGGCCCCAGGTTTGCGAAAACGATTGTTGCGTATCGCATCTTAGCCACCCAGTTTCTTCTTGATAATTTCGATGGTTAACGGTAGAATTTTGTACAAATCTGCCACGAAGTAGTAATCAGATTCCGAGGCCAGTGGGGCGTTGGGGTCTGTGTTGACCGCCACCACGGTCTTCGAATCACGCATACCGACGAGGTGCTGAACCTGTCCAGATATACCTAAGGCGATGTAAAGCGACGGCCTCACTCTCTTCCCCGATAGGCCGATGTGTCTCTCCTCCTCCAACCATTTTAGGTCTCCGGATATCGGCCTACTACATCCGACTTCCGCCCCGATTAGCCGCGCGAGCTCTTCGGCCATCGATAGGTCTTCTCTCCTCTTGAACCCTCTCCCAACCGCCACCACGATGTTTGCTTTCTCCAAATCAACCCGAGCCTTTTCAGGTTTCATCGTCTCTATGAAGTTTACAGCTGGTGCTTCGGTGAACAAGTTAATCCTTTCTACCTCTGGTTTAGCCCCTGAAACCACAGCTTCGGTTGAAGGCTTTACTGACACGACGAAGGGCTCGTTCTTTAATAACAGAGACGCGACATATCCTCCCCCAAGAACCAAACGTTTCGCCACGACCCCCTCTGCCGATTTTTCGAGCGACACAACTTCCGAAGCGTAGGCCGCGTCAAGCCTCTGAGCAGTTCTCGCCGCAATCTCGTTGCCTCTCTTCGAAGCATAGACCGCCACCAAATCGACGCCAGTGACTTTGACCAGCTCAGACAACGCGTGGGCCGCAGCAGCACTACCCAGCAACCAAGCTTTCTCAGGAAGAATAAAGAGCTTCTTGACTCCAGCTCCCCCCGCAGCTTCCAGATCCTTATCTCCGTACTCCTTGAAAGTAGCCGCGTAAACAGTTTCTGGTTCCAGCGATTTAGCAAGATAAGCTGCAACGGATGTAATCTGTTCAATCTTCTCGCCGAAAACCAGAGCCTTCATCTTTTTCCACCGATGTTGGAAACAATTATTTCAGCGAGTTTGACGGCGAGCTCATCCGGCTTACCTTCGAAGACCTGCCGTCGCCTTTCCGTCTTCAAGGCCTTGATTTCCAAAACTTCGGCCTTCGGCGCAACATCTTCGGCCGTCAACCCCAGATCCTTCAGCTTAAGCTCGTTCAGTGGTTTCTTCTGTGCAGCCCTTATCATCAAAAGGCTTGGAAGACGTGGTGTGTTGATCTCAAGACCAACCGTAACAACAGCCGGCAGACGGCATGAAACCACCTCAACTCCGTCCTCGACGGCCCTCCAAGCTTTGATAATTCCTTCACCGACCTCTAGCTTCGTGACGTAGCTCACGTGTGGAACGCCGAAAATTTCCGCTAAACGAGGCCCAGTCTGGTAACTGTTCTGGTCTAGCGAGGCTTCGCCGCAGAGAAGGAGGTCCCATTTGGGGATTTTTGCTTTGATGATTGCTGAAAGAGCCTTGGCCGTCGCGGCTCCGTCGGCTCTAGCTAGGGACTGGTCGGAGAGAACGAATGCTTCGTCGGCGCCCATCGCCAGACATTCTCTCACCAAAAGAGGTTTGAGGTCGCTTCCCGCCGAGACGACGTAAACTTTGCCGCCGAGCTTCTCCTTGATCCTCACAGCCTCCTCTAACGCGTTGAGGTCGAAGTCGCTGTTCTTCGACTGGGTTTGAGCGATCTGCGGAGCCAGTGTTTCCGGATGCGGCTTCAACTGATAAACATCTACCGTCTGCTTGACGCAGACAACAATGTCGGGCATGACGAATTCCTCAAAACAACCAGAAGCAGCCCCATAAAAAGTATAAAGTTAACCAGCCTCGATGGATTCCGCGACTATTTCTGCGATGTCCTTAAGCTTGATTTTTTGTTCGGCGCCTGCGACCCTTGCGGCGTCGGCGAACATCTGCATGCAGAAGGGACATTCCACAGCTAGAACCCCTGCCCCAGTGGCTAGAGCTTCGCGGAGCCGGATGGTGCTTTCTCGCTCTTTCCTCTTGACCTCGTACCAGTATGTGCTCCCCCCCGCACCACAGCAAAAACTGTTCTGCCTGTTTCTGGCCATCTCGACGAAACCGCCGGCCGCTACAGCAGACTTCACCGCAAGCCTCGGAGCCTCGAATTCGTCGTTGATTCTGCCGACGTAGCATGAATCGTGCAGCGTCACCTTTTCAGCCAAAGGTTTCACAGGCTTAATGCGGCCTGTTTTGAGAAGCTCTCCGATGACTTGGCTGTGATGGTACACCTTGAGCTCCAGCCCGAAATCTCTATACTCTTTTTTGAAGGTGTTGAAGCAGTGGGGACAGTTGACGATAATTTTCTTGTCGCCAAGTTTCCTTAATGTTTCAACGTTTTGGAGGACAAGTTCTTGAAAACGGCCTTCCTCGCCGATCCGACGAGCGGGGTCGCCGGTGCAGCTCTCTTGTTCTCCCAAAACAGCGAACGACACATTCGCCTTGAGCAAAATCTTGACTACATTCTTCGCAATTTCTCTTCCACGGCCGTCGTATATCGAAGCACAGCCAACCCAGTAAACGTATTCCGCGTCCGGTTTTTCGTCGACTCTCTTAGCCCCTATCGCGGCGAGCTCGTCGAAAAACTTCGTTTTCTCCTGCTGGTCGAAACCATAGGGGTTCCCGTATCTGGAAAGGTTTGTGAGCATCGCTGTTTTTCGTTTGTCAAGCTTTCCTTCAAGGGTCAACGCCCTCCTCATTTCGACGATGTAGTCCATCGGCCTGATAAGAACCGGGCAAACCTCGATGCAGGCCGAGCAGGTCGTACACGCCCACACCTCATCTTCTTCGATGAGACCCGTGGAAAAAACGTCTGCATGCGTCCCGTCTTCAGACCACATCGTCTTCTTGAGTTTCTGGACTATGTCTCGGGGTGAAAGAGGTGTTCCGGCGGCGTAGGCCGGGCAAGCGGCTTCGCATCTTCCGCAGTCCGTACATGCGTCGAGCCCGAGCCTCTGCATCCAGTTCAGCTCAGCCAGCGTTCGGAAACCCAGCTTGACTTCAGCGGTGGGGTCGAGCTCGTCTATTTTGAAGGGCGTGTTGATTTTTCCGAGCGGCAACTGTCTCGGAGCGTTCACTGCTATGTTCAGCAACGTGGAGAAAAGATGTCCGAGGGAGGAGTAGGGGAGTAGAGCGACCATCGCGAAAGCAACCACGGCGTGGCTCCACCACATTCCCTGATAGAGAGTCGTGAGAACGGGCTCCGGCACGGGTGCGAAGACATTCGTCGAAAGGCTTTTTCCCACAAAACTCCAATCCCCCCAAGGCCTCGGCTCAAGCGTAAGCCTTATTCCTTCGAGAACGTAGCCCGATAAACTGATGAAAAGCAAGCCAGCCAAAACCATCGAATATTCTGTTTTGTTCCTAAGCCTTTTCTCAACGACGATAAAACGCCTGTAGAAAAGTATCGCCAACCCTCCCAGCAATGCAAGACCCATCACATCTAGGGCGAACTCGTACAGGAGATAGAAGTCTCCGCGTAGAATTCGAAGCCCAAGGAGACGAAGAATGTCGTAGTCCACGAAAACTAGGGTGGTTCCGATGAACAACGCGATGATTCCGGAATATATCAGAAGATGCATCGCTCCTGCAAGCTTTTCGGCCACGACTTTCTTCTGAAGCAAACCATAACGTGCCATATGCGGCAGCCCAGAGAACACGTTCGACAGAAGCTCGCCAAAATTCCTCACACCTATCCCGCGAAGCCTAGAAACAACACCGTAAACGAAAACCAGCGCGAAAGGTAGTAAGACAAGATACATCAGGAAATCGGTTCCTTCAGGCATCAGAGCGTATGTCTCTCGGATAGGCTCCACAGCATCGTTTATGAGTCAGTGGTTTTTAAACTATCACGGCGCGAGCACAAATTTATGAATTCGGAGAAAACATTTATCACGTGAGCGAGAAGTCAAGCGTCCTCGCGGTCAAATCCGCACCATATTACGGAGGAAAGCTCGAGATAGTCCCTAAAATTCCGGTGAGGTCTTTGGAGGATTTCTCGATATGGTATACTCCCGGAGTTGCGGCGGTCTCGAAGGCAATCAGCACGAACAAAGAACTGAGTTTCGATTACACATGGAGATGGAACACGATAGCCGTCATCACCAACGGGTCGCGGGTTCTCGGTCTTGGAAACATCGGCCCCGAAGCAGCTCTTCCCGTAATGGAGGGTAAATCGCTCATCTTCAAATTCCTCGGCGGGGTCGATGCATTCCCACTATCTCTCAACGTCTCAGAGCCGGAGAAGTTCGTGGAAGTCGTGAAGACCCTTGAGCCAGGACTTGGCGGCGTCAACTTGGAGGACATTTCCTCTCCAGAATGTTTCTACATCCTCGACAGGCTGCGGACTGAGATGTCGATTCCGGTGTGGCATGACGACCAGCTCGGAACAGCGGCGGCGACCTTAGCCGGATTGTACAACGCGCTTAAGCTCGTAGACAAAAAATTGAATGAAGTTTCGATTGTTCTTTTCGGCGCGGGGGCTGCGAACATAGCGACGGCGCGGCTGCTTGAGAAAGCTGGTGCCGACATGTCAAAACTCATCCTACTGGACACGAAAGGAATCTTGCATTCTGAAAGAGAGGACATGGATGAGCTCATGCTTCACAACCCATGGAAATACGACCTTGCGTTAAAGACCAACAAAGCCAAGTTATCCGGCCAGCTTGACACAGCTTTAGATGGAGCAGACGTCTTAATCGCAGCTTCCTCACCCGGCCCGGGAAAGATAAAGAAGGAATGGATAGCCAAAATGGCTGATAGGCCGATAACTTTTCTGCTGGCAAATCCAGTTCCGGAGATGTGGCCTTGGGAAGCTAAGGAGGCTGGAGCGGCCGTGGTGGCGACGGGCCGGAGTGACTTCCCTAACCAAGTCAACAACAGCCTAGTTTTCCCCTCTGTTTTCCGCGGAGCCCTAGATGTAAGGGCTCGCACAATCAGCGACACGATGGTTTTGAAGGCCGCTGAAGCCCTGGCAAACTACGTCCCCGACGAAAACCTTAACCCTGAACACATCATCCCAACCATGGATGAATGGGAAGTCTACATCTACGTCGCCGCCGCCGTGGCCGAACAAGCCAGGGTCGAAAACCTGGCACGAAGGCCGCTTAACTACGACGAAGAGTTTGTCAGGGCCAAAAAAATCATACAACGGTCGCGGAAGATTTTGATGGCGATGATGGAGCAACGCTTTATAAAGCCGCTGCCGAGTGTTGAATGAAATGACCGGATTAGTTTTTAGAAAAGCCAGCGAAAAGGACATCGACAGGTTGATTGAACTCAACATTCGGCTCAAAAGACTCAACGAGGAGTTCGACCCGCTTTTCAGACTCAGAGACGACATAGCAGAAAAATCCCGTGAATACTTTCAGAAAGCCTTGAGTTCACCGGATTCGATCGTCGTGGTCGCCGAAGACGGTGGCAGGGTAGTTGGGTTTATCAAGGCCGACGTCATCGAAAGAATTTTCTACGAGCCCCGGGTTGAGGGAAACATCGTGGAGTTCTACCTTCTGCCGGAATACAGGCGGAAGAAGCAAGGAGCGGCGATGCTCGAATACATGATAAAACTGTTGAGGGAAAGAGCAGACATCATCACGGCCGAGTTCCCATCCCTTAACGAGATAGCAGTGGAATTCTACAGCCGCCTCGGATTCCGCGGAATAGTAAGCACCTACGCCCGCGAAAGTTAAAAGCTGCAAAGCAATATGTTTTACCGGCTCCGGTAGTATAGTCCGGTCAAGTATGGCGGCCTCTCGAGCCGCAGACCCGGGTTCAAATCCCGGCCGGAGCATTATCCCCTTGTTACTCGGCCGAGTTTATTTGAAACGACGCTGTCTTCGATTCCATGTCTGCTACGCTGGGCTTCATGAGGCAAGAGAGGGTGCATGTTCTAAAGGGTGGTTCGGGTGACGGCCGCGGAGAGTTCGTGGCCTACATTATGTACGCATCTCACCGAGTAAATCACAACCACGCCCTCGAATACACCATACACGAGGCCAACGTACAGAGAAAGCCGGCTGTAGTCATCTTTCCGATCATCGAGAAAAAACCGCATCCCAACCTCAGACGGTTCCGGTTCATGCTTGAAAATCTTTTGAAGATGAGGGAGGCGCTGAGGAGAAGGAACGTCAAGCTCGTGGTCCGCAGAAACTTCGATTTCATCCCGTTGCTGAAAGAAGCTTCCTACGTGGTTGTTGACAGGCCATATCTCAATCATCAGAGAAAATTCATCGACGCGGTCGTGGAAAATTCGGAGGCCGAAGTTGCGATGGTCGAAGGAGATGTGGTCGTCCCCGTCGAAGTCGTTTCCCAGAAGGCCGAGCCCTACGCACGAACCATAAGGCCGAAAATAATGAAGAACTTAGAAAAATTCCTCGAAGACATCCCTACCATAAGGCTTGAAATTTCTTCGCTGCCGCTGGACATACCGAGTTGGGACGAAGAATCCGTCGAAGATTATGTCAAGGGCTTGGAGGTTGACTTGACGGTGGAGCCGGTCGACTATTTTGTCGGCGGAGAGGACGAGGCTCTTCGTCGACTAAGCCTGTTTGTTGGGGAGAGGCTGAAGATTTACGCCGAAAACCGTTCGGACCCGGGTGTCGAAGCATCTTCGGAGCTGAGCCCTTACCTGAGGTGGGGGATGATCTCCCCGGTCCAAATCTTGCGTGAAGTCTTCAAGGTTTACAGGTTCGATGACGTGAATGTACAAAGTCTTGTCAACGAGCTCGTGGTTTGGAGAGAGTTGGCCCGAAACGCCGCGGTCTACAACCCGGGTTTCGGCACTTTTGACGGCCTTCCCGAATGGGCTAAACAGACCCTTGAAGCACATGCCCGCGACAGACGCGAACATCTTTACAGCTTGGACGAGCTGGAGAAAGCCCAAACCCACGACAGATACTGGAACGCCGCCCAGACAGAGCTCGTCCGAACCGGCAAAATCCACAACTACATGCGCATGTACTGGTGCAAAAAGATCATCGAATGGACGGAGCATCCGCGAACCGCGTTCGAATATGCTGTCTACCTAAATGATAGATACGGCCTCGACGGCGTCGACCCCAACAGCTACCTCGGAATAAGCTGGTGCTTCGGAGCATTCGACAGACCATTTTTCGAATCCAAGATTTACGGGAAAGTCCGTAAGATGACTGAGGAAAGCCTCAAACGAAAACCCGGGATCAACGCTTATCTGAGACGTTTCTCAGAATGAGGTGGACCGGCGGGGATTTGAACCCCGGACCTTCCGCGTGCGAGGCGGACGATCTTCCAGACTGATCTACCGGCCCTCCCTGTTTCTCTCTTGTTTTGAGCGATAAAAGTTTATCACTTTTTGTAGCCCTTGTTCGAGCGATGTTCTTGGGTTGTAGCCAAGTTTTTGTTTGAGTTTTGCTATTGACGGTATGCTTTTCATCGGTGTTGCTTCGGCTGGAGTCCTCGGCGGCAGTAGCTGCAGCTCGCTGGACGAGTTGGTCATCTTTTTTATGATTTCCGCCAGTTGGCGGACTGAGACCGCGTTGCCTGTTCCGACGTTGAAGGCCTCGCCTACGGCATCCTGCTTAGTTAGACAGAGCTCGACGGCTTGACAGAGGTTTTCCACATGGTAGGGGTCTGTTACGTCCGCTCCTCCGTTGAAAAGGGGTATAGGTGCGTTGGTCAAGCAGGACTGCACAAAACGGGGGACCATTTTGTTCGGCGGCTCATACTCTCCAAAAGCCTTCCAAGGCCTCAAAACCACGACGGGAACATCGTGATTTCGGTAGTAGCTCCAAACTATGTTCTCTAAGGCTACCTTCGAATAGTCATAGGGTGTTCTGGGGGATGGCGGGTCGTCTTCGGTCACAGGCACCTTGACCGGAGCTCCATAATAGTTGGCCGACGAGAAAACAACCACTCTCTTAACGTTTGTTCTTCGACAAGCTTCCAAAACGCTTAGCGTCCCTCCGACATTCACAGAAAAACATTTGTGGGGGTCTTTGATGCTTTCCGGGATGTCTGCAACCGCTGCCAAGTGAACAACAGCGTCTACACCCGTTTTTTCCACCGCGGTAAGAACGTCCTGGAAAACCGTCACGTCAAGCTTCAAGTCACCGCCATCAGCCAAATCCGCCGCAACAACTTCATATTCGTTCGTCCGAAGGTATTCGGTTAGATGTCTTCCGACGAAACCCTGTGAACCGGTGACGAGAATCTTCACGGTTCGGCTCTTTTTTACGCTGTATTTAAACGAGCATTAAAATAATCCCGTCGTCTTCTACGACTCGGCGTAATGTCGGGAGTTTCCTCTCTGGGCAAGATGCTCAAGGAAGTTTTCAGCAGGTTTCTTTCCGCTCCTTCGGCTGACAGAGCTACGGTAGAGGAGCTGGTTAGGGGTATCCAGCGCTCGCTTCTCGTGGCTGATGTGAAGGTTGAGTTGGTGCAGAAGCTTTCGGAACGTATTAGACAGCGGGCCTTAGAGGAGAAGCTTCCTCCAGGAGTCAGCAGAAAAGACAGCATCGCGAAAATAGTTTACGAAGAGTTGACGAAGCTTCTCGGAGATAAGCCAGCGAAGTTTTCGACCTCTGGGAAGAAACCCTATGTCTTGATGCTCGTTGGGATCCAGGGAACCGGCAAGACCACGACCGCCGCGAAGCTCGCCAACTACTTGAAGGTAAACGGCTACAAGGTGGGGGTTGTATGCGCTGACACATACCGGCCCGCAGCCTACCAACAACTCAAACAACTCCTCGAACCAAGGCAGATACCCGTCTACGGAGAACCTCAGAACAACGACCCAGTAAAAATAGCGGTCAACGGGCTTCAGAATTTCAAGCAGCAGAACGTCGACATCATCATAATCGACACAGCGGGCCGGCACCGCCACCAGGAATCGCTGATGGAGGAGATGAAAAGCTTGGAGAAGTCCATCAAACCCGACGAAAACATACTCGTGATCGACGGAACTATCGGTCAGCAGGCTGGCGTTCATGCAGCCGCATTCCACAAGGCCACACCGGTCGGGTCGATAATCGTGACGAAGCTCGACACCTCTGCGAAGGGCGGTGGAGCCCTCGCGGCCGTGGCCGAAACTGGGGCCGCAATAAAATTCATAGGCGTGGGCGAAGCCATCGAAGATTTTCAGCCCTTCAACCCAGGAGCCTACATCGCATCAATACTTGGGATGCCCGACATTGAAAGCCTCGTCGAAAAAGTAAAACTCGCAGAAATGACAGCCGACGAAGAAAAGGTCAAAGCGATGCTTTCCGGCAAATTCACACTTGAGGACATGGTCAATCAGGTTAGCAGCCTGACGAAACTCGGGCCTCTCCGCAAAATCCTTTCCAAACTCCCGTTTCCCGGCCTCGAAAGCTTATCGGACGAACAGCTCGAAAAAGCCGAAGAACGCATAAAGAAGTGGAACGCCATAATAAAATCGATGACGCCGGAGGAAAGGAACGACCCAGGGATAATCGACGGCTCCAGAGTTAGAAGGATTTCGAGGGGGGCTGGTGTTCTCGAAAGAGATGTCAGAGAACTGCTCAAAAGCTACCAAGCATCCCGCAAAATGCTGAAGGACAGGAAGTTAAGACATTTACTCAAGACCGCGAGAGGATTCGAGTAGTTGGAAACGGTTCTCCAGCAGGCCCGAACACTTCTTCGGAACGCGGCTCTCTGCGATTACTGCCTAGGCCGCCAGTTCGCCAGAATCTGGCCCAACGTAAACAATGCTGAAAAAGGAAGAGCCTTAAAATTGGTCATGTTTCTCGAGGCGGTAAGAAACCGTGACAATGAATTTTTGGTTTTGCTCGGCTCGCACGGCGGCCTCGAAGAAGCTTTTGCCTATTTAAAGACAATCCAAACAATAGCCGAGAGGAAAAATTGCTGGTTGTGTAACGGTCTCTTCACTGATGAGAATTTCCGCAAACTCGCGATGAAAGCTGAGGAACTTTTAAGGGGGTGCGAATTCGAGACTTTTCTGGTAGGAGTCAAGGCTTCTGGTGAGGTTGTGGAGCGGGAAGATGTTCTACGTTCTCTAGCGGGAATCACTGACGGAGAGGATATACGCAACGATGTGAAGAGAGAGGTTTCAAAGCATTTCTCATCTTTAACCGGGAAGAGAATTGATTATGCTTCACCTGACGTCGTGGTAACAGTCGACGTATTCCGTGACAGAGTTGAAGTTTTTGAGAACCCCGTCTTCATAAAAGGTCGATACCTCAAACACAGCAGAGAGATTCCTCAGTCGGTTTGGCACTGCGGACACTGCTGGGGACGTGGATGTGAGAAATGTGGCTACACCGGCAAAAAATATTCCCTCAGTGTTGCCGAGCTCGTCGGAGAACCGGCTAAACAACTGTATCAGGCAGTCGACTACAAGTTCCACGCAGCCGGCCGGGAAGACGTAGACGCCTTGGTTGAAGGAGAAGGAAGACCATTCATCCTCGAGCTCAAAAAACCTATCAAAAGGTCTCTACCGTTAGCCGAAGTCGAAAAACAAATCAACGAAAACGCAAAAGGCCTCATAACTGTGTTCCTCGAGTCGTATTCGACGAGGAGAGAAGTGCGCATGATAAAGCAGAAATCACCCATGGCGGCGAAGACGTATCTCCTCAAGGCAGTTTATCCAATCGATTTGGAAGAAGCAGCGGTCAACCAACTAGAACAACATTTCAAGAATATAGTCGTCGACCAGTTGACACCGCTGAGAGTTTTGAGGAGGAGGTCGGAAAGACTTCGGAGAAAAACCGTCTACGAAGTGGAGGCGCGTCTGCTGGACAGTAGGACGGTTTTATTCCGCATAGTTTGTCAGGGCGGTCTGTATGTTAAGGAGTTGGTAACGGGCGATGGTGGCAGAACAAACCCATCGTTCGCCGACGTTCTGAAAGCAGTCCCCGCTACGATGGAGCTGACCGTCGTCAAAGTGGAGACATAAACGCTTTTATCATGCCGTTTACCTTTTCAAAACGAAGATGCCGCAGTCTAAGGGATTTCGCAGAAAATCCAGAGGATACCTCAAAAAACCAAGAGGCTCGAGAAGCGGGCCGTCTCCAGACATCTACCTCCGAGAATTCAGTCCTGGAGACAGGGTATTGATAGCCATCGAGCCGGCTGTTCAGAAGGGAAGCCCACATCGCCGTTACCATGGTAAGGTAGGCCAAATAGTTGAAAAGCGGGGAAGAGGATACGTTGTAAAAGTAGGTGAAGAGGGGAAGATTCTTTCGATTCTCCCCGACCACATAAGAGGAGTCGTGAAGTAGCACATGGTCAGGAAAGTCATTTCAAAAAACGAGATTCCGATGGCGACCGTTGCAAAGCTCATCGAGGAACAGGCTGAATCTCCCAACGTTCTCCAGTCACGGGTTTTATCTTATGTGAAAAAATATGCAAAGCTTTCACCCGAGCAAGCCAACCTGCTCGTCGAAAAGCTTATGAACGAAATAGGCCTGACCCGTGAGGAGGCAGTCCAAGTGGCGGATACGTGCCCGAGAAACGTGGAAGAGCTCCGAGCGATACTCAGCGGATATAAGAGGTTGGTTTCATTTCTTCTCTTCTCGGAGGAGAAAATGCGCGCGGTCGTTAAACTCGTAGAAGAAGCACTGAATGGCCGTCTTAGTTAGAGCATGTGAAGAATATGCAGCGACAGAAACGCTACGAAGATTACGGATATGTTTTAGACGTGTTTCCAGCGTCACAGCATCGACTACCAGGGCAAAAATTTTTCCAAGACCGGAACGAATACATCGTGCAGCTCCTGGGAGAAGAATTTTTTACGTTGCTTGAAGTCGCTGTTCACGAAAAATTCAAGCCCAGACACGGCACAAGGTTTTACATAGGCCGCGATGTTCCAAGGGAGATTTTGCGGATTGTTCGGAGAATAAATTTTTCCGATTTGACGGAGACAGCGGTGGCAAACCTTGAACCTGCTATTTATAAAATCGTGGAGGAGAACCCGCAGAGATTTTTAGACTTCATCAACAACAGCGGCTTGTTAACTCCTAGGATGCATGCGTTGGAGCTTGTTCCCGGCATTGGGAAAAAGATGCTTCAGAAATTTCTTCAGGAAAGAGACAACTCAAAATTCACCAGCTTCGACGACGTGAAGAACAGGACAGGGCTACCCAACCCAGTCGAGTCAATCGTGAAAAGGATAGTGCAGGAACTGAAAAATCGTGAAGAGAAATACCGTTTATTCGTCCGTGAGCCCGCCCCACGCGAATGAGCTTATCTTCCTTGGAATCTTGGCTCCCTTTTCTCGTAAAAACGGGCCCTTATCCCTTCTCTAAGGTCCTCTGTGTAAAACATCATCATTGACTCCTTCAGCTGATATTCCATTCCTTCATCGATGGGCATTTCTCCGCCGAAGTTAACGCATGCCTTCGCCGCTCCAACAGCAAGCGGAGCGTTCTTGTTTATCTTACGGGCCAAAGCCATCGCCTCTTCCATCAACCTATCGTGCGGCACGACCTTGTTGACAAACCCGAGACGGTAACATTCTTCAGCTGACAGCCATTCACCCGTAAACAGGAAATATTTGGCCCAGTATTTGCTGAGGAACCTCGGAATTCTCACGGTAATTCCCGCGCCCGGGCTTACGCCTATAGTCACCTCTGGCAGGCCAAACTTCGCGTTCTCGCTCGCCACGACGATGTCCACCGCTTGAATGACCTCGATATTACAGAAACCGTTTACAGCTGCGATGATTGGCTTCCGCATCTTCTCCATGAAACGCCATACATCCAAATTAAACCGGTTGAACCTCTCTATCTCATTGATCTTTCCAGCTTCAACATTCGCGAGAAACTCTTTCGCGTCACCACCCGAACAGAAAGCTTTGTCACCCGCGCCGGTGATTATAACTGACCAAACTTCCGGGTCTTCCGCGGCAGCGTGGAGCGCGTCATTGAACTCGGTCAACATGGCGACGCTCATCGCATTCCGCGCCTCCGGTCTGTTGAAAATTATCACAGCGACTTTGTCTTGAGGGTTTTTTTGGTAAATTATGTTCTTGTATTCGTTCATGATGGTTGATTCCGGGCCTGGATGCTTTTAACCTTGACGATTGATTA
>JAVQUC010000005.1:0-50839 GCA_033580815.1 Candidatus Caldarchaeum sp. | reverse complement strand
TGTTAACCATTTGTCGGATGACTCGTAGAGGCCGAGTAGTGTCATCCATCCTTTGATGGAAGCCGGTGTTTGGAAGGACGGCAACAGCCCGTAGGCCTCCGTCGGTGTGAAGCAGTACATGATAACGACGGCGGTGGCGGCCACGGCGATCAAACGTTTCTTAGTTGCCAGCCTTGAAACAGCGTATCCAGCGAAAGCTGCTACGGGTGGGACTGCGGGGACCAAGAATCTGTACTCAATGTGCGTGAACAACGCAATGTATGCAATCGTGATGACGAGCCAGACGAGGAGGGGTTTCGCGTATGGGATGCGGTTTTTCAACGCCATCACGACCCCCGCTGCCGAAAGAACCAGAAGTGGTATGGTCAGCAAAGATGGAATAGATGTGAGCCAGAAAATCATTCTTTGAATAGTATCAAGCCCGGACCTTGCTATATCTCCTCTTACCATGATTGAATGGGCGATGGGTCTCGAGAAAATTCCCCTACCCTCTACCTGAAATTCCTCACCTAGCCGGATGTTGTCGATGAAAAAAGGATAGAAAAGGAAAAGCATGATGGCGACTGCGAGGAAAATGTCAAGCATCCTTTCTTCGATGCTCGGTCTCCTTGAAAGTAAGTTCTTCTGCTCCGCAACTTTGCTGACAGCGAGCACAGAGAAAACTGCAAAAACCGAGAGCAGCGGTATGTATAACGGGTCGGCGACGACCGGTGTAAGCGTGTCTGAGAGGATTTGTAGGAAAACTTCTTGTCGTAGAAAAAGTGCCGCGAACCCAACGAGTCCCAGTAACCCGACATACGATATCTTGATGATTTTTGATGTTCTCGCAATCAACGCGAAAGACAGCAACATCACGGGAAGAAGCAGGAGGTTCTGGTCTCGGGCGATGATTGATAATGCGGTGAGGCCGCCTGAAAGCCAGAGAAACGGCCCGTAGCGCAGGCCTAAGCTGAAACAGAGTAAGGCTACAAACGCAAGCACGGAACCGAAGGAATCGGTCAAAATGTATGATGTCGTTTGGACAAAGTAGTTGAGATTGATGGTCAACAGGGCTGCTATGAAACCAGCCGATATGCTGTTGAAAGCCTTGGAAACAAGGAGAAACATCGCGACAAGCCCTAACGTGGTGAGAACGGGAGAAACCAGTCGAGCGAATTCTACTGGAGCGTTCAAGGCATAGAGACCGGTGAGAAACCACCAAAAAAGCGGTGGCCTTTCCTCGGCGAACGGGCCTCTTGCGTCGCCTGGATCAAGTCGGCCGCTGGCAATAAGGGCGTTGTTGATGTAGGCCTTGTCGTCCCAGAACGGTGCTTCGTTAACGAGAGAGGGCGGGAAAAGAATCAGCAAGGCAACTCCTACAACTAACGCAGCGAGGAAAACAGACTTCAACGTTGCTTCCGTTTTGCCTATTTGCATCCACTTACCATGATGAACTGTTCAACCCCGTTTTTAGTCTTTACAGTTAATAACCTGCACCTGATTGAGTTGACAGCCTTGAAAAGGGGCTGGGCCGTCCTTTTTTCTCTGTTGTTTATCATCGGCTCGGTCAGCGGCTTCGACCAATCATTGGTAAAGGATGTTCTCCGGCAGGACCTCGAATATCTCAAAAATATGGTCGACGCCAAGGAAGAAACTCTTCCGCTTCGAGCGCTGGCCCTCACAGGCCTTTTCGCCGCAAACATCCACATGGGACTCGGCGACGCCGAATCACTCCAAATCCTCAACAAAGTCGCCGCCAGGGTTGCTGAAAAGGTCGCTGCTCAAGAGGAGATAGACTTGGGTTTCACGGGGAAGGTTGTATCTTTCCAAAATCTGTTAACACATCTTCAGGTCGGCGGCATGGCCGCTGTGCATTATGGTCTGACGAAAAGCGAAGCAAGCAGAGAGGTGATGGCTAAGGTCGGACGAAGTCTCGAGGAATCCTTTGGATGGCATCCCGTCCACTCCGAGGCCGGTTTGGTCATCCAGTCAGCTAGAATCTCTCTGACCGCGGGAGGAAGACCCAACAGGGAGGACATAGAACAGGCCGTCAAATCCTACAGCGAAAACATCGAAAAAACAATAATGCTGTCTTCGATGAGTTCCGCTCAACTGGTTCAGTCACTCTCGGTGTTGTCGAACCTTCTTTACGTCGCCAAAGCTTCGGATGTTGACGTCCCGGTTGAACTCCATGCTCTTTGGCGTGTTCACGTTGATTATGTTCTGAATTACAGCCTAACTTTGGTCCCGAGCGAGTTTATGACCGCAAGCATCACCTTGTCAGCTCTGGTCGACGCTGCGGAGAACATACACGACCCCTACTCTTCAAAAGCCTTTGAGGCAGCAGTCACATTAGCCAAAAAACTTGAGCCTTTCTACGCGGTGGGAGACAGGCTTCTAATCCAAAAGTTGAACCAAGCCGAAATTCTATCCTACGACCCAGAAGCATCCATCGACGAGATATCAACTGCTTTTCGCAGCGGTAGCATGATATCAGGCGTTGACCTTCGGTACCCATTGTCTATTGCGAGGCTTAACAAGATTGCCAGTCTCGATTCGGACGTTCTAGGTCTTGTCGTGAGCAAAATTGCCACAATCGATGGCTACTACCTGCTTCTCGAAAAAGGCGGCGTAGTTTCAGAAGAATTTGTGAACAGGTTTTTACGGAGTGGTTTTTTGTCGACGGTCCTCGCTCTTGAGGGCGCCCCCTCTGCCCGGTTGAGAAACGTCGTGGTTGAACAACTCATTTCATCTTATCCCGTTTCAGTTTCCGTCTTGGCGCTGCTGGTCTTGTTAGCAGTGTTGAACAAGGTTGGCCTGCTCTACAAACATGGGTGAGGAAAGCTGACCGAGCCTTCGCCCAAAACCGGTCTGCTGATAACTATCGCCGGCGCAACTTTGATTTTGGCTTCTTATACGGCTTTGTTGACGTTATCAGTCGATAGGTCGCTGCTTTGGGTTTTGGACGTGTTTACCTATGACGCAGGCCCTGTCATCGCTAGCTTCGGAATCGCGTGGCTGATAAGCTCTCTTCATCCGATGAGGAAATGGTATCTCTACGCCGCGGTTTCAGGAGTTTTTGTCTCCGCTGTTTCGTTCACCATATCATCTTTTTTCAGTCAAGGGGATGCAATCTCATTGGGCCTCATTTCCTTAACATGGGGTGTGGGGCCTTCGATGATTTTATCCGCAGTAATTGCTTCCGTGCTTGTTAACAGACGTGTTGCTAAAGCGGGAATTGTTTTGCCTCCAAACAGGCATGAAGACGAGCTCGATGTCATGGTTCTCGTAGGCCTATACATTCCGCTTCTGCCTTTAATCACGGACGTCAGCTTCTACATGCGTTACTTAGCTCCCGTTGTTATTACGTGGTTTATTTGGCATTTGGTTACTCCTAAATTTGCCGCATGGCTCGTCAAAAGGCAGTCTGGAGCTGGCAACGAGCTCGTCGCAGCTGAAGCCTACAAACCAATTGATACCACGCTCTTTAACGTGTTGTCGAGAAGCTACTATCCCATGGCTTTCGGGCTCGGTGTCACGACGACCGTGACCAGCGTCCTCGACCTTTTGGGGATAAAGCTTTTCGGAGGCGACCCCCTATCAGCCACAGCCAACGCAGCGTTCTTCTCAGTAGTTGCAATAGCTCTCGGCTCAGTGTACGTCGGGCCGGTACTGTGGATATTCGAAGACTCGGGGATTAGAATCTACAACAGGATAAAGAAGACTATGAAGGAGCCTTCAATACACAGCCTCGCCGATGAAATGATTGAAATCTATACATTCATCTTCTCACCCATCGGCTTCACCTTCGCTGTCGCCGACGGAGACCTCGTGCTCGCAATCATATTATTAGCCCTAGCTTTCCACCTGCTGTTCACCATATCGATGACAACGACTTACCTTTACCTAAAATTTTCGGCGAATAAGCATCTGCACAGGTTCGTCTATACATTGGGCCGTGACGGAGTTCTTAAACCGATGGCTTAGACGTATTTTCCGCAGTTGTAACAGTACCAGCGTTGGTACTGTTCTATCCAGCTGAGTTCCTTGCCGCATGTTGGGCAGGGGTTTTTCTCCTTTCTGCCGAACGGCAGTCTCGATATAACGCCTGTAACTATTCCACCTCTCTGCTGAGGCTGGGCTGGTTGGACAGTGGGTGGTGCGTAGGTTTGCGGCTGGAGTGTCTCGGGCTGTTTGAGCGTCATTTTTTCCTTCAGAATCACGATATCCCCCGCCGCGGCGACCATACTCCACGGAATTCTCTCAAGGAGATTGTACTTGGACATAACCTGTAGGCTTATCTCTCCTTCACCAATAGGAAGCTCGATGTCTTGGACAACACCAATGAGAGAGCCGTCCGGGTTGTAGACCTGCATCCCCAAAAGCTTGCCTCGCGGAACTGATGACATTTTCCTCGCCGTAGCACTGTTCGATGTATCATTAAAGCATTTTCTTCATTTGACGCTTTTCCGCACCGCAAGGGCGATTTTTTCGGGTTTAAGCGGCATGTCGATGTGAACAACGCCGAGGTGGGAAAGCGCGTCTATCACGGAGTTGACTACAGCGGGTGTGGAAGCTATTGTTCCCGCTTCGCCGATGCCCTTAACTCCGAGTGGGTTGACCGGTGAAGGCGTCACCGTTTCACCTGTTCGAATGCTTGGAACTTCCACCGCCGTGGGAACCATGTATTCCGACAGGTCTCCAGTCAGCAGCAGCCCTTTTTCATCATAGTATGCTTCTTCGTAAAGAGCTTGCGCCAGCCCTTGAGCGATTCCACCATGTATCTGGCCGTCTACGATCATGGGGTTGATTCTGTTTCCACAGTCATCTACGGCAACGTAGTCAAGGATTTTGACTTTGCCGCTTTCTGGGTCGACTTCCGTCACGCAGACGTGTGTTCCGAAGGGGAAGGTGAAGTTGGGTGGGTCGAAGAAAACCGTTGCTTCGAGGCCGGGCTCCAACCCTTGGGGTATCTCTTGCGACCCAGCCCCGTAGCTTGCGTAGGCAACTTCTGCGAAGGATTTGCTTTTTTCCGGAAGACCTCTGACATAGAAACGGCCGCGCTGGTATTCGATGTCTTTTTCACTTGCTTCGAGTAGGTGGGCGGCGATTTTACGGGCTTTTTCAAGAACTTTATCGCATGCGAGCGCTATGGAGCCTCCTGCTACCGGTGTTGTCCTGCTTCCATAGGTGCCCATTCCGAAAGGCACCATCGACGTGTCTCCGTGCAGAATTTCAACGTCCTCTATCGGGATTTGAAGACGGTCGGCAACAACCTGCGCAAAGGTAGTCTCCTCTCCCTGACCGTGCGGATGGCTTCCGATGAACACCGATACTTTTCCAGATGGATGAACTCGGATAATGGTGCTTTCCCAAAGCCCAAGGCCAAAACCAGTGGCACGCGCGACCGAAGACGGCCCGAGGCCGCAGATCTCGATGTAGCTGCTGATGCCTATTCCAATAAACCGGCCCTGTTTTCGGAGCTCCGATTGTTTTTTCCGCATCTCCCAATAGTTCGCCATTTCAAGGGCTTTCTGAAAAGCTCTTTCATAGTCGCCGCTGTCGTAAACGAGTCCGATTGGTTTGGCTGTGTAGGGGAAATCCTGTTTGTTGACGAAGTTTTTCAACCTAACCTCTGCAGGGTCTTTGTTCAACTTCCGCGCGAGGATGTCCATCATCCTTTCGAGAAGATAGGTGGCTTCGGGTCTTCCAGCTCCTCTATACGCGTCGACCGGGGCCGTGTTCGTCAGGGCTCCGACCACTTCGACGGATATCGCCGGAATTTTATAGGGGCCGCTAAGCATCGGACCGAACAGAATCGTGGGGATGCCGGGGGCCGCGGTGGACAGGTACGCACCCATGTTGGCGTAAGCCTTCACCTTCAGCCCCAGAATCAGGCCGTTCTTGTCCGCGGCCATTTCAACGTACTGAACGTGGTCTCGACCATGTATGGTTGCCGAAAAATTCTCCGAACGCGATTCAACCCATTTTACGGGCCTTCTCAATTCCTTCGCTAGGTAGAGAGCAACAACCTCCGGCGGGTAGCAGTGGATCTTAGCTCCGAAACCTCCGCCAACGTCGTGCGAAACAACCCTCAGCTTATGCTCGGGTATTCCCGTGACCAAGGCGAGCAAGAACCGGTGAACGTGGGGGTTTTGTGTGGTCAGGTAAACAGTCGCCTCCCCCGTCGTCGAGCTGTAATCAGCGACCACGGCCCTCGTTTCGAGCGGCGTCGGCTGCAGCCTGCTGTTTACGAGCTTCTGGGAAAGGACCATGTCAGCTTTGGCGAAAGCTTTGTCAACGTCGTCCCCTCCAGCCCGCCACGTGAAAGCCCTGTTGTTGGGAATATCGTCGTAAAGCTGTGGCGCTCCGTCCTTAACAGCTTCTTCAGGGTTCGAAACTGCTGGAAGCTTTTCGTATTCTACTTCTATCATCCCCGCCGCATCAACGGCCTCCTCATACGAAGAAGCCGCAACAACAGCGACAGGGTCTCCCACGAACCTGACCTTATCCACGGCCAAGGGCATGTAGCGAGGAACTTTCAAATCGGAGCCCGGTATCAGCCACGCACACGGAATTGGACCAACCTTATCAGCGAGGTCGGCTCCCGTCAAAACTTTGACAACGCCGGATGCTTTGGCAGCGGCGTCTGTCTTTATCTGCTTGATTTTTGCGTGGGCGTGTGGGCTCCGTACGAAGCTCAAATGAACCATTCCAGGGAGAACGATGTTGTGGGTGAATCTTCCACGGCCCGTTATCAACCTCGGATCTTCACGTCTTTTGACACTTGCGCCAAAATACCGGGTTACGGACATCGAAAAGCCCCTCTTTCAATAAAATATATAAACATTATACATAAACACCCAAGAAACGAAAAGCCTGCAAACAGCCAAAAGTCACGAGCGGGACAGTGATGTTGTCGTCGATTCTGCCGTATTCAATTTTTTCGATGAGTGATGCCGCTGCCCCCGCTACAGCTCCGGGTATGTTCATCTTCCAGAAACCCACTGGGATGCAGAAGGCGGCCATTGCTGCGTTGCCCCACCAAGATTTTGTCCTCCGACGGTAGACAGCGTTGCGTACAAACCCTGTCACGCCGTCTCCGACACTCATGAATAGAATCGGAACGACGCCCATCCGGACGTCACCTATCAAAAACCCGAGCCCCATCACAAGCCCCCACATGATGATGAAATGAACTTCGAACATGTTGTCCTCGACCTGATACCAATACATCAACTTCTTCCTCCAGTGTGGAAGATAATTTCCCACGGCCAAAACGGCGACAAGAGCAGCCACAGCAGTGTAATTTTCAAAATAAAGCGCCACAACAACAGCGGCTATTCCACCCGTCAAAATGTGTATTATCTTACGGTTGTAGTAAACGGCAACATGTGGAGCGCCTCGGTTAACCATAATTTTGTAAAACCTCTTGGTCAGAAACACAGATGATGGTTCATTTGATAATTCATAAGATTTTAGGGACTCCCTCGGCGTGAACGTCGGAAGGGACTCGTTGATCATCGATAGTTTAACGTTTTTCAACAACTTCGTAGACGTTTCTTTATGAAAGCTGTTTTCGTGAAGCAGGGCGGAGGGGTTGAAGTTAGGGATGTCGACGTACCGAAAATCGGAGATGGAGAGATATTGGTGAAAATGAAGGCCTGTGGAATCGACGGAACCGACCTCGAAAAGGCTTTTGGAAGACCCTTGACTCCGCCGATGCTGGGTCACGAAGTGGTGGGCATAGTCGAAGAATCGAGAACATCGGAGTTTGAGGAAGGGGACCGTGTTTTCGTCCATCATCATGTGTTCTGCGGGCGATGCTATTACTGTCTCAACGACTCGCTAACCATGTGCCCGCTTTTTCTCAAAACAACGATAGACCCATGCGGTTTCGCAGAATATTTCAGAGTTCCTAGAACCAACGTCGAAAGAGGCGCTGTCTTGAAACTGCCGCCCAATCTTGATTGGGTTGAAGCCTCGTTCATCGAGCCGGTCGCATGCGTTTTGAGAGCCTTGAAAAGAACGAGGTTTACAGCTGGTAGAAGCGTCTCGATGGTCGGAGCCGGTCCGACTGGGTCTTTGTTCATTCAACTTCTCAAGCTCATGGGAGCTTCCTTCGTCGCCGTCGCCGAAATTTCGCCGTTCCGCCTTCAGAAAGCGAAAGAACTGGGAGCGGATGCGACAGCTAATCCATTATCAGAGGATTTTGTCGACGTCTGCCGGTGCGGAACGGATGGACGCGGCGTGGACATCGGCGTCCTCGCAACCCCAGCCGTCAGGCCACTGCAGCTCGTCATCGACAGCGTGAGAAGAGGAGGAACGATCTGCATATTCGGAGCCCCGGAAAAGGGTGAAAAAGCCGAGTTAGACTTCTCACGACTATTCATAGAAGAAAAAAGCATCATCACCAGCTATTCCACGACGGAGATAGAGACAAACGCTGTGCTGGACTTGGTCAAGTCCGGACGGACCACATTTAGAAAGTCAGTCAGCCATGTTTACCCCCTCGAGGACGCTTCCTTGGCCTTTGAAACTGCGAGAGATGCCTCAAGAAGCCTGAAAGTCGTTTTAACGTCTTAGTATGTGATGGCTACCTTTATCTCCTTCCCCTGCCTAAGGTTTTCGAAAACCGTCACCAAGTCTTTTAACTGTGCTCTGCCGGTGATTAGTTTTCTCAGCGGCAGCTTTCTTGAGGCGATGATTCGAAGAGTTCTGAAGACGTCTTGTGGTGTGTGATGGAAAGAGCCTTGGACGGTGAGTTCCCCATAATGTAGGGTGTAGGTGTCTGCGGAAAACTTTGTCCCTTTCGGCGGCCCGCCGAACATCAACAAAGTTCCACCTTTCCGGACAAGATGCTGAGATTGGTCCCATGTCTCAGGAAGACCGACTGCTTCAATCACAACGTCAGCCCCGAGGCCATTCGTTTCGGATAAAACGCGGCTGCGCGGGTCTTCCTCTGAGCTGTTTATTACGACGTCCGCTCCCAAGCTTTCCGCGTACTTGAGTCGATTCCAGTTGATGTCCAGAACCATGACTTTTCCAGCACCCGCACTCTTCGCGAGAAGCATATGCATCAAGCCGATAGGGCCGGCGCCGAGTATAGCGACGTTGTCCCCGTATTCGATGTTAATGAGCCTCTGACCCCTTACAACGCATGCGAAGGGCTCGAGCAAAGCCGCCACTTCAGGCTCCAGGTCTTTCGGCATCCGATAAAGGTTGAAGGTAACGATTCGCTGTGGAAGCTTTACGTATTCTGCGTAGGCACCGTTCACAGTAAAGCCGATGATTGTTTCGTCGAGGTTTTCACAGAGGTTGAACCTTCCTAGCTTACAGTATACACAGTGGCCGCATGGGGCAGAGTTTACGGCGACTACTTTTTCTCCCGGTTCAACCCATGTGACTCCTTCGCCCACTTCCTCGACGAATCCGGCGAATTCATGACCCATGATTATGGGAGGTTTCGCAACAGGATGACCTCTTAAGTACATTTTCAAATCGGTACCGCACGTCAAAGTCACGATGTTCTTCACAACGACTTCACCCCGTCCAGCGTGAGGCCTTTCGACGTCTTCCACCCGCAGGTCTTGCGGAGCGTAGTAGACAGCCGCTTTCAAGAAATGCCGACCAGAAAACAGTAAGCCCTCATAAATTCTTTTTCCAAGGAGCCTCTCGACATTCCACCGCCCCAAAAACTGCGCAACTTCGATTCAGCTTAGGTATTGTTTAAACCATTTTAGAAGCTTGTGAAGAAATGCTCCGTATGAAGGTTGAGGAGGCTCAGAACTTGCTCGATGAACTTTACGGTATGAAGGATAGAAGGAGAGGGCTTGAAAAAACTTATGCATGGCTTGTTTCCGAAGTCGGTGAGCTTTCTGAGACGATAGCCAAAAAGATGGGCCGCGATGCGATGGCGGAGGAGGCCGCCGACGTGTTGGCGTGGCTTCTTAGTTTCTGCAACGTCGCATCAATTAATTTACAAGAGGCTTTCCTAGCAAAGTACAGTAACGGATGTCCAAGATGTGGTTCCAAGCCGTGTTCATGCCTAGAAGTCTAACGGGACCTCTGCTTGATCTCTTCCTCGATTTCCTCCAAAGTTTTGCCCGTGACGTCGATTCCGAGGTCGCGAGCCCTTGATAAGATGTCCTCACGCTTGGAAGCCTTCTCAAACTCCCTCTTTGCTTCGCCAAGGGATTTCGCGAGCTTCGGCAATTTGCTCGGCAGGATGTAGATGGCAATGATGATGATCGCCGCGATTATGGCGATCTCCGTCAGCGACACGACCATGAGAATGTATAGGTCAAAGCTTGAATTAAATGTTATCTGTCACTACAGAACACATTATCACGATTATGTTGTTTCGTATCATTAACATCTAACTGCCTCTCTGGCAAACCATGCTCGTGTCCCTGGACGGCCATTTGATTCAAAAGAGAGCGTTTTGGCTGGCTGTTCTTTTTACAAGACAGAGCCGGTATACAATGGGGCTTCATGCGTTTGGGGCCGGCCGGATTTGAACCGGCGACCTCTGCTGTGTGAGAGCAGCTTTGGGCTTCAAGTCCCACCAGGCTAGACCACGGCCCCACAGTGGTTTACCACTCTGGCAAATAAACATTTGTCGCATAAGTGGGTGGTGATAGCCGTCGACCAATCTCCAATTTTCTGGAGTTGTTTGAGTCGGTTTGTACTGAGTTATGGCCGAAAACGGCTTGTGAAGTTCGTGTCAGTCATGGTAGAAACTTGTTAGCTGAAACGGGATTTAACGGCTTCGAAAGAGTTTTGGGCGGCTTCGACTGTTTTTTCTACATCCTCTTTGCCGTGGGCTGTTGAGATGACTATTCTTTCGCCGTCGTCTGGAAACATGAAGATTCCCTGTTTGAACATTTCGAGAGCCCAGAACGAGTAGGCGCGGCCATCAGTCAACAGCTTCTCCCTGTAGGAATTGATTTCATCCAAATCCGTGAAGAAAACTTGAAACATTGGACCGAGGCCTTGGACGATGGCTTTTACGCCGACGTCTTCGACCGCTTCACGCAGTCCTTTCATCAGCTTTTCTCCAGTGCCGTGAAGGGTTCTGAAAGCTTCACCGCCGTTTTCCATGAGGATGTCGAGGTTTGCTGACGCCGCCGCGAGGCTGAGGGGGTGTGCGTTGTACGTGCCTCCGAACCCGATTTTTCCGACTCCGATGTTTTCGAGAATTTCTCTTTTTCCCGTTATCGCGGCTATCGGCACACCGCCTCCGACTGCTTTTCCGAAAGTCGCCAAATCAGCGTTCACCCCAAAATATTCCTGCGCTCCGCCCGGCGCTATACGGAATCCGGTGATGACTTCGTCGAAGATTAGTAATGCTTCAGCTTCGTCTGCAATTTCTCTAAGTTGTTTTAGAAACCCGTGTTTCGGCATGATGACTCCGTTGTTTGCCATGATGGGTTCTGCTATGATTGCCGCGATGCTATTTTTGTTTCTTCGGACGATTTTTCGCAGGGTGTCGGGATTGTTCCACGGCGCGATGACGACTGTTTTTCCCACGGCTTCGGGTATGCCTGGGTAGTGCGGAATTCTGAAGGGAGAGATTTCAAGTCCTGGATGAGGGGACTCCACACTCCAGAGGACGTAGTCGTGGTGGCCGTGGTACGCTCCTTCGAATTTTACGATTTTCGACTTGCCCGTGACGGCTCTCGCGATTCTTATCGCCTCCATCGTCGCCTCTGTTCCCGTTGACGCGAACAACACCATTTCAGCGTTCGGAACCATGCGCTGAATTTTCTTGGCGACGACCAGCTCCAACTCGTACGGTGTTCCACTCATCAGAATTTCCTCCGACTGTTTTTTGATGGATTCGACGATCCTGGGATGGCAGTGTCCGTTTATCAGAGCACCGAATCCGAGGAGGTAGTCGATGTATTCGTTCCCGTCCGCATCCCAGAGCCTTGACCCCCTTCCCTTGACTGCGAAGATCGGCATCGGGGAAAGAGTTCGCAAAACCGATGATGCTCCGGTCGGTATGATTTTTCTCGCTTGGTCAAGCAGCATAGTTGACTTTACGTGGTTGACCGGAGCTTTTTCCAACAACGTGCTGATCATCGGCTCCACCCCATCTCGACTAACCATAGTATTTTTCTGCCAGATTTATCCTTTTTTCACCATAAATATGTAGAAAACTCCTTAAAAACATAAAAAAAATCTATTTTTCCCTTTAACTTAGCCAGTATGGTCAAAACTTGGGGTAAAAGCCTCTCCGTAAACACAGACGCCCTTTGCATGCCTCTTGAGCAACAGGACTCGTCTAAAACGTCTCCTTTCTCCTCTTGACGCCTATAGTGCGGCGCTATGGTTTTTTAGGCTTGTTTATCGGCTTTCTCATCGGCGATTTTGAGGGATTTGTCAAGAGCTTCGACTCCGCGGTCTATGTCTTGTTCCGTGGCAATGAGAGGAGGTGCGATGACCAAGTGATTGACCCATGACATCAGGAAAACTCCCTGCTTCATCATCTCAGCCGCAACGAGGTCCACGACCAAAGGCACTCCCGCGTATTTGTCTTTGGGAACGTTGAAGGGCTCCCTTGTCCGCTGGTTCTTGGTGAGGTCGACGGCCCAGAAAAGTCCCAGACCTCTCACTTCTCCGACCGATGGATGTCTTTCAGCAACCTCCTTCAACCGTTTCCCGAGATAATCACCCATGCGTTTTGCTCGTTCAATCAGGTTGAGCCTCCTGTATTCGTCGACGGCGGCGACTGCCGCGGCCATGGTCAGTGGATGCGCTTCGTAGGTGTGGCCATGCGGGAAAAAGTTGTCCTCGAAATATTCACTGATTTTTTCCGAGGTAGCTGTGACTCCGAGAGGTAGGTAGGCTGACGTAACACCTTTGGCGGTCGTCAGGATGTCCGGAGTCACGTTCCAGTGGTTAACCGCGAACCATTCGCCAGTCCTGCCCCAAGCACTCATAACTTCGTCCGCGACAAGTAATACGTCGTGTTTCCTCGTGATTTCACGGAGTTTGGGCAGGTATTCAGGTGGGGGAACGATGACGCCGTTGGTGCCGACCACTGGTTCGACGACGACGGCGGCTATGTTTCCGTCGTGGTTCAGCATGTAGTCGACGTAGTCGGCGCACGCCACTCCGCATTCGGGATACGTAAGCTTGAGTGGGCAACGATAGCAGTAAGCGTCGGGTGCGAAAACCGTTCCCGGAACAGAGTCGACGGCCTCGGCGTACCATCTACGAACGTCTCCCGTTATCGAAAGCGAACCGGCCGTGGCCCCGTGATAGGAGCGGTAGCGCGATATGATTTTATGCCTTTTTGTGTAGATTCTTGCTATCTTTAACGCTGCCTCCACTGCTTCGGTCCCGGATGTTGAATAGAAAAATTTACGAAGACCGGGTGGAATGATTTCTACCAACCTCCGGCTAAGCTCGGCCTTGACGTCACACGTGAACCCTGGCATTATGTAGGGCAGCTTATCCGCGTAGCTTTTGATGGCATCGATAACGTTCTTGTTTTTGTGGCCTAGGTTGACGCAGACCAGCTGCGAAGAAAAGTCCAGATATTTTTTTCCATCCACGTCCGTAAAGTAACATCCCTCCGCGTCGACGATGTGTATCGGCCTCCATCCTCTCTGTTTTCTCCAGGTTCCGAAAGTGTACTTGGCTGTATCATCCACTACAGAGTTCATCTCTCGAACATGCGTCACGTAGCTGTAATATATTGTTTCTCGGATGAGACATGTTGGCCAGTAGGTTTTTTATAGTCGATTTCTTTAGTGAACGATAATCATGAAGTACGTGGGGTTGTCCGTCAAAAGGAAGGAGGACCCTAGGCTCGTCAAGGGCGAATCAACTTATGTGGATGACCTTAAGCTTCCTGGAATGCTTTACGCGGTTTTCCTCAGGAGTCCGCATCCTCATGCTCGGATCAGGTCCATAGACGTGAGTGAAGCCCGGGCCCTTGGAGGTGTTTACGCGGCCTACACGGGAGCGGATTTGAAGCCTTTCCTCGGTCCTCTTGTCGTCGAAACAATCTACGATGAAAAAAGGTTTGTCGAGCGTTTCCCTCTCGCGGTTGACGAGGTAAAATTTGTCGGAGAGCCCGTGGCCGTGGTTGTCGCCGAGGACTTGTACACGGCCTACGACGCCCTCGACCTTGTCAAAGTTGAATACGAGCCGCTGCCCTCCGTCACGGACCCGGAAAAAGCGTTGGCGGAAAACGCGCCGAAAGTCCACAACCACCTCGAGAACAACCTCTGCTTCAGATGGAGACGTGTTTACGGAGATGTTGAAAGGCTGTTCAAAGAAGCGGACGAAGTTGTTGAAGGTCGTTTCAGGATTCAGAGGCTCGCGCCGGCAGCGATGGAGCCACGCGGCGTCGTCGCCCAATACGACGGCTACAACCGCCTTTTGACTGTCTGGTCTTCGACCCAGTTTCCGCATCGTCTCCGAACTTGGATATCCCATACGCTCAGAATGCCTGAAAACCATATTCGAGTTGTGGCACCCGAAGTGGGCGGTGGCTTTGGGTCGAAGCTGAACCATTATCCTGAGGAGGTTGTGGTTCCTTTTTTGGCTGCCAAGCTCGGCCGGCCGGTGAAATGGTTTGAAGACAGAGGAGAAAACCTTTCGGCCACCACTCATGGTAGGGACATGATTGCTGACGTTTCGGCGGCGGTCAAACGCGATGGAAGAATTCTTGCCCTCCGGCTTAAAATCCTCGCAGACCTCGGAGCTTACAACCAAGTGTACACCCAGGATAACCCTGTAATGGCTGCCAGAATGGTCCAGGGATGCTACAAGATCGAAGGTCTCGAGCTGGACGTCGTGGGCGTTTACACAAACAAGATGGCGACCGATGCCTACAGGGGAGCTGGCCGTCCGGAAGCATCGTACATCATAGAACGGACGGTCGACCTCGTCGCCCGAAAGCTTCAGCTCGACCCTGCTGAGGTAAGGAGGCGTAACTTCATCTCTGCCGAAGAGTTTCCATACAAGACTTTGACGCGTTTCGAATACGATTCCGGCGATTACCATAGAGCCTTAGAAAAGTTGCTGAACGCTATGCAGTATGAGAAGCTGAGGGCGGAGCAGGCGGAGCTTCGTAGGATGGGCCGGCATCTCGGCGTCGGACTGTCGACGTTTGTGGAGGTTTGCAACTTTTCGTACCAGAGCGCTTCCGTGAGGGTTGAGCCGAGCGGAAAGGTGATAGTGCTAACGAGCACTTCACCGCATGGACAGGGTGAAGAAACATCTTTCTCACAGATTGTTGCAGACGCGTTGGGTGTGTCTATCGATGATGTCCACGTGATTCACGGCGACACTCTCGCCATACCCTACGGCTGGGGCACAGCGGGAAGCTGGACACTGACAGCCGGTGGAATCGCCATCCTCAAGGCAACCGAACAGGTCAAAGCGAAAATGCTAGCCATCGCGGCCAACCATCTCGAAAGCAGGCCCGAAGACATCGAAACTGATGCCGGAAAATTCTTTGTCAAAGACGCTCCCGAAAAAAGCCTATCTTTTCAGGAAGTTGCCTCGATGGCGTATGATCCGGAAAAACTTCCTCAAGGGCTTGAAATGGGGCTTGCGGCCACAAGCTTCTACAACCCTGACTTGACCTTTCCCTTCGGCGCATACGGCGCCCTTGTTGAAGTTTTTCCCGAAACGGGAAAAGTTGAGGTGAAGAAGCTCTTTTTAGTTAGTGACTGCGGCAAAGTCGTCAATCCATTACTCGTGGAGGGGCAGATTATCGGCGGCGCTGTCCAGGCCCTTGGTCAGGCCCTGTACGAAGAAGTTGTCTACAGCGAAGAAGGAATGCTGTTGTCGGCCACTTTCACTGATTATCTACTTCCCTCTTCGGCGGAAATACCCGAGTTTGAGCTCATGTGGACCGAAACCCCAGCCCCAAACCCGCTCGGAACAAAGGGAGCGGGCGAGCTCGCCACAATCGGGCTGGCACAGGCAATCGTAAACGCCGTCGAAGATGCTTTGCGGCCCTTCGACGTAGTAATCGAGCAGACGCCGCTCAAGCCCTCCTACGTTTGGAAACTCGTCGCAGATAGAAAGACTGCTTAAACTCCTTGACACTCGAAATCATCCGGCTGATTACGTTATGCGGATAGCCGTTCTGGGCGGGGCAGGAGCGACGGGACGAGCCGCGGTAAAGAACCTCCTAGAAAACAAAGAAGTTTCGGAGGTTCTGGTTGCTGACGTGAGCGAGAACGCTTTGGAGAAACTTTCCAAAACCATGCGTAGTGAAAAGCTTACGACGAAAGCCCTCGACGTCAGACGCGTCGACGAAACAGCAGATTTTCTCAAAGGATGTGATGCCGTCGTCAACGCCGTCCAGTACTACTACAACATCGAGGTGATGCAAGCCGCTTTGAAGACGGGTGTACATTACGTCGACCATGGAGGACTCTACCACGTCACGCTCAAACAGCTGGAGCTTGACAACCTCTTCAAAGCACGAAACATTACCGCGTTGATCGGCATGGGTGCTCAACCGGGGTTGACCAACGTCGCAGCACGCCACGCCTACGAAAACCTTGACGAAATGAAGGCAGTTTACATCCGCGACGGCTACAGAGACCTCACGCCGAACGGGCCTCTTTTCACGTGGTCGCCTTCAACCCTCTTCGACGAAATGACCATGGACGCGGTGATCCTTCGTGACGGAAAAACACTGACGGTTCCCGCTTTCTCCTTGTCAGAAGTCATCCAGTTTCCTGAACCGGTCGGTGAACTCGAGACCTACGTAACAATCCATTCTGAGCTGGCAACCTTTCCCAAAAGTTTCCGCGACAAGGGATTGAAGGAATGCGACTGGATGGAAGGAAGTCCCGAACTAACATTCGTCAAGAAACTCGCCGAAATAGGTTTTGCGTCAACCGATGAAATCGAATACGAGGGACTCAGAATTTCTCCAAGACATTTTCTCCTCAAGCTTCTGGGGATGAAGGGCTTGATCGGGTTTCGCGAAGAAGTCATGCCGAATGACTGGGAATACACCCAGGTGATTGTCTACGGTAGACGGAAAGGCAGAGACGTCAAGCTTGTTTATCAAATCTCTTTCCCAAACAAGCCTGAGTGGAGGATGAGCTGCGCTCAGACGGGTGTCGGTATCCCGTCTTCGACGGCAGCCATCATGTTGGCGGAGGGAGAAATAAGACAGAGAGGCGTCGTCCCGCCCGAATCATGCATCGACCCCAATCTTTTCCTTCGAAAGCTCGAACCCCATGGAATCAAGACTGAAATTCGGGAAGAATCTGTCGCGTAAATTTTCGAAAAAATTTATATGCACTGCCTTCCCAGGCGAACGTAGATGAATCAGGTCTCTCGGCGGGCGTTCTTCAAGACTGTCGGCTCGATCGTCGCTGCTGGTGTGGCCGGTGTAGGAGCCGGATACGTGCTCGGCTCAAGCATGACAAGGGCTGAGCTGGGCGGTCAGGCTGAGCGTGTAGCGAATGAGACGATACGCCAGCTCGAGTCGGAGATTCAGGAGCTGAAGGAAAAGCTGGCGCAGTATGAGTTAAAGGACAAGGAAGTTCGGGTTTATTTCTGGTCTGAAACCATTCCGGAACAGTTGATTACGTTTTTTGAGGAGAGGACCGGTGTCAAGGTGATTTTCGACACTTTCGAAAGCAGCGACGAAGTGTACGCCAAACTGTTCACGGGCCGGATGCCTTACGACGTAACCTCCGTTACGATGGGCGGTATGACGAGACAGGAGCACGAAAGATATTTGACCAAACTCGACCTTTCACGGATACCGAACTTCAAACGGTACGCCTTCGACGGGTTCATCAAGGAAATACTCAACCCACCCTTCGACCCAAACCGAGACTATTCGGTACCCGCTGAGCTGGGGACTACGGGGATAAGCTTGAGGGCTGATAAGATAGCTGAGGAGGATTGGCCGACTGGTTTCAGGGATTCGCTTTTTGACTTCGACGGGTTTTTGCGCAAATACAGCCCACGCGACGGTGTGAAGAGAGCGACGATGATTCCCGGCGGCGTCGAAACCATCCCAGTAGTCATCAAGGCGATTATGGGCAAGTCGATAAACGACATATCGCCGGAGAACGTCGAAGAAGCTAAGGAGATCCTCATCCAGCAGAAGCCCTACATAGCGACTTATGCTGGTCCTTCGGAGTACGTGCCTGGCCTCGCTGACGCGACTTTCTGGGCGAGCGAGACGTGGATCTGGCAGGATTCACCCAACTACGTCGATTATGTCGCACCGGCCGAGGGCTCTGAAATCTGGGAAGACTCCTTCGTCATACCGAAGTCAGCCGAACACGTTGACGCCGCCTACGCGTTCATCAACTACATGCTCGAACCACCTGTGCAAGTCGCACACGTCTTGTTTAACAGCCTCGTCACACCAAACAGGCTGGCCTATGAGATGCTTCCAGACGACATGAAAAACGACGAAAGCATCTACCCGCCAAAAGAGGTAATCGAACGATACGAAATGTGGATAAACAGAACACCGGAGCAGAAAGAGCTTCTTACGAGAGCTTGGCTCGAAGTTTTAGCGGCGTAACTACCTTCGCCTATACCTCGTGTAGAGAAACGCGAGCATCAGGGAGATTATCAGCGAAATAGTTGCAACCGCGTTCACTTCAGGCGATATTCCCCTCCCTCTTCCCCCCGCAGCGTTCCAAACATATACGGGTAATGTTTCAAACCCGGGGCCTCTTGTGAACTGCGTCTTTATGAAGCTGTCCCAAGACCACGTGAAAATCAAGAGACCGCCGGTGAGTATGCCCGGCATTAGAAGCGGCAGCGTTACGCTGAAAAAAGTCCTCAAACCAGAGGCGCCCAGAACCCTTGCGGCATCTTCGTAGATCTTCGGCATTCCAGCCATCCTCGCCCGAATCACGACATAGACGAGCGGAAACCATACCAGATGACCGACGACAACCGCGAACACGCCGAGCGGAAGATCAACCCAGATAAAAAACAACACAAGAGTCAAAGCCTCAGCGATCTCCGGAATAACGATCGAAAGATAGAACAAGTTGTGCAACGATGAACGGACTCTCTGCGAAAACTTGTCAACTGCGACAGCGGCCAGCAACGCGAAAACAATCGAAACCGCTGTTACAAGGGCGGCTATCCAGAAGCTATTAAACAAGGCGTTAATGATTCTGTCGTTGGTGAAAGCTTTGACGTACCAGTCGAACGACAACCCAGCCCAATCAATCAGTGATCTTCCAGCATTGAATGAGACAAGGGCCATGGCTGCCAGCGGTGCGTAAAGAAAAGCGAAAACGCCGAGGACAAAGAGCTTGAGAAAGACGTCGCCGAACCTCATATCGTAAACTCCTCCCTCGAATACTTGAGGTAGATGGCTACGCCGACCATGACCATCGCGATGTAGACGAGTGATAGTGCTGAGCCCCAGTTCCAGTTCCGCGCACTTATGAACGCAGAATATATCATGGTTCCGACGAAGACCTCTCCTGGCCCGCCGAGGAAAGATGGGATGACAAATTCCCCGGCTGCTGGTATGAACGTTAGCAGGCTTCCCGCAACTAGCCCAGGTTTGCTCAGGGGCAGCGTTATTCTGAGAAAGGCTGTGAACGAGCCGGCGCCGAGGGAACGGGCTGCTTCGATGTATGTCTTGCTTATTTTCTCGAGGCTCGCATACAGAGGCAATATCATGAAAGGAAGGTAACCGTAGATCATTCCAAGCATTACGGCGAATTCGTTGTAGATGAGATACAGTGGCTCTTGGATTACTCCCATGCTGAGAAGGATGGCGTTCACCACTCCCTCCGGCCCAAGAAGCGATAGAACGGCGTAGGCCCTGAGCAAAAACGTAACCCACAGCGGGAGGATAACTAAAAGCACGAGAAAATTCTTGTAGCGGCCACCCTTGAAAGCTATCATGTACGCAACTGGAAACCCCAAAACTATGCATGCGGCTGTCGTGGCAAGCGCAAAAAGCAGAGATTTGCTGAGAACTCGGAGAAACAATGGGTCAAGCGCCTGTTGGAAGTAATCCAACGTGAAAAATTCTCCACGCGATCGTTGTGCTTCACTGGGCAGAATTGCGCCGAAGCCAACTCCCACCACGGTCAAGAACGGAAAAATGAAGAAAACCGCATAGAAGAGCAGAGGCGGAAGCAGAAGGAGGAGAAAAAGCCCAGTTTTTCTCTGTTTCTTCATTATCTTTCTACCACGATGGAATCCGATGGCCTCCAGCAAACCGTCAGCCTATCGCCAACCTTTATGTTCCTCAGAATATCGGGCTCACGAACATGAATCGTCAGCAAAACATCAGGTGTAACCTCTACTTTCACAACTCCATACGGCCCCATGTATGTCTTGTCGATGACAAGCGCCGGGAGCTTGTTCTCGATCTCAGGAGAATTACCTATGATTATTCTTTCGGGCCGCACCGACAAAACCGCTTTCTTTCCAACGATGCCGTTAGACTGAGACCGGTCGATGACAATCGGCGGCAACCCTTCAGCGACGAAAACCCCTTCCCCTTCGACTTCGCCGTCGATGAGGTTTGTCTCACCTATGAAGTCTGCCACAAACTTGTTCGAAGGCTTTCCGTAGATTTCCTCCGGAGAACCAACCTGGAGAACTTTTCCACGGTCCATCACCGCAATTCTGTCAGACATCGCGAACGCCTCAGTCTGGTCGTGAGTAACATAGATGAAAGTGGTTCCGACTCTCTTCTGCAAACGCTTTAACTCAAGCTGCATCTTCTGCCTGATTTTCAGGTCGAGGGGGCCGAGCGGTTCATCGAGGAGGAGAACTTTCGGCTCGATGACGAGTGAGCGGGCGATTTCAACCCTCTGACGCTCTCCTCCGCTCAGCTGGTGAACCTTTTTCCACGCATATCTTTCGAAAGGCATGTTCATCAACTCTAAAACATTGACTATTTTCTGTCTGATTTCCTCCTTCGGAACCTTCCTCATCTTCAGCCCGAAGGCGATGTTATCATAAACCGTCATGTGGGGGAATATCGCTGTTCCTTGGAAGACAAGTCCAACGCCTCTTTTGTTCGGCGGAACATCGTCGACGACTTTCCCCCCTATTTTAACGGTTCCTTCGTCCTGCGTCTCAAGTCCAGCAATGATCCGGAGAAGGGTTGTTTTTCCGCATCCGCTCGGGCCCAGTAACGAGAAAAATTCGTTCTTATCGATTGATAGGGTGACTCCCTTCAGGGCCTCGATTCCGTCGTAGCTTTTTTTGACGTTTAGGATTTCTACTTCAGCCATCTTTTGCCTTTTCACACCCCTTGTCCTACCGACAAATAAGCCTTTTTGAGCCGCTCACGCCTATAGGATTTCCTCGACACCTATCGGGGTGAACCTCCCCTTCAAATCGGTTACCACTTTCTTCATGACCTCAAGCGTTTCTTCGATGTCTTCGCGTGTATGCTGGACGGAAACGGTCCACTGCTCATCGTATCCCAGAGCCTGTGGGATGACACCATTGGAGATCATCCCCATGACCCAAGCGTACCATTTCCCGAAGTCGTTGTATTTCACAAAATCTCTCCAATTACCTATTTTGCGTGACGTAAAGTAGATAGTTCCGCTGGTCGCGATGTGTGATATACTGTGTTCTATCCGTGCATCCTCGAGTATGTCATCATAGCCATCTGCGAGCTGTTCGCTTAACCTCTGAGCGTGCCGTAGGTTTTCCTCCGTCAAAATCTTCGTCAAAGTGACGTAGGCGGCCGAAACGGATAGCGGGTTGGAGTTGAAGGTTCCCCCGTGCGCGGTCTTGTTCGGCCCAACGACTTCGAATATTTCCTTCCTGCTCAAAATCGCCGAAAAGGGATAGCCTCCGGCGATAGATTTCGCCGCAACCATCACGTCGCCTTTGACTCCACACCATTCCTGAACGCCCCGATAAAACTTTCCGCTCGTTTTGACTTCGTCGAAAATCAGAAGACAATTGTATTCGTCCGCTATCTCCCTCAAACCCTTTAAGAAATTCAAGCTTGGGACAACGACGCCCATGTTCATCGCCACCGGCTCTAGAATTATTCCCGCGATTTCGTTTCCGTGTTTTTGCATGATTTTTTCAACGGCTTCGAGGTCGCCGTAAGGCGCTGCGACGACGAGGTTTGCGAATTCTTCGGGCATCCCCATGCTCGCCGGCACGGAGTTCGGTGTTTTGGGATGGCCGGCCTTGTAGATGTTGGGCTTTACGCTGACCATCAATGGCTCGTGTGTCCCGTGAAAGCAGCCTTCGAACTTCAGAATTTTTTTACGGCCTGTAAAAGACCTTGCAAGCCTAACCGCCAGAAGAGTTCCTTCAAGCCCGGTCGTAGCAAAACGAACGTTGTCGTAGCCAAACCTCTCGGTCAAAAGCTTCGCGGTCTTGACCGAGGGCTCGGATTCGAAACCAAAAATGGTTCCGTCCTCGATGACTTTCTTCATCTCCTCAACCAACACGGGATGTGCGTGACCAACTCCCAACGCGCCGAAAGCCATGTTGAAGTCGATGTAGGTGTTTCCGTCTACGTCCGTGATACGCGATCCTTTGCCGCTTTTCATGAACAAGGGGTAGGGGTCGAAGATCCGCCAGTTGCTGTGTACGCCGTAGGGGGTGAGCTTCAGCGCCTCTCTGTACAGGCTCGCGCTCCGGCTTGTTTTGGCTTTGAACTGTTCGACAAACGATTTTTCGGACAACTTGTCATACCTCTACTTTTTGGATATATATTCTTTTACTTCCTTGAAGACTCGACAAGCTGCAAAAACCTTGAGAGTGTCCGAGCAGCTTCAACTACCTCACCGACGCTGACGTGCTCTATCGATGAGTGAGCGTATCGAAGATTTCCCGGGCCGAAAATCAAGCATCTCTGGCTTCCTTTGTGGTATAGAGCGTTGGCGTCGGTTTCAGCTTCGATTATCGCCTTTTTCGGAGTTTTACCCGTTGCCTCAGCGTACGCTTTCGTCAGAAGCTCTGCGTAGAAATTATTATTTAACAAAAAGCCGTCGCATCCATGGAGAAGCGTGAAATCGACGCGAACACCGACTTCTCGAGCTACTTCATCCACCGTTCGTTTTATCCTATCTAATGCGTCTGCGAAACGTATCTCTGGATGAAAATGTACCAACACGTCGCAGTAGGTTCTTGGAGGAATTATCCACGCACCGTACCCTCCTTCGACTCGGCCCAAATTAATTATCGGCGACATGGGCAATTCTCCTCCGGTGAAATCGAGCCCCAGCAATAATTTCTGCTCGAACACTTTGGAGAAATCAACGAAGTGTCTTATC
This sequence comes from Candidatus Caldarchaeum sp., assembly GCA_033580815.1. Taxonomy (GTDB): domain Archaea; phylum Thermoproteota; class Nitrososphaeria_A; order Caldarchaeales; family Caldarchaeaceae; genus Caldarchaeum. The sequence goes on along the minus strand of JAVQUC010000005.1, from coordinate 27,608 downwards.
GAGTTGCCGCCGGTCCTTGAACCTCCGTGACCACTTTGACCGTGGAAGGTTAGCCGGAATTCGGCGCAGCCGGCGTTCCCTACACAAACGCTGTTTTGGGTCGGCTCAGTGATGATGCACACCTCAGATTTGATGCCTCGTAACATTAGCTCAGCAGCACCTCTTCCATGCATCTCCTCGTCAACCACGAATGCAAAGGATACATCTGGTTCAGTCTTTTGGGAAGCTATCTTCTCTAGCAAGAGTAACATAGCCGTGACTCCGCCCTTCATGTCGCATGCTCCACGGCCGTAAACCAAATCGTCAACAAATTTTGCGCGAAAAGCATCGACAAAATCAAACTCTGGAACAACATCTACGTGTCCGCAGAAAAGCACATCCCCACCATCGCCGACCTTCACCACAACATTGTATCCGGTCTTGTACACCTCGTGCCGCTCAACTCTGAACCCAAGTCCCTCGACGTAATCCGCGATGAAATCGCAGACCGGTTTCTCATGACCTGAAGGGCTTGGTATTTCGATTAAACGGCTTAGGAGGGCGCGAGCATGTCCAAAATCAAACGGCAAGGCCATGTTGAGATGATTGATAATGCTTCGACATTAATCCTTCTTCGGAAGTTTCGATATAGCTCAGGACATCTTTCTTCGCGGCCTCCTCGATTATTGGCTCCGGCTCCAACTGCTCCGGGACGATCACTCCTTTAGCCTCAATTTCTCCACGTGCGATCATCGAAGCTACCAGGGCTGGAACGGTGCCAGTCAGATATGCCGTGGCATTCACCCCGAATTTCCTGTGGGCATCTTCGTGACTCAATAAAGTGTACAGCTTGTACCTCGTGTTCCGACCGTTGTTTTCTCCCTCGACTTCCACAACTAAGCTGGCGTGGCCCTCGATGTGCCTCGATATCTCAGACGGCCTTGGCATCAAAGCAAACAAAACATCCCTGGGCGCGACAGTTTGGCCCTTGACCCGCATCTTCCTCGACTTTAGCAGACCAATCTTCTTAAACAGCTTAACAGCTTGGATTAACTCGTCGTCAAGCGCCAGCTTGAAGTCAACGTATCTAATACCCTTTCTGATGAACTTCGGCAAAGTGTAGACTTCTTCATGGTCGACCGAATAGACAGAAAGCTTTCCTATGGGCTCGGGAAACTGGTATATCTCGTGTCCACTGAAGGCCGGCAGCCTTCTGTATCTTCCATCCACGTATACCTGAGAAGGAGCGAGAATTTCCTCAAAGAATATCTCGGGCGAGAACAGCGCCACTAGCGGGTATTTCCTGCTTTTCGAGAATTCACCATCCCTCACCTTGATTGAACGAATTTTCTCGAGCTTATCGGCCGCGAACCTTGCGTAAATGTTCGAAAGGCCCGGGTCCTCCCCCATACAAATCAAACCGAGAATATCTTTTCGTTTCCATTCTTCATCCATCGACAACTGTTCTTCGATGGTGTCGCTCGCCAAATCCATGTAATGGACGCCATGCTTTTCACATGTTTTCATCAAGTCGAGGTTAATGCTCGGCTTCGCCGCGTTTATGACCATCTCGGCGTTGTCTACCGCGTCCTCGAGCGGTTTTTCCCCGATTTTCACCGTTTCAAGCTTTCGTCCACGCAACATTCTCTTCAACTTCATCAGCCTCGACTCATCGACATCGGCGAGGATCAACGAAACTTTGTTGTCCCCCGAAAGATGCTTCGCTATTACTTCACCGACTGCGCCGACTCCCAAAACCATTATACGCAAGCGTCGTCCCCTCCCATCGAAAACATACAACATGGAAACTTCGGCGAACTATCTTCCACCCGTACGGACTAGACAGCCTCTCGACCTCCAACATTCGACCGCAACTCTAGCGGTCAAACCAGCTCGGTTACGAGTTTTTTCATGGACTATTTATCATTTATGCGTAAAAATTCGCGATAAGCCTTATAAATTGATAAACGGATAATCGGGCAAAACCGGAAAATGACGAATAATCGGGAAGAAGGTTTTTATATCAATCAGGTTTCCGACGAGCCCTAAATAAGAGATTATATTGTTAAATTGGCGTGAAATCGGACCAAAATATGTCCAAGAAACGGGAGTCCGAGACGGAGAAATACTTGAACATGGCGAAAAAATACCTACCAAAGTCTCTTTGGAACCCTGAATCGATAGTTGCCGATTTGATTATTGAAAGAGCTGAAGATTCGTATGTCTTCGATGTTGAAGGGAAGAAGTACATCGACCTCACGAGTCAGTGGTCGACAAACAACATCGGGAACGTGAACAAGGAAGTCCTTGAAGCAGCGGTACAGGGGTTGAAGCAGTATGGTTTTCTCATCTACAGCCTCAACCTGCACAAAGCAATGTTTGAACTTGTCAGCGAACTAATCCAGATCAGTCCATCGAAGAGGCTGACACGCGTTGCATTGGAGCTTTCGGGCACGGGCGCCGTTGACGCAGCGGTAAAATTCGCTGTGAAGGTCAAGAAACGCCCCCACATCATAAGTTTCCTCGGACAGTATCACGGATACTACACCGGAACTCTGGGATACGGCCCCGAAGGAGCTGATGCCCGAAGCTATTTCGAGAATCTGTACGGAAATTCAGCGATCCTACTTCCCTACCCAGACTGTTACAGGCGGCCCGAACACATGACGTCCGAAGAGTGGGGGAAGTTCATCATAGAATACCTTGAAGAATGGGTTTTACAGTATCAAGCATCACCCGAACGTATTTCAGGGGTCTTGTTCGAGCCGATAGCATGCGAGGCCGGTGTTTGGATTCCGCCCGATAGCTTCATCTACGGCTTGGCGAGACTCGCCAAGGAGTATGACTGGTTTCTCATCGCCGACGAAGTCATGACAGGTTTTGGAAGAACTGGAAAATGGTTTGCCATGCAGCACTGGAACGTTGATGTCGACTTGATGCCCCTTGGTAAAGGTATAAGCGGAGGAATTTTTCCCATAGCCGCCGTCTACGGCTCAGATGATGCGATGGCATCCGAGCCGGTCGAATACGGAACAACCTTCGGAGGACATCCGGCCGGCTGTCTCGCCGCAGCTGCAAACATCAGAGCTTTCAAAAAATACAAAATTGTTGAAAAAGCCGCCGAACTCGGGGAAAAAGGTTTGAAAGCGATCAAAGACTGGCCAGAAAGGTACGAAGTTGTCGGCGATGTTCGCGGCAGGGGGCTGCTCTATGGAATCGAGTTCGTCAGCGACAAAAGAAGAAAAACCCGCAACCCACAATCCGCGAGAAACGTCTACATGAACTCGATAAAGAACGGAGTCATTCCGTTGATGGATTCAGGCGACTGGATACTTCGAATTCAGCCCCCCCTCACAATCAGCGAGGAAGACTTGATGAACGCGCTTATGGTCATCGAAGAATCGATTAAGAAAGAAGACAAAGAGTTCAGAAAAAATCGGAAATAACCGAAATGACCTCGTAAAATATATATACGTCTAAACGTGATTAATTAATAATTCAGGGTGAAACATTGGGAGGGTGGTGTAACCACCGAATAAAAGCCGTTTCAAAAACTGTTGTCGTCGTCGCCGTCGTCCTGGTCCTTGCTATCGCGGGCATAGCCGCTCTCTCCATAACTAATTTAATTCCATCTTCTACAACGACGGCTGCACAGACAACATCGATGAAGATCGTCGCCCTCGTCTGGGAGGATTACACCGTTCCAGAAGTTCTCGACCCGCTAAAACAAAAATATCCCAACCTCATTGTAGAGAACAGCATCTTCACCTCTCAGCCAGAGATGTTCGCCAAGTTGCGCGGCGGGTTCGAAGCAGACATCGTCACCCCATGCGTTGATTTTCTGCCGCGACTCATCGACTCCGGCCTGGTGCAACCCATCGACCCCTCCAAGCTTTCAAACTGGAACAAACTCTTCAAGGAAATCAGAGAATTTCCCTCTATCTGGCGGGATGGAAAGCTCTATTTGTTGCCGGAGACCTATGGGATAGAAGCCGGAGTCACTTACAGAAAGGACAAGGTGTCTGGGATAGAGAAATGGTCCGACATTTTCAGCCCACAGTACAGAAACCGAGTTATCATCTTAAACGATCCAAGGTTGGGAATTGTGATGGGTGCATGGGCCCTCGGCTACGATGACCCATGGAAACTTACGTCAGAAGACCTACAACGCATAAAAGATTTCTACAGAAATAACAAGGATAAGATTCTGAAGTTTTACTCAAGCGACCTTGAGGCCAGAGAGTTGATGGCCTCAGGCGATGCTTGGATTCTTGCCGGAAGCGGACCCGCACAAGCCGCCTGGCTTCGATCCGAAAACGTCGAGGCCGAATTTGTCCTTCCAGAGGGGAAAGGTATTGGATGGGTGTGCGGGTTCTCTCTTCTAAAAACCCTTAAAGACGTGAACGCCGCATACATATACATGGATTATTTCATATCGGAGGAGCCTCAAAGATACTATGCGTTAGAATGGCTTTACGGCCCAGTCAACGAAGTCACTTTCAGAAGTCTTCCAGAGGAATGGAAGGAAGAGACTGGAATCACGGGTCCCGGCGCCTTGCCCAATGTTTTCCCGCTGACGGACCCCCCGAACCTTGAAGAATGGCTGAAGACGTGGGAAGAGATAATCGCGGGCTGAAGATGAACGGAAACGCTCTCGAACTCGTTAACGTTTCCAAAAGATACGATCAGGTAACGGCGCTCGAGGACATAAACCTCAGTATCAAGAAGGGCGAGTTCGTGACGATATTGGGCCCAAGCGGTAGCGGAAAAAGCACTCTGCTAAAAATAATCGGGGGTTTCGAAGAACCTTCGGAGGGAGAGGTTTACATAAACGGGAACATCATCAACGGAGTTCCGCCATACCGGAGACCGACCAGCATGGTTTTCCAAGACCTCGCGTTGTTCCCGCACCTCAATGTCTTCAACAACATAGCGTATGGGCTGAAAATCCGAAAAAAACCATTCAACGTCATCAGGGAAAAGGTCCAGTGGATCACCGAACTTCTCCAAATACACAACCTTCTCGACCGCAAGATCACGCAGCTAAGCGGTGGACAACAACAGCGAGTCGCCCTCGCAAGGTCTCTCGTACTCGAACCGGAGATTTTGCTGCTCGACGAACCATTGGGACCCCTTGACCTAAAGTTGAGGCGTGAAATGCAGTTAGAACTACGAAAGATCCAGAAAAGACTTAGCTCCACGTGGGTCTACGTCACCCACGACCACGAAGAAGCCATGGTCATGTCCGACAGGATAGTCATCATCAAGAACGGAAGAATTCAAGCCGTGGGAAAGATTCGTGAAATTTATGAGAGGCCAAAGACAAAGTTCATCGCGGAGTTCCTCGGAGAGACGAACTACACCGAATGCAGGGTCGAGTCAAAAAACGGCGCCTGCTTAATAGCCACGTGCGGAGAAATATCTTTCGAGATACCCTGCGATACTGAAACCTCGGTCGGACAGAAGCTATCACTCATCATCAGACCCGAGAAGATTAGAATATCCAGAGAACCATCCAACTGCTCTTATAATTTCACTAATGGGACGATATCGGAGATAATTTACAAGGGTGCCTACGTCGACATCAAGGTGACTACCAGCGACGCAAAAGTGTTCACCGCAAGAACTTTCGACTCGGACTTCAGAGTCGGCGAAAGAGTCTACGTTAGCTGGAAAAAAGAAGACATAGTCGTGGTCTCCGAATGATTACGCTATCGTTGAGAAAAATCAGTCAAAAAAGCTTAATGCAGGCGATTTATTCGATTCCGTCTATTGTTTATCTGTCAGTTTTTTTCTACGTTCCGGTCCTCACGATCTTCGTTTACAGTTTCTGGATTGGCGGGCCACTGTACAGGGCCATCCCCGGCTTCACGTTGGAAAACTACCTCCGATTTTTCACGGAGGAACTTTCCATTAGCGTTCTTCTGACGACAATCGCCGTGTCTTTGGCGGTGTTCGCTGTAGTTCTGTTCGTCGCCTACCCTATCGCCTATTTCCTGGCTAGGATGACCAGTAGTGAATGGGGTCTCAGGATAATTCTACTCATTCTCATTCCTCTGGAGATGAATTATTTGATTAGAGCTTTTGCATGGCGTAACATCCTCGGTGAAAATGGTTTGATCAACAACTTATTGGTCTCCACCGGGATGGTTCATGAGCCGGTTTCCTTCCTTTTCCACAGCTTCTACGCCATAGTTTTGGTCGGACTTCACAACAGCCTCCCCTACGCCATAATCCCGATATACATCACGATTCGAAACATCCCTCAGTCGCTTTACTACGCGGCCATGGACCTAGGCTCTAACAGAGTCAGCGTATTCTTCAGGGTGACCTTGCCCCTCAGCCTTCCCGGCATAGCTATCGCCTTTCTATTCGTTTACATTCCGATGATGGGCGAGTTCGCCATCCCCTCGTTGGTCGGCGGCAAAACCTACCTGCTCGGCAACATGATAACACGGAATTATTTGATTATCGGTAATTGGCCTTTCGCCTCCGCTGCAACAGTAAGCCTTTTGCTGATTTCGCTGGTAGTTATCCTGCTTGTTTTCAAGTTTCTCGGAGTTAGGAGGTTGTATGAATGACCTACGTCAAATTGATGCTGAAAATTTTCACATCAGCGACCATCCTTTTTCTGATCTACTTCCCACTCGCTTTAATCCTACTTTTTTCGTTCAACGACGGCATCTACTTTGTCCTGCCTTTCAAGGGTTTCACCTTGAGATGGTATGAAAAATTGTTCCAGGACGAGATGTTCCTTCAAAGCGTGGTCAACTCGGTCGTGGTTGCTGTCGCTGTTTCTGCCCTCTCCGTAGCGGTCGGAGTTCCAGCGTCGTTTGCCTTTGTCAGATTACGGCACAACACACTCTTAGCGGGTTTCTTGCTTATCCCGTTTATAATGCCATGGCTCGTGATCGGGGTTTCGTCGCTGGTTTTCTTCAGCTCAATCGGCCTCCCGCTTTCACTAACATCGGTCATCCTAAGCCATGTCATCTACAGCATTCCTTTGGTAGTCTTGATAGTGGCTGCCAGGCTAATCAGCCTCAACCCCAACTACGAGAAAGCAAGCATGGACCTAGGCGCCAACGAATACCAAACGTTTATGAATATTACCCTACCTCTAATCTACCCGTCGATAGCCGTCTCAGCCTTGATCACTTTCCTCTGGTCCTTTGACAACTTCACCGTCACATTTTTCACAGTCGGAACCGAGACCACCTTCCCCATCTGGGTCTGGGGTTCTCTACGTCATCCGACCAACGTGCCCGTCATAACCGCGGCTTCTTCGATAGTAATCGTCATAGGCTCGATAATCGTGTACCTTCTCGAAACCTTCAGAGTAAGAAGAGGAATCGGCATCATATAGCACTTCGTCATCATAAACGATTAAATTACGGTTGAACTTATTTATCGCACGATGACAGTCAGGGTTAATTTTTATTCGACCTTCCTGAGGCAGGCCGCGGGCGGGGAAAGCGTCCAGTTGGTGCAAACTCCCAAAACAGTGCGGGAGCTGTTGGACATGTTGGCTGGTGAGCTTGGACCTAGATTCGTAGAGCGCGTCTACGACCCGAGAGAGAAAGCTCTGAAAAGAGATTTTGTTCTGTTGGTGAACGGGCACAGCGTCAAGTTGTTGAAAGGTTTAGAGACTCCGCTTTCCTCCGGCGACCAAGTCACCTTCGACACCGTGGACGTTGTTGAAGTGGTTGGTGGCGGGTGACTACTTTTCTCGTGAAGCGTCGATTATTGCATCGATGATCTGTCTGTAGCCAGTGCAACGACACAGGATTCCGTCGATGGCCTCGGCTACTCTTTTTCTGTTTAAATTGTTTTCATGCTGGAGTAGCCAATGACCGGTTAAAACGAAGGCGGCGGTGCATATTCCGCATTGGAGAGCTCCGTGTTTTATGAAGGATTTCTGGACTGGTGTTAGCATGCCGTCTTTGGCGAGGCCTTCGATGGTGAGGACCTCGGCTCCGTCAACCTCTGGAGCCAGCACAAGACAGGATTTTACCGGCATGTTGTTCAAGAGAACGGTGCAGATGCCACAGTCTCCTCGGTCACATCCATGCTTTGTCCCCTTCAGCTTCAACTTCTCCCTGAGAAGCCACAGAAGGGTCCAGTGGTCCTCCACTTCGACCTTTGTCTCCACACCGTTGAGAGTAAAAGCTATTTTACGCAACAGCCACCGCCTCCAGTCCCAACAACCTTCTCAAAGCGTTTCTTGTGAAAGTCTTAACGAGATGAAGTCTGTATTCTTTGCTGGCTCTGACGTCGGTGATGGGTGAAACGCTCGCGGCCGCGAGTTCGACTGCTTTCTCAATCTTTTCGTGTAAATCGCCATCCCGACGAAAAACTTCTTCCGCAGACTTTACGCGGAGCGGGGTGGGGGCGACGCTTGCGTAGGCTAGCCGGACATCTTTCCCACCGTCGGCGACCAACGCAGCAACACCCACTAAAGCCAAGTCTTCGCTCCAAACCCTCATCGCCTTCAAATACGTTGACTTTGAATCGGCTGGTGGTTCTGGTAAGCTCACGGAAACCACGATCTCTTCCGGTTCGAGGGCGTTTTTCTTGACCCCAGTGAAGAACTCATCGATTGGGATTTTTCTGCCGCCCTTTCTGCTCGCGGTCTCTACGACGGCGTCGTAAACCAACAAAGCCGGAGCGGTGTCGGCCGCCGGCGATGCGGTGCAGATGTTTCCCACCAGCGTGGCCCTCAGCCTCAATATTTCATCCGCGATCGTCTTCACAGCTTCCCATAAAGCCGGATATTTTTCCCGGACCGGTTGGTAATTGAGTATCTGATGGTAGGTGACCGTTGCGCCGATTACTAGGCCACGGCCATGGACGTATTCGAGATGGTTCAATTCCTTTATGCGTTTGATGTCTATGACCGCCTTCGGTCGCTTTTTTCTCTCCCGTAGGTCCACGACGAGGTCAGTGCCTCCGGCGAGAATTTTCGCATCTTTTCCATATTTTTCGAGTAGTTCGAGCGTTTCATCGATTGTTTCGGGAGCATAGTAGACGAACTTCGGCAGCATTACCGACTGACCACCTCCATGGGAATTTCTTTCTTCTTTGCTTCGATGTGTTTCCAGATGTATTCGGGTGTGATGGGGAGGTTTTTCAAGTCTATGCCGACGGCGTCGTATAATGCGTTGGCTATCGCTGTTTCCACCGATATCATGGAAAGCTCTCCAATCCCTCTTGCTCCGTAGGGCCCGTCCTGCTGTGGGTTTTCGATGATGATGACTTCGTGTTCGTCGGGGATGTCGCTGGCTCGGGCGATTTTGTAGTCCGTGAGGTTGGGATTAAGCATCCGGCCTTTGTCATCGTAAAAATAGCCCTCTAAGAGGCCTAAGCTCATCGACTGCAACGCGCCGCCGTAAGCCTGTCCCAGCACGATCAACGGGTTGATTGCCTTGCCTACGTCGAAGGCGGAAACAAGCTTCAACACTCTGACCATTCCCGTGTCTGGGTCGACTTCAACCTCTACAGCGTGTGCTCCGAAGGTCCATTTCAGGGCTGGGTAACCCTGACCCGTTTCCGGGTCGAGGTAGGTGAGCCGTGCCGCTGAGTAGAAACCTCTTCCTATCACGGGCCCGCCTACCACGTTTCCGTTCGGATAGGTGTATCCGTTGACTATTTGACGAAGCTCCAACCCCACCTCAGGCCTACCCTTCACGTGAACCCTTTCATCACTCAAAACCAGATCCTCTTTCGACACCCGGAGAACCTGCGAAGCAATTTCGAATATCTGGTTCCTGGCGTCACGCGCCGCCATCTGAACCGCTTTGCCGTCCATGAACAAGCCCCTACTCGCCACCGTCTGCCATGAATACGGCGAAACATCCGTGTGCCTGAACGGCACGACCTTGATTTTTTCCACGGGTAGGCCGAGTTCTTCGGCTGCTATCTGTGCGAGAGCGGTTTCGGCTCCTTGGCCGATTTCGGTTATTCCGAGGATTAGCTCGGCTGTTCCGTCTTCGTTGAATTTTATGACGGCCGAAGAGGAGGCGTTGGGCGGCATGGCTGGCGCTTTCCAAAGAGCCGCTATCCCCTTACCGCGTGGTTTACCGCTCTTAGACGATGTCCTCTGGCCCCAGTCGATTCGCGATGCCACGGCTCTTATGCATTCGTCGATGCGTCCCGCGTCTTCGCGGAGCACCTCTCCCGTGGGCGTGGTCTTCCCCGGAGTCAGAGCGTTTTTAATCCTGAACTCAACCGGGTCCATTCCAAGCTCTCTGGCGAGTAAGTCCATCTGCCGTTCTATCGCCCAGAGGAATTCAAAGTGGCCGAAGCCTCGGAACGCCGTCCCCCAAGGATGGTTGGTGTAGACGGTGAGCGATTCCGTTTCAACGTTTGGGACAAAGTAGGGGCCTGTGCATGAATATCCGGCGGCCCGGCCGATGTTGACTCCGTAGTCCGCGTAGGCTCCCGCGTCGTAGACATAGAGGATTTTCTCCGCCATGATTTCGCCGCTACGTTTCACACCCGTCTTGAGCTTTGCATACAATCCCTGTCTGACGGGGGCGGTCGTGAACTGCTCTTCACGGGTCAGCTCCAGCTTGACCGGCCGGCCTCCAGCCATTTTGGACAACATCACCACGAGCGGCTCGAAGTTGATGCCGGCTTTTCCGCCAAACCCACCACCGACATAGGGGACGTAAACCGAGATTTTGTGTTCAGGAACGCCCAGCGAAACGCTGAGGATGTGTCTGACCGTGAACGGCGACTGGGCGGATGTCCACAGCTTGATTTTACCATCCGGAAGATATTGTCCGATGCTGACGTGTGTTTCGAGCTGAACATGCGATACCTGAGGCATCATAAACTCGTTTTCCAGGATTACGTCGCTCTGCTTAAAACCGAGTTCGATGTCTCCTTTCTTGAGCGTAAACCTGCTGGCGATGTTCGTTCCAGGCACGGGATGGAAGGCCGGTGAATGAGCGTATTCGGCCAACTCTTCATGCACGAGTGGAGAGCTTGGTTTAAGGGCCTCCCTTACATCCAGCACCGCTGGCAACGGCTCATAATCCACTTCGACCATTTCCACGGCTTCCTCCGCCTGTTCGAGCGTCTCCGCAACGACCGCTGCAACAGGTTCACCGGCCCATCGAACCTTCTTCCGAGCCAAAACATTCCGGTCGTTGACGTAAAGACCCACCCTAAACGGGAAATCGTCGCCAACAGCGACCGCAACCACTCCAGGAGCTCTACGCGCCTTCTCCGTGTTAATCGACTTTATCTTCGCATGTGCATAGGGGCTGAGCAGCAACTTTGCGTAAAGCATCCCGGGAATCTCGATATCGCCGGCATATTCAGCCACTCCGAGAATTTTCTCATAAGAATCAACACGTGGAAGCGGCTTTCCCACGTATTTGAAATCTTTGCGAGAATCCGTCACGCAAATACTATATCGTGCCGGTTTTTAAATTTACGAAGGTCCTTATGAAACAATATTTTTCGCCGAAATATTTCGATGACTCGAAAAGGTAAACAGGTTTGAGAAATCACTCTTCCTGGTGTGGGTGAACGGCGGTCGTCTCCGTTCGGGCTGTTAACACCTTTTAACAAGCCTTAAAAAGCGGGAGCCGGTATTTACGATGCATATGAGCTCTAACCCTGCCTTGAACAGGATTTACATGCTTCTCGATGAAGGAAGCTTCCAGCAAATTCTTTCAGGAGTTGAACAGCACGGGGCCGACATGCCGCGTAAACCCGGCGACGGCGTTTTCGCTGGCTTTGGAAAGATAAACGGAAGAAATGTGGCCGTCGCGGCCCATGACCCGACGTTTGCCGGTGGTTCCCTGGGCGAAGTCGGCGTCAGGAAAATCGCGAAGCTCTACGATTTGGCGGCGCGTTTCGGCGTTCCAATCATAGTGCTCACCGATTCTTCCGGTGCGAGACTGCAGGAAGGGGCAAGGTCTCTTCTGGCAGTCGGCGAATTGATAAAGACCGCAAACACGGCGTACGGCAAGGTGCCACAGATAAATGTGGTCTTCGGCGGCGGTGTCGGCGGAGCCGCTTTCACAGCCGCAGTCGGTGACATCGTCATCGGCGTAACCAAGACCGGTTACATGTTTCTGCATGGTCCTCGGGCGGTCAAACACGCTCTCGGACAGGATGTCGGCATAATGGAGCTCGGCTCGGTGAAATCGCTAGCCGAAACATCGGGCATGATTCATTTCTTGGTCGAAGAAGAAAGGGAAGCCGTTTCCCTCGTGAAGACACTCCTGAGCTACCTACCTTCGAACAACCGGGAAGCACCGCCTTCCTCGCAGACATTGTTGTACATGCCGAAGACCATGCATGATTCGACGGAAATGCGGCAAATCATAGACGAGATAGTGGACGCCGGAACCTTTCTCGAATTTCATTCAAGTTACGCAAAAAACCTCATCGTTGGATTGGCGAGAATCGATGGTTTGGTCGTCGGGGTCGTGGCCAACGAGCCGCAACATCTAAACGGATACATCGACATCAAGGCATGCGTCAAGCTTTCACATTTCGTCAACCTCTGCAACAGCTTCAACATACCAGTCCTCACTATCGTCGACACTCCCGGTTTCGAGCCCGGAGTAACATCAGAACACAACGGAATCGTCCGAGAAGGAGTCAACGTTTACAGGGCCTATCTCAACGCCAACGTTCCAAAAATAACCCTGCTGGCCGGCAAAGCCTACGGAGGGGCCTTCATCGCGATGTGCAGCAGAGGAATCGGCGCCGACTACGTCCTAGCCTTCCCAACCGCCGAAGCAGCTGTCCAGCCCCTCGAAATCTCGGCCGAAATTCTCTACCGCAAAGAACTAGAAAAGCTATCCGGAGAGGAAAGAACAAAGGCTTTTCTCCAGTATGTTGAGAATTTGCGGAAAAACGCACGCGGTGAAGCACTTTTGTCAATGGGAGTCGCTGATGAATTGGTTCCACGTGAACAGGTCAAAAAAGCTGTTTCTTCAATACTGAACAAACTTTACCAAACCTACGTAAAACATCATTTGAACCGATGAATTCTTTCAAACCCCATATTTTTCTGCGAATCGTCTCAATGCTTGCTTGAACGGTTCGAGGGGGATTTCGACTATTCCCGCTCCCACCTGGCCGACTCCTGCCCTTTTATGCGCTATTCCAGTGTCGGCGACTGGAGGAAGACCAAGCCGTAGAACTTTTCTTACGTCTATCCCGGTCGGCGTTCCCTCAAACTCGAGGTAAGGAATTGTGAAGTATCGATGTCTACCGAAAGTTATTCGGCCCATGCGGCTTGTTATTTCCAAGGCCTGTTTCACGTCGCCTCCTACGAATCTCACTATTGCGGGGCTCGCCGCCATGGCTGCAGCCCCCAAGCCCGCCGTTTCCGTGATGGTACTGTCCCCTATGTCGGGGTTGGAGTCGCTTTCCGAATATCCGGGGAAGTAAAGCCCCTTAGGTACTGGCGCCTGCGTCGTGAACCATTCGTCGCCCAAGCCGCTAACACGTATGCCCAAGTCGGTGCCGTTTCGTGAAATCGCGGTGACTATGGTGCTGTACTTGACGTTGTGTGCTCTGTCCGCCATAAGCTTGCATGATGCCATTGCGAGGTTGAGGAAGAAAAAGTTGTTGGCGTCTATTGTTGCTAAAACCGTTCGTGCGGTTGCATTATCAGTAACCTTCACAACGTAGGGAGCTATCTCTCTGAAGAAAAGAGAGGTCGCAGCGACGTTCCGGTTGTGGCATTCATCCCCCATATGAACGGCCTGAGCGATTATGCTCCGTAAATCAATTCCACCCTTATCCTTCACCGACTCGCGAACCGCATCTCCGATAACATCAGCAAAGGATGTGTTCAAGTATTTCAGCCTCTCCAACACTTCCTTCGAATAGGCTCCGTAGCGCAAGACTCTACCCAGCCCCTCGTTGAAGTTGCTGTAAGACCTTGAATCACCGTCCTTTAGGACAAACACTTTCATCGATGGGGAAATCACACCGGCCATTGGACCGACTGCAGAATTGTGGTGATTCGGCTCAAGCACGATTTCCCCCTTTTCAGCGAGCTTGACCGCCTGCTCCTCTGTTTCCGCCCAACCCTCAAAAAGAGCCGCCCCGATTATGGCTCCCTTCAAAGGGCCGCTGGCTCTCTCCCAAGTTATCGGAGGACCCGCATGCGTAAGATGATAATCCTTCCTCAGAAACTGGATTGCCTTTCTCGCATCAACCACGTCGACAAGTATGGGCCTTGTCTCAACCATCGATTCGAAAGCTTTCTGGTTCGCCCTTTCGACCTGCTCCTTAATGCTCTCCATGTTTCATTCCGACGTGATGGCTATGGCTCTGCAGTAAGCGGTTTCGCCGCCGTCGAATTTGAAGGGCAACGCCATGATGAGACATCGTCTGTTCGCGACCTTCGCAATTTCGCCGCCCAAGTTCTCCACGTGCAGAATCATCTTCGGGAACAACGCTATGTGCATCACCTGATAGTTTTCTGGCCAAGGCATCAACTCGTCAATTTTCTTGCCCCATTTCTTCTCTGCCTCCGTGACAAGATCAGGCCTGGCTCTTCGAATGACTGTGTTGAAGGGATGGTCTTGCGACATAGCGTCTATCCCGAGCCAGCGTATTTTTTTCTGAATGCACCATCGCGCGAACTCGGCCGTGGGTCCCGGATGCTTGCACATGTACCTAACTTCGTCAGGCTCCGGTCCGCACCATGCATACCGATGGTAGCCGGTGTGAATGATGAGGATGTCGTCAGGCTTGATCTCCAGCCCAGCCTCCTTCGCAGCCCTCTCAACAATCTCGCTCGTGTAGATATCGTAATCTCCAACATATTTGCTGATGTCGACGATGACGCCTTCTCCGATGAAATAGTTTATGTCTATGCTTGCGATGTCCTTTCCACCGGTCATGAAATGAAGTTGACCGTCAAAATGAGTGCCTGTGTGAAGCGGCCCTTCAATGTACTGTGCGTTGACGTTGTGCTCCCCCAATCTTTTGATCCAAGTCACCTTGAAAGGCGGATAGTACATGAACGGCGGCGCTTTGGGGCTCGTTGGCTGCGAAAGGTCATAAATCTTAATCTTAGACCAATCCCAAACGATAGATTGCTTAGACACAAAAATTATCCGTTTCATCGCTAATATAAATATTGCCGGAGCGGTAGAAACGATTGAACGCGATGAATCTCCTGAACCACGTAATTCGCGGTGTTTACAGAGATTCAGTGCAGCTAATGGAAGTTACAGAGCGAATTAAACGAATTAAAGGAGTGGCCGACGCCGCGGTAGTGATGGGGACCCAGGCAAACAAGGAGTCCCTAAAACCTCTGGGTCTACTAATTGAAGAGGGAGAAAGAGCGGGACCCAACGACATAATAATCGCGCTCAAGACCACGGCAAGTCCTGAAGAGGTTCTAGCAGAAGCAAAGAGAATCCTGTTCGAGGTTAGGGCACCGGCCGCTAGGTATTTGAGTTTAGAAGATGCCTTACGAGCCAACCCCGACATAACTTATGCTTCCATATCGATTCCAGGTAAATACGTTGAGGAAGTTGCGTTCAAGCTATTGGACAAGGGTGTTCATTTGTTCGTTTTCAGCGACCACGTCCCCGTCGAGACCGAAATTGCTTTGAAAAAACGCGCTGCTGAACGAAATTTGCTGGTTATGGGGCCGGAAGCGGGAACGGCCATTGTCTCAGGCGTTGGTTTTGGGTTTGCCAACAATGTTTCTAGGGGGAATGTGGGCGTTGTCGCTTCGGCTGGTTCGGGCATACAGGAGTTCGTCACGCTGCTCGACCATTACGGCATAGGCGTAAGCCATGCAATAGGCGTGGGAGCCAGGGATTTGACCAAACAGGTAGGGGGAATAATGACGCGGAAAGCACTTCAAGCTCTGGATGATGATGATCAAACTAAGATCATAACGTTGATAGCCAAACAATCTGACATCGAAATAGTTAAGGAAATCCTGGAGACGGAGAAGATCTCGAAACCGTTGATGTTGTCGCTGCTGGGGCATCCAGACCAAATCATGGATTATCCGCAAGCTCCAACCTTGCATGGCCTCGCAGTCAGAGTTGCTTCAGCGGTTTCAGCCCAAAAGAGAGAGGAAGTTTTGAAAACTCTTGAGAAAGAGGTTGAGAAGTTGAAGGGCTTAGTCGGAGACGGCGGTGGCTATCCACGTGGTTTTTACAGCGGAGGAACATTGGCGACGGAAACAGCCTACATCTGGACAAGGGCAGGCTTAACCGTTTATACAAACCTTAACACGCCATGGACCCGCAAAATCGCAAACCCCTACACATCCATGCAGGCAACTATCATCGACTACGGCTCGGAGGAGTTCACCGAAGGTAGACCTCACCCAATAATCGACCCCACGCTAAGAAACAGACGAGTTGCTTCAGAGCTTAGCCAGTCTGAAACAAATTCGGTGGTAATGGATTTGATTATCGGATACGGGGCGCCGGATAACATCGTAGAAAAAACATTCGAGCAAATCGGCGAAGCAATCGTCAAAAACAGAGATAAGAAGACAGTGCTCCGTCTGGTTGGGACCAGAAAAGATTCACAGTGGGAACAGACCAAGTTGCTCGAGCAATACGGCGTCGTCAGCACTCATTCGAACGCGTTGGCCGCGGCGTTCACCGCCGCCTGCAGTTTGGGAGAAAGTTTTGTCTTGGAAAAACTCGTCGATGAACATATAGTGGGTGGTTTGGCATGAAAATAGCGGAAACAAAGAAGGTTCTGTGCGTAGGAGTTTCCATTTTTTCAGAGAGTCTACGGCGTCAAAATGTGGAGGTCGTCGACGTTGAATGGTCGCCGCCGGCCGAAGTTGAGGAGGACCTGAAGGAGATATTGGACAAGCTCCTGTGAAAAGTGTTTAGGGTCTCGAGGAAACCGCTCAGAGCAGCGAACCCGCTGCTCGCACCTACTTTAACAGTGTCAACCAAGTGTTCCACGACATCTCCTTCACCAGAGAGTGCACGACACAAGCTGATGAGCGGGACAAACACGCATCCATGACACGAATGTTCAATCATTTTCCAACTCGGCCATCGCGACAACTCCCTCGCGTGTTGCACCAGTTTCACCACATTCAGAGGTATTCCCAGTACTCTGAAACCCAACACGACACCGCAAACGAAATCGTCGCCTGATGGGGTGAAACCTGGACCCCTCCCCAAGATCTTGATGAGAAGGTCCAAAGTTTCCCCAACATCGCCGACATGCAGGGCCTGGATACCATCCATTATCGATGAATCTACTTCGGCTGCGGTCGAGAGAATAGCGTATGAGTTATAGGCGAGCTTGAGGTTTGTGATATTGAGGGGGGCTCCGAATCCGACTGGAAGGGGGCCTTTGTGGTTTTTCAACGCTATCGATAAACCTGTGTCAAACGTTAGGCATGATTTACTGGGCCTTGCCCTAGTTTTTTCACGTAGTTGGCTGAGGAGGTTGCTCCATCCCCGCGAAACTTCAATCGTGTAGGGTGTGAGTAGATTGGGGGAAAGAACAAGAACTTCATCGTCATCGGACTTTAGGTATACTGCACGCCTTCCCATCCCCTCAACCCAAAACGAGTCACAGCGCTCAAGAATCTTCTCAGCTTCCAAGCCCGCATGACCAACCACAAACATACAGAACCATCTAATCCTGTACAGAATTTCAGCTTATCGACGGAAAATCGCGGTAAAAAACGGTGATGACGTCATAGACCAGGTCCAATAACGTATTTATTCCCGCGCTGTTTTCCTTTTATATGGTCAAACCAGTAGTTCCTATTTCTTTTGAGGAATTTAAGTTTGGAGTCGATGAGATCGAAGAATTTCTTAGGGGAGCTCCTCCGGATGAAAGATTCCAGAAACCATATGCACCCAAAACCTACAAGCTGAAGACAGGCGAGCCCGTCATAATCAGGCCCGTGGAAAAAAGCGAAGCTCCGGCGATGCTGCAGACGTTGAAACGGCTGATAGACCCAGCCTACGACAGAGATTATTACCATCTGGTGGCTGTGAGAACGTATTCTGAGATCCTCGCTTGGACTCAGAACCGTATAAAGGATGCCTACGTAATCGCTGCAACCAACGAAGAAGGCGAACTGATGGGCATCGTTAACCACCGGTTCGTCAACGAAGACATAGTCATGAGCCTTCACACCATCGTGTTTAAACGAGCTGAAAGGCTGGGCATCATGCTTTACGCTGCTAAGATTGAGCATGCCTTCGACTTCGTGGGGGCGAAGGAATGGTGGGCCACCTTCGAAAGCCCGTTCGGCTACAGGATGGGTTTCAGGCTTCAGCACGCCATGAAGCCATGGCCCGAAATTCAGCACGAACTCGGCGGGGGCAGGGTCTTCTACCTAACCAAAGAAAGATGGGACAAAGTTGTCAAGCCCGATCTCATCCAACGCGGTTTGATGGGTGAAAGACCTGTTCCAGAGGACCTTCTGAGGAAGACCATTCCGCTGAAGCCAACTTCTAAGCTGGAAATCGAACTCTAAACTTTCTCATTTCCTAAAATGTTAAATAGATTGTGCATTTTCAAGGCTTTATGGGCGTTATTGGTGTATCTGTTCCACGTCTCGAGGATAAGAGGTATGTTACCGGGCGTGGACTGTATGTTGAAGATGTCCGTCTTCCGGATATGCTCCACTCGGCCGTCTTCAGAAGCACCTACGCTCACGCACGCATCCTAAAAGTCGACGTCTCAAAAGCGGTCAAACTCAACGGCGTTAAAGCTGTTTACACGGCCGACGACCTAGGGCCTCTTAACGGGCCACTTCCTCCATCGGTCTCACCACTACCGCAGTATCCAGTGCCCTATATGCGGACGCACTACGCCCTCGCAAAAGAGAAAGTAAGGTACGTGGGTGAGCCAATTGCTTTTATCGTGGCCGAAAACAAGTATGTCGCTAAGGATGCTTTGGACCTCATCGAAGTAGAATATGAGCCGTTGCCCCCGGTGGTCGACGTCGAAAAAGCGATTCAACCCGACTCACCGCTCGTCCACGACGACGTCCCCAACAACATCGCTGCCCACCATAGAATCCGCGTGGGCGGTGCAGCCGCGGTAGAAGGCGACCTAGTGATAAATGAGAGATTTGTGATCAACCGTGGCGCAGGAGTGTCGATAGAAACTAGGGGTGTGGTGGCACATTACGACCCCAGTTCCGGAAGCCTTGTGGTATGGGATTCCACGCAAGCGCCCATCCCGATCAAGAACACCTTGGCCAAGTTATTCAAAATCCCCGACCATCGAGTCCGCGTCGTAGCCCCGGACGTCGGCGGTGGATTCGGCCCCAAGATCATGCTGTTCTATCCCGAAGAAATTCTCACAACCTTCGCATCAATTAAGCTTGGAAAACCCGTGAAATGGGTTGAGGAACGGAGAGAATACATGACGGCGACCAATCAACAGCGGATTCAGGTCCACTACGTAACCGCTTCATTCACCAGAGACGGGAAACTTCTCCACTTTCGCGATAGGTTTCTGGTCGACACCGGCGCCTACACTCCATACGGCATCATGGTGCCTATCATTACGACGGGGACGATGCCGGGTCCCTATAAAATCCCCGTATTCGAGGTCGAGTTCATGTCGGTGTACACCAACAAGACGATCGTC
Organism: Candidatus Caldarchaeum sp.; assembly: GCA_033580815.1. Taxonomy (GTDB): domain Archaea; phylum Thermoproteota; class Nitrososphaeria_A; order Caldarchaeales; family Caldarchaeaceae; genus Caldarchaeum. The sequence goes on along the minus strand of JAVQUC010000005.1, from coordinate 8,033 downwards.
AGCCCGGTGAGAGGCGCTGGAAGACCTGAAGCTGTTTACGTTATGGAGAGAATCATGGACATAGCAGCCGAGAAACTTGGGTTGGACCGAGTCGAGATAAGACGGAGAAACCTCATCCAATCCCAAGAATTCCCCTACGACACTGGAATAGTCTATCAAGATGGAGGCCCTGTGAAATACGACAGCGGAAACTATGTGGGACTTCTAGATACCCTTCTCAAACGCATCGATTACAGTTCGTGGCAGGAGAGGAAAAGAATGTATAGGGCTGAAGGCCGGTTTGTCGGGCTTGGGCTGGGCCTGTACGTTGAGGGAGCGGGTGTTGGGCCATACGAGATGGCCCGGGTCACCGTCACCTCATCGGGTAGAATCGTGGTGGCAACTGGGGTCGGTTCTCAAGGCCAAGGTCATTACACCACATTGGCTCAGATAGTTGCAGAGGTTCTTGGCGCTGACCTGAATGACATCGACGTTGTCGTCGGCGACACCGCCCAAATGCCTTGGGGAATCGGTACTTTCGCCAGCCGTTCCGCAACGATAGCCGGAAACGCCGTCTATTTGGCGGCCATGGACGTGAGGAAAAAAGCCGCCGAGGTCGCCGCTCAAATCCTCGAGGCCAACCCAGAGGATCTAGAGTTCGGAGGTGGGAGGGTCTATGTGAAAGGCTTTCCCGAGAAGGGGTTGTCCCTCGGCGAGTTGGCTGTCCGCGCTCATCCCATCAGAGGGTTGATAAAACGTGAACCAGGCCTCGAAGCAACCAGGTTTTTCAGCCCGTCTCAGTCGGTTTTCGGCGCAGGTGCCCACGCCGCCGAGGTAGAAGTAGACCCCGAGACGGGGAAGGTTCGCGTGCTCCGCTACGTAATAGTACATGACTGTGGGGCGGTGATCAACCCGTTGATAGTCGATGGCCAGATACATGGCGGGTTGTCGAACGGCATAGGAGCCGCGCTGTATGAAGAAATTATTCACGATGAATCTGGACAGCCGCTGGCCGTGACGTTGGCGGACTATCTAATCCCGTCGGCCGTCGAAATGCCTGACAAGCTTGAGCTGGATTATCTGGAAACACGTTCACCGCTCAACCCCCTCGGAGTGAAGGGAGTCGGTGAAGCAGGCGTCATACCAGTGCCTGCCGTCATCGCTTCAGCAATTCAAGATGCCTTCGACGGGAAAGTCATCCCGAGACAGTCGCCGCTGCAGCCGGCGAGGCTGAAGACACTGTTAGACGAATCTACGGCGCGTCAAAACCACGATAAATATAAAATTTTATAAGCCCTCGCGTTAATTAAGATTTTGTGAACAAGAAAATTTCTAGGAGGAAGGCGTTATCGACGGCTGGAAAAGTTGCTGTGGGTGTTGTCGGTGCTGGTGTCGTCGCAGGCGTTGCGGGCTATTTTGCCGGAGCAGCTACCGCAGCTCCTCCCGCGGTGCAAACCAGAACGGTGACCCAAACTGTCGGGGCCGCGACCGTTACCGTCCCAACAACCATAACACAGACACAGACGCAAACTGTTGTCAGGACTGAAACCCGCACAGTCCCTACTGCACAGAAGGTTGTGATGGGGATGGTTTTGGGAGGCTACATCGAGGGTTCTACCTGGGACGGCCGCCAAATCATGGCCGCTGAAAGACTCAAAAAATTCTATCCGTGGTTCGACTACATCTACGATGAAGGCGTTATCTTGAAGGGCAAAGACCCTATCTCAGCGGCAAGAGACCTGATAACAGTCGGAAACGCTAACATCATCTTCGGCAGCTGGGAGCCAACAGCTATCCCAGGCTTCCACAGAATCGCTGACGAGTTCCCGAACGTCTACTTCCTCGGAATAGTCGGAAGCGACGTATCATCTCGAAGGAACTTCATGAGGGTGTTTGTCAGGCAGTATCAGGCGATGTATCTCGAAGGTTTGATAGCTGGAGCATTAACCCGTAACAAGAAAATAGGAATCGCTGTCGGCCCCGCAGCGGTCCAAAACTTCAGGAGGATGGCCGCCTTCTATCTCGGAATCAAAGAAGCAAACCCAGACGCAACCCTGTACATCAAATACGTCGGCGAATGGTTTGACCCGCCGAAAGAAAGAGAAGTTTCCCTCGCACTGCTAGACCAGGGAGTTGACGTACTAACGCACTACACAGACTCGGTCGAGCCCCTTAAAGTCGCCGAAGAGAACAAGATATGGTTTGTCGGTAAGGACATGGACATAGTAGGCCTGTATGGATGGTCTAGCACGGACACGGTCGCCGTATCTTTCGACACTCGTTGGGAAGTCATGTTCGACCGCATCATCAGGGAATATCTCGCCGGCATAACAAACCCTGACAGGATCTTCTTTGTCGGAATGAACCAGCACATCTCCACTCCTGAAAACAACCCGTTCCTACCGGGGCAAACCATCGTGCCAGCGGTCGACCTTCAGAACAACAACCGAATCGGAGTAGACGCCATCAGCCCCAAAGCCAAACCCCTCATTCCCGACTCGATACTGAGGTTGGTCGAGAAGAGGAGGGCTCTGATGATGGCTGGTGCTTGGGACCCGTTCTACGAGTACGAGCTGGTGAGCAGTGGCGAAGGCATCGAGATACCCGAGCTTAACCTGAAGGTCCCGTCGAAGGGAACTGTTGTCAAGCCGGCGAAGGAGATGCCGTCTGACGAGTGGCTTCTCGGACGTCTCAACTTCCAACTCGATGGAATAGTGTTAATCAAGTAAAAAACTTCCAAATTTTTTATTCTTTTATGTATGGCTGACCGAGAGCTTCTGGCTTCATCAATGCCCATCTCTTCCTGAATCTTTCGGTGGATATGATTGTTAGGATTATGATGGTCATCAGGAACGGAAGCATTCTGTTGACGGGTAAGGGGGCCGGGAAGCCTGGGAAGATAGTTTCAGGGGAGATGGCGAATTGCCACACGAACCCGAAGGTGACGGCTCCCAGAAGTAGGATGCCGGGCCGCCAAAGTGAAAACATCACAAGGCCGAAAGCGAGCCATCCAAGCCCTTTGGTCGGAAGATGACTCCACGCACCGAGGTAGGATAAGATCAGAACAGCGCCCGAAAATCCGCCGAGCGCGCCGCCGATGGTTGTGCAGATGTACCTGATTCTTACGACGTTCACCCCAGAAACCTCCGCGGCCACTGGGTTTTCGCCCACAGACCTTATCTTAAGACCAAAATGTGTCCGAGCAAGAATAAACCATACAATTATCAGTATGGCCATCGCGATGAAAAATGCGGGCGTCAACCCTGCTATCCGTGGAACCGATGCACGTAGAGGCCCCGTGTATCTGTCTGCCCAGTATGTGACAAACCCCATAGCGAACAGCCAAACACCCATGCCGCTGATGATTTGGTTCACCCTCAGCGATACGGAAAGCGTTGAATGGAAAAGCCCGAGAAGTGCTCCTACAGCTGTTCCCGCGACAAAACCAGCTAATGGTCCGAAGGATTGCGCAGTGAGGAAGGCTGTTGCAGCTCCGAAGAGCATCAGACCTTCGATTCCGACGTTTATGACACCTGAACGCTGTGTTAAGAGCTCGCCGATGGCCGCCAGAACTAATATGGTAGAAACCTCGAGGAACCTCGTGACGAAGGGCCAGAGCGGAGGAGCGATCTCGATCATCTCCTTCCCACCCTCAACCTGTAGTTGTAGAAGAACTGGAAGGCTGCGAAAGTGATTGAAATTATGCCGAGGAATAGGAAGTCTAGGCCGAACGGGAGACGCATTCTTCTCACGAGAACCGTCGACCCAACTATTATCGAACCCATGAACAAAGAGGCTGGTATGGCCGGGAGTGGGTTGAGTAAACAGACGAGTCCGACAATTATTCCCCAGTATGTGAGGTCGCCTATGGCTTTGACGGCTTCGGGCCTCGGTATCATCAGAAATGCCGGGTCCGCGGCCCACATGTGGTAGCCTGCAAGCCCTGCAACCGCTCCCCCGATAGACATAACCAACATATGCAACCTGACCTGCTGAATCCCGACCAAGGCCGCCGTAGTCGGGCTTTGTCCGAGAATCCTAATCTGAAAACCAACGGTTGTTTTGGTCGCGAAAACATACAACAGAATTGCTATAGCCAAGGCCAAGAAAACCGTGAAGGGAATGTTGTAGAGAAAGGGAGCGTGTGCCGAGGTGGGCAACGGCCTACTTGATGATTCGGCGATTCCGGCCCAAGGACCACCCACCACGAGAAGATAGACGATCCAGAAGCCAATGTTATTTAGCATAAGGGTGACTACAACTTCGTTGACGTTGAAGCGCGCCCTCAGGATTCCCGCCACAGAGCCATACAATGTTCCAGCACCCGCCGCCGCGAGAAGCATCAAAGGGATTAGTATTTCGGACGGATAGGTTGGAAGCGAATAAGCCACGAAGAAGGCTCCGATCGTCCCTAAGTAGAACTGCCCCTCCATGCCGACGTTCCACAATCCCGCCCTCAACGGAATGATGAACGCTAAAGTGCATAGCAGAATCAGCATCGACCGGTGAATCATGAGAGGCAGCCCGAGCCTCGGGTCTAGGGCGAACGAAAACATGTTCTGGTAGGCCGCGAGCGGGTCTGCTCCTTCCAAAAACAGAAAACCACTAAAAACCAGAAACGATGTCAGGACGGAGTAAAGAGATATTCTGACGGCCTGCAATCTCGATATTGTAACGAGCCGTTCGAGCTTGATTTTGGGTGCTGGAATACTAAGCATAGCCTCCGCCTCTTGAATAGGCTCCCGCTATCATCGCTCCGACCTCCTCTTTTCTGGCCTGCGCCGCTTCGACGATGTTCACGAACTGCCCCTCGTATATCGGAGCGACTCTGTCGCTCAGCTGCAGTATTTCGTCGAGGTTTTCAGAGATCAGGAGTATGGCTATCCCTTTTTGTTTGCATTCGAGGAGTTTTTTCCTCACGTATTGCTCGGCTGCGATGTCTAATCCCTGTGTGGGCAGGTTGGCAATTATCAGACGTGGTGTCTTCAACAAAACGCGTCCGAGAATTAAGCGCTGTAGGTTCCCGCCGGAGAGATGAACGGCCTTGCTGTAGACGCTGGGCGTCACAACACCAAACTCGCGGATCACACGTTCAGCGTATTCTTTCGCCAGTTTGTAGTTTATGATCCCGTGTTTCGAAAAATCCTTCTCAAAATAGTAAGTCAATAACACGTTGTCGACGATGCTCATGTCACCCACGGCCGCTACACCCAGTCGTTCCGGGGGAATGTAGGCCATACCCATCTTCAACCTATCTACGACCGAGGCCTTCGTGACATCTTTTCCCGCGAAGACGATTTTTCCCGACAGCGGTTTACGGATTCCGAAAATTGTTTCCGCGATCTCCTGCTGACCGTTCCCGGTCACCCCAGCTATCCCAAATATTTCACCTTCACGAAGCGAGAAACTGATGTTCTTGAAAGCCGTAAGCCCTTTGTCGTTTAGAGCGGACAGGTTCTCGACCCTCAGTATCTCCTGGCCGAGCGATGCGGGGACCTTTTCCAACACAAACTCAATCTCCCTACCGATCATGTATTCGGCCAGTTTTTGGACGGTTGACTCTGATGTATACAGGCTTTTCACCACCCTACCTCTTCTCAAAACGGTTACCCGATGGCTTATCGAAAAGACCTCGGGTAGCTTATGGGTTACGAATGGAACTAGGGTGACGTTTTGCCTCGAAACGGATTGGATGGATTTGAGGAAGGCGTCTATTTCTGGCGGTGTCAAAACAGACGTGGGTTCATCCAGTATGAGTACCTGAGCCCCGCGGTATAGGGCCCGAACTATTTCGACCAGCTGTTTTTCACCGGCCGACAGCTGCCAAACCCTCGCATCCAAGTCGAGTTTAAGGCCGAACTTCCTACACAGCTCTTCGACCTCTGCACGGCTCCTTTTTTTGTCGAGAAGTTTTCCCGTGTTTGGGTGACCGAGGATGATGTTTTCGAGCACTGTATGAGCTGGTATGAGTTTTCTGTGCTGATGAACCATGCCAATTCCTTTATTCAAGGCGTCCAAGGGCGAGTTGAAGGTGACTTTTTCACCGTTGAGGTATATTTCACCTTCGTCGGGCTGGACCAGCCCGAACAAGATGTTCATCAAAGTGGTTTTACCGGCGCCATTCTCTCCCAAAATCGCATGTATCTCACCCCTCCTCATCTCCAAATCCACATGGTCAAGCGCCACCACTCCGTTCGGATAGATTTTGGTCAGCCCCCTGATCTCCAAAATAGTCTCAGAATCAGGTTTCGTAGACATTCTCTATTTTTTCAATTCCGCAGCTTATATATGTACGTATCGAGTGAGCTGTTAGGCTGTCGGGGATTCGTCTAAAGTGCCAGGTTTAGTCTAGTTGTTTCCCGTCTTTCTAATATTACCCTTCCTTTACGGATAACGTAGAGGGGCTCTGCTTGACGCCATATCACCTCGTACACGGAGGCCGCGTCGTGGATGACGAGGTCGGCGTAAGACCCGGGCCTAACACCGTATTCAGAAAGAGCCATAGCCCTTGCCGCGTTGCACGTAATCATGTCCATCATTGTCTCCAAATCGTTCTTCGTCATCATGCGCATCAGATGTGATGCGAGGAAGGCTACTTCGAGCATTTTACATCTTCCAAACGGATAGTATGCGTCGGCTACATCGTCCTGCCCTAATGCAACGTTAACACCGTTTCGCAGTAACTTTTTCACGGGTGCGTAGAGAGACCCTGTATGCGGGTTGGACACCACGCTGACGCCCGCTGCTTTGAGGATTTCGATGACGGAGGTCAACAACTCCTCCGAATACAGTGAGAGCGCCCTCGCGTGGTGAGCTGACACTCTTCCAACCATTTCTTCAACCAGAGCTTTTCTGGCCAGATATTCTGTTGTTCTGAGCTGCGGGTCGCCTGCGTCATCGGTGAGCATGGCCACGTCCTTGTCGAAGGCTTTTGCGATTCGAAACATCCTGTCGACGTGGGAACGTGCGTCTTGTTCCGACCGCTCAATCCACGGAATTCCGCCGACAACGTCGCATCCAAGTTCAACCGCCTTCCACACCAACTCCTCTGCTCCAGGGTCCTTGACCACTCCTTCCTGAGGAAAGGCCACAACCTGCAACTGAACCACTCCATCAAACAGCTTCTTCAGACGCAAAATCGCTTTGACCGCCGTCAACCCCGCCAAGGTGTCGGTGTCGACAAAAGCCCTAACATAGAGGCAGCCATGCTTGACTGCTTCTACGAGGGCTTCGCTGGCTCTCTTGAAGACGGATTCTTCCCGGTATGATTTTTTAACCTGGGAGGCTATTTGGATGGCTTTCGACGAATCAAGCATCTTCTCATGTTGATATAGCTCGAGGGCTCTGTCACCGATTTCCTCGAAAGTGTAGACCTTACAGAGATGTAGATGAGGGTTGACCAACGGCTCGGTCACAAGCCTGCCACCAGCATCCAACTCTACTTCTCCCCTCAAACTTTCCTCAGCTATGCTGATGACCTTGCCGTTCTCAACGGCTATGTCAACGAGTCTATCACGTCCTCTTAGACGGGCGTTCTTGACTACGAGCTCGTGCATGTGTTTGAAAGTGGTTTGAACGATTTTAAGCCTATTCATCAGCTCTCGAGAAGAATGGCGCACAGGTGTTTCCGGTCAGCGAATTTATCCATTTTTTGTTGAACATTAAAGTATATTCATTTTTGTCTGACAAGTTATTTCTCTCGGTGCAGCCTATATTGTGGGTGGTCGTGTAGTTGGCTTGTTTTCTAACTCCCTTGGCCGCGGCAGTTTTCCTGAGCGTCGCGGCAATTCTGAGCAAGAGGTTGAATGAGCGAACAAGGCTGTTGAGGGTTTTGATGTGGGGATGCGCGGTCGGCCTTGTCGCTGACCACGTTGTCAACGGAGAACTCATCCCGTGGCCGCCTTTCCTCACTGGCTGGAACCCGTCGGCAGGCCTTCTTCCCCTGTTCGAAGAACTGCTGTACGTCGGGGGCGCGGTAACACTTTCGGTCACGGCATTCTGGGGGCTAGCCCTCGCGGTTCCAAAAATACTCAACCTACCTTTCTTCGCAAAAA
>JAVQUC010000004.1:0-52559 GCA_033580815.1 Candidatus Caldarchaeum sp. | reverse complement strand
GCCTCTACTGCTTCGAGTGACATGTTTTTGAAAGACCCCAACCCAGCCCCGATGAAAGTTAAGCCCATCTCCTTTACATCTATTATTCGGTCGTTTTTAAAAACATCCAGGCTTGAAAGCAGTGGTGTTGGCTGCGGGCTATGGGAAAAGGCTGAAGCCACTTACCGTCAACAGGCCGAAACATGTCCTGCCGTTAGCCGGGAAACCTCTTATCCAAATGATCGTTGAATCGTTGGGCCACGCCGGAGTGCAGGAGGTAGGGGTTCTGGTAGGATACCATGGAGAAAAGGTTCAAGACGCCCTCAAACCGGTGACCCAGCCTAGAATCACCTTCATCCGTCAAAAACAGTTGCTCGGAACAGGGGCTGCTCTCAAAGAATGCCGAGATTATCTGGCAGGTGAGGAATTTTTTTGTGTGGTTTACGGCGATGTAACGATTTCTACGGATGTAATAATCGCCCTGCAGAAAATGGTGGAGGACGGAGTTTATGATGGGGTTTTGGCCGCCGTAGAATCGGAGGAAACCGGCAGGTTCGGCGTCGTCGAAACAAAGGATGACCGGCTGGTTAGAATCGGTGAAAAGGAGATGAAGGCCGGCCCTGTAAACGCTGGAATTTACATTCTGAACAAAAAGGTTTTCGAAGTTCTTGACCGGACCGGGTTATCGCCTCGAGGCGAAATCGAGCTCACTGACGCATTAAACAAATATGTTTTAGAAGGTGGTGTCATCGGCGTTAAATTCTTCGGAAAGGGTTGGTGGTTCGACATCGGAAACCCGTCCGACTACCTTAAAGCTAACACAGTTTATCTTGCGAAATTTTTCGACCGCGTTGTTTGCGCCGAGAAGAACGTAAGCTTCGGTAATGACGTCGTTGTGAGCGGACCTCTATACATAGGGCCAAACGTATCGATAGGTAGGGACTCCGTGATCGAGGGGCCGTCGATGATTTGCAGCGGATCCGTCGTAGGCGATGGCTCGGTCGTCAGTAACTCTGTGATAATGGAAAACTGCTACGTCGGAAAAAAATCGCTGGTGAGAAGATCCGTGATCTGCGAAGACAGCTTGTTCGTCGAGGGGTTGGAAGTTTTGTCAAACGGTTTTCCCGCCTTCGTCTGCGATCCCGGGTTCAAGTCAGAGAAAAGGCTGAAGGTTGTTTAAGACAGTTCTCGCCAAAATTTTCGCGACACGCACCGGCTCCGGATAACGCCCGTTAAGCAGAAACTTGTCCAATGCTTTTTTGGCTTCTTCGACTTCAATTCCGAAGCAGCGGATAAAGACTTTGTAGCCCGTTTTCAATGCTATGACCGTTCTTTCGCCGTTCGATTTGTGGACCGCCAGCCGGATTTCCCAGTCGTCTGGAAATCTTTTCCTGAAAACCTCGTCGAGACCCTTCGATTCTCGGTAGCTGAGGCAAACCAACGGCGTCTTCGTCGTGTTGTAGAGTTTGGCGACGTCGATTACGTTGAACCAGCTGACGACGCTTCCGCTGAGGAAAATAATGTTGATGTCCTCTCTCTCCATCTTTTGCCACATTTGGATGATGCTGTCCGTGGAGTCCATTCCTCCGACAGTGCACGTCGCGAACCCAAACCCGTCGACAATCAAGTCAGACCGCATAACGACTCCCGCTAAAACAGCTTTGGAGCCAACCTGTTTTCTGAAGCTTTCAGCTATTCCTAGCGCTCTAATTCCTTTTTTATCGATTCGAAGCCTAGTCTGCAAGAGCTTTCACGACGGCCGTCCAGGCGAGCGCCACGTTTGTGGGGTTGTAGCCGCCTCCGCCCATCGCCAATATTTTGCCACCGCATTTTCTCTCCGCGATTTTCCGTAATGAGGACGCGGCGTATTCGTGAGCTTTTGGAGAGTACTGGAGGGTTGTTAACGGGTCTCCCATCAACCCATCCGCACCGCACTGGAGCAGAACAAAGTCGAACTCGAATTTCTCGAGAAACTGTTCAACTTCTTTGAAGGCTTGGATGAATTCTTCGTCGCCCGAATACGGGAGTAGTGGGATGTTGAGCTTCGTTCCCTTTGCATCGCCTTCTCCTGTCTCGTTCCTGAAGCCTGTGCCTGGATAAAGGGTTCGGCCGTCTTGATGTATGTCCGCGAAGATAACCCTCTTTTCCCGATAAAAATCGTAACATATACCGTCTCCGTGATGAGCGTCGATGTCAACGTAGGCGACCGCGTTGAGGTTCTTTTTCCTGAGCAAGTATTCGATGGCAACTCCGGCGTCGTTGAATATGCAGAAGCCTCCTGCTCTGTCCCGACGGGCGTGATGTAGGCCACCCATTGGGTTGAATGCCGCCGCAAATTCTCCTTCAAGAACTTTCCTCAAAAGCTTAAGGGTCGTTCCCACCACGTAAGAAGCCGCCTCAAAACAACCGGGGAAAGCCGGCGTGTCGCCATAATCTAAATACCCGCGGCCAGCCTTACATTTTTCGATGACAAAATCCACGTACTCACGACTGTGGTAGAGAGAGATTTCCTCGATTCCGACCCGTTCAGGCTCCACCATTTCCACGCCTTTCAGCCCGTGTTTCCTGCGTTCCATCTCTTCGTAAAACGCCTCAAGCCTGATTTTGTTCATCGGGTGAGCGTCCGGGAAGCTATACAGAAGGAGCTGCGGACCTTTCGCCACCGCGACTTTCCGCATTTCAAACATATTGACAATGTGGATGCTTTTATACCATTTACTCATTTTTATGGTCGATGAGCAGGGTGGTCTTCTTCGTTGACTTGGATTATTTTTTTGCTCAAGTTGAAGTAGTGCAGAATCCCTCTTTAAGGGAGAAGCCGGTGGTTGTGTGTGTTTTTTCGGGTCGAACTAAAGACAGTGGAGTGGTGAGTTCGGCCAATTACGTAGCCCGGAGTTTTGGGGTCAAGGCTGGCATGCCGATCAAAAAGGCCCGAGCCATGCTCCCTCCTGACTCAGTTTTCTTGCCCGTCAGACTGAACTACTATGCGGAAGTTTCCCGGAAAATCATGGACATCTTGAGGTCTTTCGGCGGTGTTCTGAGGGTGGAAAGCATCGACGAAGCAGTCATGGATGTTACGGAAATTGTCGACGGCGATTTCGAGAAAGCGTTGACGTTGGCTTCGGAGGTTAAACGTCGTATTTTTGAGTTGACGGGGTTGACGTGCACCGTCGGCGTTGGCCCAAATAGAGTGGTCGCTAAGATGGTCGCTGACGTTTCGAAGCCAGACGGGCTTCAAGTGGTAAGGCCGCATGAAGTGGCGGATTTCCTCAAACCCTTGCCCGTAAAATCCCTTCCGGGAGTAGGGGCCAAAACCGAACAAGTTCTAGCTGATATGCGGATAAAGACAGTCGGCGAGCTTTCAACCCTTTCCGTCGAAGCTCTCGAAAAGCTTTTCGGCCCGAAGAAAGCTCTCTATCTGTATCATGCCTGCCGAGGAACGTTCGACGAACCGATAGTCGAGAGACCACCGGCGAAACAGGTCAGCAGGATAATAACTTTAAAACGTAACACCAGAGAAGTAAACTATGTGATGGATGCTTTGGCCAAGGTTTTGACAGAGGCAGCTGCGAAGCTTGAATCGATGGGATACACGGCGTCCAAGCTTGGGTTGATTGTGATTACGTCAACGATCAAAACTGTCACAAGGCAGACTGAGATAAGACCTGGAGCCGGGTTGGCGGAAAACCTCGAAGCGCTGCGGAAGATGTTGAAAGAGCTTCTTGAAAGCAACGAAAAAATGCACGTTAGGAGGGTGGGGGTGAGGTTTTCGGGGTTGAAAAAACTTTCAGGTCAAAGTAGGTTGAACGTTTTCATGGAGAGTTGAACGCGTTGTTGAAGAGACTACTTTCAAGGAATGAATTGTTGAGGTTCATCAAGTTCAGCATCGTGGGAGGTTCCGGCCTTGTCGTTAACACCGTCGCTTTGTATGTGCTGGCTACATTTGTCTTCGGCGAAAGGCTTTACATGCTTGCGGCGGCCATAAGCCTCGAACTTTCGATAATCAACAATTTCCTGCTCAACGAATACTGGACGTTCAGGGACAGAGCGGTGGCCGGCGAATTTTTGAAAAGGTTCGTTAAGTTTCACGGAAGCCGCATCGCCGGGTTCTTCACAACCTTGACAATCCTGTATGTGTTGACCGATGTCCTCGGGGTTTACTACCTCATCTCCAATTTGATAGGAGTTTTGGTTGGGATGGGGGTGAACTATTTGACGAGTAACTTCTGGGTTTGGCAATAAGCACCTAATTAATACACTTATATGACAGAAAGTAGAGTTTGGTTACGTGGCAGTTCAGCCCGTCACAAAGAAGGTTGCGTTGGCCTCCGCATTGAGCGCCCTCGGAATAGTCATATCACCTCTTTTCTTTGAATGGCTTGGAACGAGAGCTTTCCCAGGACAGCATTTCATCAACGTCCTGTCGGGTGTTTTGCTGGGGCCGGTCTGGGGTGCTGTTGTGGCGGTGATCATCGGGTCCGTCAGAATCGGCATTGGGACTGGAACTGTCTTCGCATATCCCGGAAGCGTTCCCGGCGTTTTACTCGTCGGAACAGTCTACCTGCTTTTGCAGCACCTGAATCTTACGAAACTGAAGTTTTTCGCCGCATTCGCTGAGCCGGTTGGAACGGTCTTCATCGGCGGAACAATCGCGTTGACCATCGTTGCACCATACATCGGGCCGACGATAGGCCCCGCAGCGACGATGCTCCGAAACGTCGAAGTGTTGGGTTTCATCCCTGCACTTTTCCTGCTGTGGGGCGGCTGGGCGGTCAGCTCGGTCATCGGTGCGGCAGCCGGTTTTTTCTTCCTGTTGGCCGCTGAGAGGTATGGAGTTATAACCAAGGCCGTCACAGCAACCCGTCAGAAGAGTTGAAGGCAGCGGAACTCGTTGGGAAAAAAACCGTGATAGTCGGGGAGGCGGGAGCGGGAAAGACGAAGCTTCTCGCCGAATTTTTGAGAGAGTTTCTCCCGCTTTTCGGCCGATGCAAAATCACGGTCATAGACCTCGCGCCGGAAAAAATTGCCGGCATCGGAGGACCACTAAACATTCATCTGGACCTGTCCGGCTTCCACTACCTGCGTCCCGAAATCGTCTACGCACCCCGTCTTATGGCATGTAACGCCGAAGATGTTCTGAGATATGCGAAACATAACGCCGAGCAAGCGAGAAAACTTTTCGAGATTTATCTCCAGGGGCCTACGGAAGTCCTCGCGGTTAACGACTTGACCATATACTTGCACGCAGGGGAAGTTGAAGAAATTATTGATATTGCCCGGCGGGCAAATACGTTTGTCGCAACGGCGTATCAAGGAGAGAGGTTGTCGGAAGATTTTGGAACGGGAATCTCAATGAGGGAAAGGCAAAAACTCGAGAAATTCCTTGAACACGTAGACAACGTCATCAGGCTTAATTCCGAGAAAACCCAACAAATCCCGTGATAGTCTGCGTCTTCGAAGACAAAATGGTCGAAAATCTATGGCCACTGACCGCGACCAGGCCCGTTTACGACCTGTTGCTCGGCACATCAACTCTCCTCGAAAAAATATCCACACATCTGGGACAAGCCGAAGAATTGATACTTTTCACCAGACCTTATCTCGAAAAAATCGTTTCAGAGAAATATCCCGAACTCCGTGTAAACATCGTCCCCGAAGGGAAAGAGGTGCTCCTAATTAACGGGCGGGCGGTGTTGAATCATGCTATCGCGGAGCATATTAGAAATCTTTCTTTGGGTCAGGCTTTGAAAACCAAGGAAACAGTCGTCGCGGTCAAAACTCTCTCATCCAACGTTCCGGAAAATTTTTGGGAGACTTTATCTGGTGCAGTAACGACTGATGAACTGCTGCGGCTATCCAAAGATATCATCGAAATGCCATCTTTCAGTATATCATATCCGTGGGACATAATCTCGTACAACGAAACTTTCATCGAAAGCGAGGCTCGCGGTGAACCGCTCAAGGAGAACGTGAAGGGTACCGTGCTCAAGTTGGGGGAATCTGAAGTCGAAGAAAACGTAGTAATAGACGGAAGGAAGGGGCCGGTGGTGTTAGGCGAAAATGTCGTCGTTGAATCTTTTTCCAAAATCATCGGCCCCTGCTTTCTGGGCAACGGTACGCGCGTCTTCTCTGGCTCGGTTGTTTCGAGAAGTAGTTTTGGACGTGTCTGCAGGATAGGGGGCGAGGTGGAGGCAAGCGTTTTTCTAGGATTTTCAAACAAACGGCATTATGGCTATCTAGGCCATAGCGTGATTGGGGAATGGGTTAACATCGGCGCCGGCACGACCGTCTCCAACCTCAAGAACACCTACGGGACGGTGAAAGTCAACATCGGCGGAAGAAGAGTTGACACTGGCCGTCAGTTTCTCGGATGTTTCATCGGAGACCACGCCAAAACCGGCATTGGTTGCATGATTTCCGGAGGGGTCAAAATCGGTGTATCAAGCCACGTTTACCGGGAAGCAGTCACGGACGTACCGTCCTTCACAATCCACACACCGTATAAGAGAACAGAGTTGATGATTGAATCGGCATTGCAGACCGCCGACAGGATGATGGTGAGAAGGGGCGTTGACCCTTCCCATGCCTATCTTCAAATGTTGGTCAAGGTGTTTGAGTTGACCTCATCCGAAAGGATTGCGTCTGGTGTGACGAAGGGGAAGTTCAGCTTTTATAACGCCGGAACCCATTCCGCCTATGGTTAAACGGGCTCTAACAGTGGCTGGGTCCGACTCAGGAGGAGGAGCAGGTATACAGGCCGACCTGAAAACGTTCGCGGCTCACGGCGTTCACGGGATGTCGGCCATCACCTGCATCACCGCGCAGAACACGGAAAAAGTGACGGCCATACATCAAATTCCGGCTGAAATCGTTCGGGAGCAGATAAGAGTGGTCGTCGACGACATCGGCGTCAACGTAGTTAAGACCGGGATGTTGTACAGCGAAGAAATAATTGAAGCCGTTGCAGATGAGCTTTCAAGAATCAAAGTTCCGCTGGTTGTCGACCCTGTAGCAGTGGCGAAAAGCGGTGCCCCACTTCTCAAGCCAGACGCGGTAGAAGCCTTGGTGAAGAGATTGTTGCCCGTTGCAACGGTAGTGACCCCGAATCTCAACGAAGCCCGGATGATCACTAACATTTCAATTGAGAATGTTGACGACATGGTTACGGCCGCTGAAAAGATTGCGTCAATGGGTCCCGAAGCCGTCGTCGTCAAGGGAGGTCATTTGCAGAGTGCTAAAACGGTTGATGTTCTTCTCTATGCCGGCAAAGTATACGAATTCGCAACCGACCGGGTTGAGACGAAGAACACCCATGGTACCGGCTGCGTCTTCGCCTCATCCATAGCTGCCAACCTCGCTAAGAACATCAAAATTCCACAAGCTGTCCAGAACGCTCAACGGTTTGTCAACGAGGCTATAAGAAGAGGACTCGCTGTTGGCCGCGGACACGGACCAGTCCATCCTACCGGTCAAATCTACGACCTCGCCGAAAAAATGAAGGCTCTCAAATCGGTTAAAGAGGCGCTTATGATGCTTGAATCAGTCAAGGAAATTTCTGAGTTGATTCCTGAAAGCGGTTCGAACCTCGTCATGGCAGTAGAGAACGCTGCGTCGACGGATGATGTGGTTTCCATCCCCGGAAGGATAGTCAGGGTCGGGCCTGGGTTCAAAATATCCTCCGAGCCGTGGTTTGGCTTCTCCAGCCACGTCGCCAGAGCCGTTCTCGCGGCGATGGAACACGATCCAACCATCAAAAGCGCGATTAACATAAGGTTCGACGACAACCTACTGCAGGTATTCGAGTCGCTCGGCTTCTCCGTCTCCTACTACGACCGCACCAAAGAGCCGGAGGAAACAAAACGTGTTGAAGGAATGACCATTCCTTGGGGAATCGGCCAGGCCGTAGCTCTGGCTGGAGGCGTCACCGACGTGGTTTATCACAGGGGTGATGTGGGGAAGGAGCCCATGGCCATAGTTTTCGGAATAGACGCCGCCGACGTCGTGCGCAAAGTGGTGCGCATCGCAAAAAAGGCTGGTGGAGCCGAGGAATGAAGCCGGTTTTCGGAGTCTGCATACCCAATTTCGGGAACAACCTCTCAACACAATCAATCTCGACGGTAGCGTCTGAAGCGGAGGAAATGGAGTACGAATCGGTCTGGGTCACAGACCACCTGCTCCTCCCGTCTTCGCAGAAATATCCCTACGGCACCATCCTCGAGATCCTTTCAACCATGTCATACTTGGCGGGAATAACGGAACGGGTTAAAATTGGCTCCTCAGTCATCGTGCTTCCGATGAGAGAAACTGTCCAGGTTGCAAAGGCTTTGGCGACGATAGATTTTTTGAGTAACGGACGTGTAATCGCCGGGTTCGCTGCCGGCTGGTGTGAGGAAGAGTTCCGCAACCTGGGTATGAATTTCCACAACAGAGGAAAGAGGTTCGACGAATCCCTACAGCTGATCAAAACGCTTTGGCGCGGAGGGGAGGCGGTGTTTGAAGGCCGCTACTACCAGATAAAATCAGGAATCTTCGAGCCAAGGCCGTTGCAGCCCGGAGGCCCTCCGATATGGATAGGAGGAAACTCCGACAAAGCATTGCAGAGGGCCTTGAAGCACGGTCAAGGTTGGCATTTCACGGGAATCCCTCTAAATCAGCTTGAACAAAGGCTTCAAGGAAGAAAAATTCCAGAGGGTTTCGTGCTGTCGGGCCGGATGACGATCGACTTCACCGGGAAGTCTCCCAGACTGGTCAAATCGAGGACAGGTGAAGAAAGAGCGATACTATCAGGTGATGTCGACCAAATCTCGGAACAGCTGAGCGAATACGTCGACAGGGGCATCAGGTATTTTGCGATATATTTCGGAGACAAGCCCGCGGACCGATACGTCAAGGACATGGAATTGTTTTCCAAAGAAGTTATACCGAGCTACGTATAAATTGGGCAAGGCATTCCAATCATTGTTGATCCCTGGTAAGCTTTTCAAATTAGCCTTCGCCACGACTTCTCTCGCAGTGTTGACGATGGCGATGGGCAGTTACGTCAGCAGGGTCGGCGCGGGAATGGCTTGTCCCGACTGGCCCCTCTGCCCGCTGGAAGCTGACCCATTCATCGTCCTCGAATTCAGTCATCGAATAGTTGCCTTCGCCACTTTTCTCGCCGGTTTGCTCACTTTCTTGACGGGATGGAGGACAAGCTTGAGGCCGTTGGTTTTTTCGGCTTTCACCGCCCTGGTCATCCAAGTTTTTCTCGTGGGCGCCGTCATGATTTACACCGCCATCCCACCTCTCGTCGTCGCCGTTCATCAGGCCTTCGCAGCATCCGTTTTAGCTCTCCATTCCTCGGTCGCCACCGCAGCATACATGACCTCGCGACTGGAAAAAACAAAAATAGGGCTCAAAACCGGGTGAACCATGTCTGAGCTCAATAAAACCGACTATCTCACCCTTGCCCTAATAATCTTTGCCATCTTCGCGGCGCTACTCGTCGTCGGAAACTTCGGAAACCTGTTCGAGCCACTGTCGCCACAGACCATTCAGATTAACAGATTATACCAGTTCGTCTACATTTCGGGCTCAGCGGTTGGAGCAATTTTTCTTGGTGCGTTGTTCTTCATGCTTTATAAATTCCGGGAAAAGAGTTGAGGTGGTATGCAGAGGGCGAAGCTCGTCGAAAACTTGACCATCATCGGAGCTCTGGCTCTCTTTGTCGTGATTGGTTTCTGGTCATGGGTTGTCTTGAATGATTTGGAAGCGCCCAAGCCGGCTGACGTAACCATTAAAGTCGTGGCCCGGCAGTTCGCGTGGCAGTTTGTTTACCCGGATGGAACAGTCAGCGGAGAGATCAGAGTGAAAGCTGGTCAGACCGTGCGCCTCGAACTCACCTCCGAAGACGTAATACACAGCATCTACTTCAGAGATTTCGGGCTCAAGAAAGACGTTGTTCCAGGCAAGACCAACGTGCTGTACATCACACCCCTTGTTCCTGGACAATATTTAATACAATGCGCTGAATTCTGTGGCCAAGGACATTATTCAATGCTAGCATGGATGGTGGTTGAAGAATGACCACTACAGCATTCGTAACAAAACCCGAGAAACCTTGGTACAAAAGCGTCTACCAAATTTTGTCTACAACGAACCACGCTCACATCGGAATGCTTTACATCGCTGCTTCATACATTTTCCTCGTAATTGGAGGACTCCTTGCCCTTGTGATGAGGTTCGAGCTCGCAACTCCGAGGGGAAACCTCGTCGACGCCAACACCTACTCATCGCTTTTCACGATACACGGAACTTTGATGATCTTCTTCTGGGCCATGCCCGTTTTCGCAGGCCTTGGCAACTACCTCATTCCAAAGATGGTCGGCGCCCCCGACATGTATTATCCGAAGTTGAACGCCTTGAGTTTCTGGCTATTTCTCTCTGCTGGAATTCTGCTGCTGGCTAGTTGGACGAACATCGGGTGGACTGGATACGCTCCCCTGTCGGTGGTGACTCCCGACGTCGGTGTCGACCTTTGGATTTTGAGCCTTCACGTGGCCGGCACCTCTTCGATGGTAGGCTCCCTCAACTTCATCATCACTGTTTGGAGGCTTCGAAGAAGCGATATTGGATGGTGGAGGCTCCCCCTATTCGTCTGGTCTTGGGTCGTGACAGCATTCATCGTCATCTTCGCCGTGCCGGTACTCGCCTTCGGGCTGACGCTGCTCCTCCTGGACAGGAACCTGGGAACAGGCTTCTACCTACCCGCCGCTGGAGGCGACTCAGTTCTATGGCAACATCTATTCTGGTTTTTCGGCCATCCCGAAGTATACATACTCGTGCTTCCAGCCATGGGGGTGATTTCCGAAATACTTCCACGGCTTGTGAAGAAACCGATCGTAGGCTATAGGATGATAGCTTTGTCAACTGTGTTAATAGCTGTTCTTAGCTTCGGTGTTTGGGCGCATCACATGTTCACAACCGGTCTTTCACCTTTGACCTTGGCGCCGTTCATGATTATGACGATGCTCGTGGCCGTTCCTTCGGGAGTCAAAGTCGTCAACTGGGAGGCCACGATGTGGGGTGGAAAAATAAAGTTCAATACACCCACCATTTTCACAATATCCTTCATAGGGACTTTCATAGTCGGCGGAATCACGGGTGTTTTCCACGCAGCCATACCGGTTGACTGGCACATCCACGACACATACTGGGTGGTGGGCCACATGCACTTCATACTTTTCGGCGCGATATCCCAAGCAGCTTTCGCCGCGACCTACTACTACTTCCCCTACCTAACCAAGCGGATGTACAGCGAGTCACTCGGCAAAATCCACGCCATCACCGCCAACATCGGCCAGTATATGGTCTTCCTTTCGATGATGGTGCTCGGGTTGATGGGCATGCCACGAAGATACTACGGATACGTCGAAGAATACCAGCCTCTTCACGTGGTCGCGACTGTCGGGGCTTTCCTCATCGGTATAGGAACCGCCATCTTCCTGCTTAACATTCTTCTTAGCTGGAAATTCGGCCCCAAAGCAGACCCAGACCCATGGCAAAGCATAAAGAACAACATGCCAGACTTCCTCGGCGAATACCTAAACGAGCTGGATAAAAGAGGTGCGTCGATGCAGGGAGGGAGACAAGTTGAAACCAAGTAACCCCATAGACGAGGCCGTGAAGAGATACCAGACAACCGCAGTAGTGGCGGCGATTCTCGTACACTTCTTCATCTTCGTCACCGCCATCGTTGTCATGGTCGTTCTCAAGCAGCCCCTACCCGTCTTCGTTGCAACACATGTCGGACTACAGGCCGCCGCTATTCTCAACGCGTTGTTCGGACACCGCCTCTATCGTCGCTATCTAGCAGCGAAAATCAACAGACAGATTGTGATTAACTAGCACACCTATTTATTCAGCTCTGAAAATGCATGGGTGAAATCCGTTGGTCTTCGAAACGATCACACGCATAATAAAGCCAATGGTTGTGGCGGTCAAGCACATCTTCATGACGCCAGTAACAATAAAATATCCTTACGAGAGGATCGTCAACACAACCGGTGAAAACTATCGCTACGACCCGAAAGCGGGCATAGCTTACCCCGGGTTCAAAGGCCGCCATCTGCTGTATCTAGATAAATGCACCGGATGCAGCCTCTGTGACATCGCGTGTCAGAACGTCGCCGAAGCCATTGTCATGGTCTATGGCTTCAATGTAACCGTCAAATTCAACAAAAAACTGATAGATGATTATCGGAAGGGTGAAAAAACCGCCGTCGAGTTCATCGAGAGCTTAATAGGCAAAACCGTTTCAAAAACGGATTCTCTCAACCAAAACTCCCATCCAGTACTTCCCGTCGTATGGAGCGATTTCAAGACGTTGCAGCCGTCCGCAGACGGGTTTGAATGGCGAATGAACGCCGAGCCCATCTATTCCTACAGGTCTGAAGCCATCCTTGAGCATCACTTTCAAGATTTCTTTGTATGGCTCCGGTCAAATGGCTGGACGGACACTGTGTTCGAGGTTCAAGGCGCTGACAAGGAGGATGAATATCATAGGCTTTCAAACGGAGTTTACGAAGTGACGCTCGCCGTGACAAAAATCGATGAAAAACTAGCTCACAACAAAAAGTCCTACTTCCCGGCGGTCGACTATGGCAGATGCGTCTTCTGCGGCCTCTGCGTCGACGCATGCCCCTTCTACGCGCTGGAAATGATGCCGGCCTATGAAATTTCAGAAATGGACAGAAAATCGCTTTTCTACAACCCCAAACAACTCGCCAAGCCCAGCTTCAGAGGGCCGCCTGCAGAGCTGGGCTGGACAGATAAGTTACTCACCTTCTTGAGAGGATGACCGTGTCTGTCGAACTTACGCCCAAGGAAAGGCCTGAGGCGTTCGAGCTACTAATCCAATTGAGGGCTCTGACCAAAGCTCTGAGAAGGTTTCTCGACACAGAAGACTATGCACATTTCAGAGAGGCAGTCCAAATCCACAACTCGATCAGAAGTAGCAAACTCTACGAACATCTTTCAGGACATCTTGACTTAGACAACAACATAAACCAGCTGAACGCTATCTACGAATCCAGCCGAGGCGTTTTATCCGAGAACAGTTTCGGAAGAATGCTAGACCAAGTCGTCTACACCATAGTCCGCGCAAACATCGTCTCGACGGGTCTCGAGTTCAAGCTCAAAAGGATGAGGAAAGGCTAGACGAGCAACGTTGGTAGGTAGATTGTCAAGCTCACTATGAAGAGGTTAATGAATCCTAGCGGTATCAGGTATCTCCAGCCGAGGTCGAGGATTTTCCTCATCGTAATCCGCGTGTAAACTGCTCTGAAGAGAAACACTATCGTCAGCAGTACGAGGAATTTGACGAAGACCCACATCGGATGAAGAATTGTTTCTGGTATTCCGGGAATCACGGGCCCATGCCATCCACCCAAGTAGAGGTTAACGGTGAGGAAAAGCAGGGCGTCCAGCTTAGTGTACATAGCCAGCTGTATTCCAAGAAATCCCACACCTCCGTATTCGACCATCCATCCTTCGACCAGCTCCTGCTCGGCTGTCGGCAGGTCGAACGGTATTCTTTCCGCTTCGCTGACCGCAGCGATGAAAAAGACTAGAAACCCGATGAACTGGGTCACTATGAAGGGAACTGCCGTCTGCGCGTTGACGATGTTCACGATGTCGAAAGAACGCGCCGCTATGATCACCCCAGTCAACGCAATGAAGAGCGGGATTTCGTAGGCGAAAATCTGGAAGGCGAACCTAATCATGCCGACGAAGCTATATTTACTCCCGGAAGCCCATCCTGCAATGATCAACGGAATCGGGCTTACGGCGATCAAGACGAAGGCCAGCAAGACACCGATGTCACTCCGGTAAATGACCCAGTACTCGCTGAAGGGTATGAAGGCAAACAGTAGGGCGGAAAGGAATAGTCCCGTCAGAGGCATGGTCACGAAAAGCTTCCGACGAGCCCTCGCAGGGATGATAAACTCCTTAGACAGAAATTTCACGGCATCAGCAATGACCTGAAGCCATCCACCGTATTTCCCCACATGAAACGGTCCTATTCGAAGCATCACTCTCGCCAAGAGCTTCCTCTCGTACCACACCGAAAGAATGCCCAGAACGGCTACAAAGGCTGCTCCGGGAAAGATTGCGGCCTTAACGAAGCTTTCGCTGCTGATGAACTTGATCAAATCGACCAGCGGGGGAGGCAGAGCGATTACCATGCTTCTACAACCTCTGCGGCAAGTCCTTCAACGTGAAAGCCGCGTAGACAGACGATGCGCTCAGCACGGCCAGCAGCAGAACCAAGTTGAACGCGGCCGCCGGGCTGTCGATAACAGAGACGACTGAAAGGAAAACAGCCAACGCAATCACCGCGTACGCGATGTAAACGATTGCATAGGGGAAATATTCGACCGGGAAAGAGGATTCGACCCATTCAAACGGAACTTGACCGCTTTCAAACGACAGTCGTTTGCGTTTGGTCGACTTTTTCGGTGCTAGAAGCTTACTTCCGGCTACGAGGAGGACCGGAAGCAGAGCGCTGAGAATCGTGTAGTAGATGAGTGCTTCGATGTCTGCCATCGGGTGATGGGGGGTCATCGATTATTTAAACATGCGCAGTCAAAACGTCAATCGGTTGTTGATGTGTTGCTTCAAGTCTTTAATCAAAATTCTTTCCTGAGCCATGGTGTCTCTATCGCGAACGGTAACGGTTTGGTCCTCCAGCGTTCTGTAATCGACGGTTATACAGTAGGGTGTGCCGATTTCGTCCTGTCTCCGGTACCGCCTCCCGATGCTTCCGCTTTCGTCATAGAAAACGTCGTAGTCCATCAGCAGGTCTTCGTAAATTTTTCTAGCTACTGACCTCAATTCTTGTCTGTCAACCAACGGGAATACCGCCGCCGTAATAGGTGCCAGGGCTGGATGGAGTCTCAGAACATTCCTTTCATTCTCAGTTTGGTAACCGAGTTCCAGCAATGCGAGAATGCTTCGGTCAACTCCCATTGAAAGCTCAAAAACATGCGGTATGAAGCTCACGTTGTCCTCGACTATTCTCAAGTCTGTTCCACTGATGCGTGAGTGCCCGCTCAAGTCATAGTCGGTTCGGTTGTTGCACGCGACAAGCTCCACCCATCCGGTCGAAGTCAGAACCTCTAGGTCCCAAGCCTCAGCCGCGTAGAAAGCCCTTTCATCGTCACCGAGCTTCCTAAACCGAATCCTGTCCAGAGGGACTCCGAGCCGGGTGTAGAAATCCTGAATAAGCCAGAGATAGTATGCGACAAGCCAGCTCGAAACACTGCCCGAAGAAACAGCCTCTTCGCAGGTTATCGGCTTCGTCTGCTCTTCAACCCACATGTTCAAAGTTTTGCCACGAATCGCTGAAGCCTTCTCAAAGTCGTTCACTCTTTGAGGGTTGAAGAAAACCTCTACCTCGGCTTGCGTAAACTCTCGGAGCCTTATCAACGACTGGCGTGGTGAAATCTCGTTTCTGAAGCTTTTGCCCACCTGGGCTAGGGCCAACGGTAGCTTCCTCCTCGATATTTTGTAGATTCGCAGAAAGTCGACGAAGATATTCTGGCAGGTCTCGGGCCTCAAATAAGCCTCTTCACCCGAAGCCCCAACGGAAACCTTGAACATCATGTTGAAAAGCGATACCTTATCGAATAGGCCTCCGCAAGCCGGACATCTAAAACCGTGCCTCTCGATGATCGAGTCGATTTCAGCCGGGGGAGTCCGTTCAGGAACCTTGATGGATAGTTTTTCCTCGATAAGCCTGTCGATACGGTAAACCGACTTGCATGAAAGGCATCTCGTGACCGGGTCGGCAAACGTCGAGAGATGGCCTGAAGCCTCGAAAACCGGTCTCGGCAAGATCTGCGACCCGTCTATCAGCATCATTTCATCTCGTCTAACGATCAGCCGGTGCCAAGCATCGATAAATTTTCTTTTAAGAAGTGACCCGAGATGTCCGTATTCCCAGAAGCCCGCGGGCGAACCCGAATAGATTTCAGAGGATGGAAAGAAAAAGCCTCTTTCAAGCCCAAGCTTAACTACCTCGTCGAGGCTCAACAATTATCACCCTAGACTGCGGCCCTTTGACAGTTCGGACATGTTCCGTTGATGTTTACGTAGGCATCGAGACAGCCCGTGTGAAAAACGATACCACAGGACGTGCATCTTACCGCGTTTTCGGCTGTGACGTTTGTGTAGCAGATCGGGCATACTAATCCTTCTTCAACGCTGTCGACAGGTTCAAAAGACGTCGTTTCTACTGGCTGAGCGGCTTGCTCCTGCTCCATTCCATAGTAACCTGGATAAGGAACCTCAACCCTTTGCGGACGAGTAACCAAGGCCAAAACCCCCAAAGCAACGATGCCAAGCGCGCTAAAAAAAGAAACGAAAAACCCAAGCTCCGGCTCTCCGACCACATTCAAACTAGGTATGAGGACGAAGTTGAGGTATATAGGTGAAAGTAGACAAACAACGCCTCCGACTATCGCCAAGCTCGACAGAATGAGGCGAACCACTGCCGGCTTTGACGAAAACGACGTTATCAGCAGCGCGATTCCAGCAAGCACCCCACCAACCGAGGACAAAGCTAAAGTTTCTATAAGCAGATACCCGCTAAGGACGGTCGCTGAAACAGTGTCGGCCCTTACCACATACCATGGTAGTAAAAGGGTCAGTATGTGAATGCTTCCGATTAAAGCGGTGATTGAGCCTATCTGAAAAAACCTAACGAGGAGACGACGCTCGGTAACCGTCATGTCCTATGATTTGCAACAGTCCCACGATATAAAAACATGTTTTTCTAGAAAAACCTCGGTAAGCTCGACAGCTACCTGATGATAGGGTTTATAATCATCTCTATGGCCCGGTAACCCATGGGATTACTCCCCCGCAAGACCGACAGTATGGCCGACCTGCGAAAGGAGGTCGCCGCCATTAGGGTTCAACTTATTGAGAAGATGGAGGAGCGCATAAGCCTTTTGGAGGAGGCTTTGGCGAAGATTAAAGAGGATGTTAGGCTTGTACTTGAACAATTTTCCGCCCCTCAGAGGGCTTTGGCTTCATTTCAGTCGTTGCTTGAAAAGGGTTACGTATTCGACCAGACCATCGAAAACTTGAGAGCTGTTTCCGAAGACATGAGGATTGCCGTCCAAGAACTTAGGGAAGCGAGCGAGCTGCTGTCCAACCAGAGGTCAGAGCTGATGAAGGACCGCCAAAAGTACGTGACGGAAAGGGAGAGCTTGGCCAAACTCAGGGAAGAGGTTGCACGCTGGAGAGCAGAACTTGAACAGAAGGAAAGACAGATCTCTGAGGCACAGGAGACTTTGAAGAACCTGATACGCAAGAAGGAAATTTTGGAGGAGGAAATTCGTGTTTTAACCGACCGATACCTCACCTCTTTCGAGGATGCAATGAAAAAGCTTGAAAATTTCGGCCGGGAGATTGACAAGATGTTTAAGCTCCGGGAAATAAGGATGGAGCGGATGATCAGAAGGGAGAAGGAACTGGAGGAACGCTTGGCCTTTCTCGAAAATAGCAAGGCAGAGGCCGAGAAACTGATTGAGACAGCGAAGTCACTTAAAGATGAGATAGGAAAGCTAGAGACTTACAAGCAGTCGCTTTCTCAGGAGATTGCGGACATGGAAAGACGAAGAGCCGAGTTGAACGAATTGATTACCGAGATGCGGAGGGCTTTTCTCACGTCATAACTTTAGAGCTTTCTTGATTGTTGCGACCGATGCAGACAACTCGCCCAAAGCATTGAGTATTTCTCTCACATCATCTGTCAATATAATTAGTTGGTCCTCTATGTACTTGAGCCTTCGCTCCAGTCCCTCCGGTGTTTTGGCCCCCTCTTGAAAGACCTTAATTTTGTTGTTGATGTTTTCGAGCTGCTCAGCGATTTCCGCTATCAGCTCGGCTAGCTGCCTGACGCCTTCAAAACGTGCCACTGGACCTTTGGGCGTTTCAAGGTAGTCGAGCTCAATTACTTTTTCACCGTTCTCTTCGCTCATGTCAAACCTCGACCAATTGTCTGCGGCAGAGAGGGCAAGTCTGCTTTACAACCAGCCAGTCGTCGAAGCAGGACATGTGTCCCAGCGCTCCGCAGTGGGGACATGAATAGGTCTTCTCGTTCATAAGCTCTAAGCCGCATATCACGCAGAATTCTGTTCTCTGCTTGAGTTTTTCTTCTTCTGGCCTAGGTTTCGGTTCTTCGAAGGGGTTCCAGAAACCAGCGTTATTGACTTTAATGACCAACTTCAACATAATTCACCTTCACGGTCACCGGCATCGGTCTTCTACTTGTATGGATATAAAGTATGTCCCCATGTTTGATTCCGGCTGCGGAGACGCTCAATGATTCGTCGAGAATTTTTGTGCCAAGCTGAATTTTTGCATCAGGAAACATGAACAGGTTCGAAACCCTTTCTTTAACGTCTGCGACGAATTCGTTGACGGAGACATTGAGTTCAAAAGGTTTGTCAGGCTCATGGCCGCAAACGTGACAGTTTGGGTTTTTCTCGAGCTTGATATGCGAAAGCCTTGCTTTTAGACCATCAAAAACCATCAAGCCGCTGAAGGCTCTCCCCAATGAACCTTTGTGAAGAATCCTCACGACCTCGAAAACCCCTAAAGCGGCTATTGTTGACGATACAGTCTGTAGGGCTGGCATTTTTGGGTTGAGCAAACTTCTAATTTCTAACACCAGTCCTCTGAGACGGAAGTCCATCGTTTCCACAACAGACGGGGGTGCGAACTTGATGTCATAAATCGTTTTTACGTTATGTCTGAAGAGTGCTTCTGCATCGGCAAGATCGAGACGTATTCCCCTCTCCTCCAGTTCAGAAACCAGTTCGGATGGGTTGCGTCTTCGAAGCGAACATTCCGAGGCTTGAATCTCCGCTGGGATCAAGGCATCCGCGTGACACTCCAGACAACACGTTTCCCCTTGAATCACCACTTGAACATTTCCATAGTATCCATCTGTGGCGACATCCACGAGCGGTTTCTTCGTCATCACGCCCATCGAGTTTAACCACCTCCGCGTCGGCCAGTTGTCCACTGCACTCACTATCACATCGACCTCTGCGAAAATTTCTTCGGGCACTTTTCTGACGTCTGTCTGTAGGCCAAGAACCTTTATCAAAGGATTCATCTGTTTGATTCTTTCTTCGGCTACTTTGGCTTTCGGCTTGGCGATGTCCTGGTCTGTGTATAGCATCTGACGGCTTAGGTTCGAAAGCTCGACGGTGTCGTTGTCGACCAGCAGGAGCTCTCCGACACCCATCAGAGCCAGATTTTTCGCGACCTCACATCCGAGGGCCCCGACTCCCGCCACCAACACCTTGGCGGACGAAAGATTGTGCTGATTCCATCCATCGAGCCTGAGCTGTCGGTCATACCTCGCCAACACGTCGACGCCGTCCAAGCCTACAAACCCTTCCAACGACCGTGTCTGAAAGCTTGCTCAGGCGTTGCGTAGAGTTCGATAAATTGTCTGACACGGGCGTTGAAAAGGTCGGGTCGGGTTTTGTATTCGAAAGCTGCGACGGGGTTTAGCGGGTCTTCGGGATTTGGGTTCATCAACAAGTTTCGCAGCGATTCGATGACGGCCACTACCCTAAGTGTTGGAGACCAATGGTCTTTGAAGATGGACTCACATACCCGCGCCGGCACGGTGTCTGAAAAATTGGGATGCCATATTCTCGTATGCCAAATGACTTCCGGAGGGTAAAATGGGTAGGAACGTGGAAGAACAATTTCCACGCGGAAAAAACCGCCTTCATAATATCCCGCACCTATTATCACCCCTTCGTAATGAGTCAGCTCGTTTTCAACGAGGGTGAAGGTGGGTTCGTTTTCCTGAACGAGAGAATACTCGAGCGCAAGCCTCCTGAACCACGCGTTTTCAGGAAGCTCCACCGACTGGCTTTCCATATCCACCCACCGTCCGCGTTATCAGAACAAACTTATCACCGTCTTCCACACCTAAACTCTGCAAAGTTTCGGTGTCCTTCAGAGCTCTGCCCTTGTAGGTTAGCCTTGTCGTATCCGGCGGGAGCTTTTTCATTGCGCAGACCTTTGTCCTGACAGCGCCGACGGTGGCGTTCGGCGATACTTCGAGTTCTAAAGGTGAACCTCCTCCAACGGCTGGAACGACCTTAATCTTCATTCTGCATTTTTTTCAACCCGTGCGTATATAAGGTTTAACGTCGAGTAAAACGTCGAGCCGCTCCAACAAATACTTCGATAATGTTCAAACCGATTACGCTGAACGTCATTTTTATTACGTTCCGTAAGTGCTTTGAGACGATGCGCGTACGAATATATCCTCTGGCCCTCGGGAAGATCATCAAGCATTCGACCGCCGTACTGAATCGTGAGGTTGCCGGTCTTCTTATCGGGAAATCCGCTGGTAAGGTTTTGGAGATTTGGGACGCCATGACGGGTGAGCAGTACGGAACTCCCGCCTACGTACAGTTGGATGAATTAGTCATGGCGAAGGTGGCCGAGGATTTGTCCAAGGCCGGCAAAGGTTTGTACATCGTTGGCTGGTACCATTCCCATCCGGGTCTCGACGTATTCCTTTCTCCCACCGACATAGACACCCAAAGAAGGTACCAGATGCTCTACAGCAAAGCAGTCGCGCTCGTCATAGACCCTGTCGAATATTCACGCACCCAAAGAATATCATCGTTGAAGTTTAAGGTTTTTCAGATTTCTAAGGAAGGTCGTATCGTCTCGCTTCCCGTTTCGATAGGAATCCAAAGGGCTAAACTCCTAGAAAGCACTCTGCACGCGCTGAATACTTTTGATGTTAAACATCTGTATGGGGACGCCGAGGGTAAGACGGGGACAGACTTCAAGTCAGAGAACTCTAGCGGCCTGCTGGGAAAAGCTAAAAAGTTGTTCGGGGTGTAATATTAGTTAGACTGTAGCGAGGGCCCTGTGACTTGCCGAAGAAAGTCATCGTGCGCATCAAGCCTTCGTCCCAGCCACCGCAGCAGGAACAGCCTCCAGAGATCGAGGCTGTCCCCCCGCAAACACCTGTTGAAAAGCACGTAGAGGCTGAGAAAACCCCAGTGCCGGTCGAGGAGCCGCCGCCTCAGCAACAAACGGACAACCTAGAAGAAGTACTCCGGATGTATGATGAGTTGATGAGGGAAGCTGAAACGATAAAAAACTTGGACAGGAATTTTGTGCTATACTGCATCAAGGCCGAAGATTTAAGGCCTCAGTTGGTAAGGAGCATTCTTGAGCGCTTTTCTAAAAAGAGAAATGCCCTGCTGGAAAAAAGCGGTGGTGTTCTGCAGAAGTTAAAGTCTGTGAGAGAGGTTATTGGCTCGGAGTTTGCGGAGGTCGAGGAAGAACTGATTTGGTCTAGCATCGAGCTCAACACTATGCAGCTTGAAAGCAACCGAGGTGACAAAAACGTGGGGTTGAAGGAAGAGTTAGAGGCCCGTATCCCTGAGCTGAGGAAAAGGCTCGCTACCCTCCGAAATAGGTTGAAGATGGTAGATGACATGGTGAAACAGTTAACCGACCTTCCCCGAAACATCGTAGACTTGACTACTAGTAAAGACGAGGTAGCCAAACTTCTCGAAGACGTCAAGAAGAAAATGATGATTACGCACGGGCAAAATGCTGAGGCATACGTGAGAGCTGAAATTGAAAAAATCGCTCAAAGGGAATCGATCCCAAGGGAATACGCGACAATTCTTTTGTGGAGGCAAGTCGTCGGCCGTTAACCGACGGGTCTGAACTTCACTCCATACATGATGAGCCGCGATTCTCCGTCCACTCGGATTTTTCTAACGATTGTTTCTACTTTCATACCTGTTTTCAGCTCTTCGGGTTCACAGTCGGTCATCTGTCCAACCATTTGAGAGCCATCATCCATCTCGACCCATGCTACCACGAATGGAACAGTTTTCTCCAACCCCAGCTGAGCCTGCGAGACCACGGAGAAATGCCTCAGTCTACCCGTAGAAGGCAGCCGGTCTTTTTCTAGGTTTCTTGAACCACATTTCCGGCACACCTTTCTGACAGATGGATGGAAATGGCCGCATCTTACACATCGGCTTCCCTCCAGCCTATACACGAAAGATCTCAAACGCCAATAGTGAGCGGGCCTGATAGACGTGTCAACTCACCCCCTCTACAACTAAAGCCGCTGCATATGACCCGAGGCCCGCAACAGCTTGAACGATACCAGCTTTGACGCCGTCCACTTGATTCTTGCCCGCGTCTGCCACGAGCTGGAGATAGGCTTCAGCCAACGCGTATAGGTTAGAGGCACCGACGGGGTTACCGCGTCCTTTCAAACCTCCAAAAGTGTTTATGGGTTTCTCGCCCGAAAGTGACCAGTATCCTCTCCGTGCCTCGTGGCAAGCCTCGCCCTTTTCGGCAAATCCCATAGCTTCGAGGCTTAGAGGGGCCATGAAGCTGTAGCTGTCATGAACCTCGATGAAGTCGATGGAATCCCTGGTTTTACCCGCCATCTCGAGGGCTCTTTGGGAGGCGAGCGAAACACTCCTCATTTCAAGCGCGTCTTCCCTGTCGAACGGCGAAAGATAATCGGAGGCCATGCCGATGCCGGTCAAAACAACTCTCCTGTGGTCGGGTTTTTTCGCGGCATCTTCTGAGAGGAGCAGGACTGCCGCGGCACCGTCCGCCGGGGAGGTTGTTTCTAGCCTGTGTAACGGCTCTGCTACGTAGGGTGAATTCATCACTGTATCGATAGTAATTTTGAACTGGTACTGGGCATGAGGAGATGATTGAGAATGTTCATGCGCGAGCACCGAAAAATATGCTATGTTTTCCTGTTCAAGGTTGTATCGTTTGAGATATTCTTTGTATAGCAGCGCCGCCTGAGCCAACTGTGAGACACCGAGGGATGCAGTGTATTCAGCGGGTTCCTCCATGGTCGAAAGCGTGACCATTTCCTCTGCGGTCGCGTCAGACAGTTTTTCGGCACCGACGACAAGAATTGATTTGTGCAAGCCGGAAGTAATCGCCGCCGCTGCAGAATACACAGCGGCCAAGCCTGAAGCTCCTCCGGCTTCGACTCGGAACGTGGGAATTCCTCTTACTCCAATAACTTCGGACAAGTAAGCGCCCAAATTTACTTGCTCCTGCAGCGATTCACCAAAAACGTTTGAAACATAGATGGCGTCTACTGACGAGGCCTCGGCGAAATCAAGCGCGGCTAAACTGGCTTCGGCCATCAACTCAATTAAAGATTTTTCCCAATGTTCGTCGACTTTGGTCAGCCCGTACGCGCCAACGTAAACCCGCAAACGCTACACCCTAATTTTATCTCTAAACTTGAGGTAGGTCGAGTAGTCTACCTCTTTCCTCCGGTTGACTATTTCCTCAAAGGTCGGGGCGCGTTTTCTTCTCTCCTCCACCCCATCGCAGGTCACCAAGACGAAGGAGTCGCTTCCTGCGCCTGAGCCGTAGGAGGTGAAAAGGATTCTCTGCCCGGGAGATGCCTTGTCAAGCACTTTGACCAATCCTATCATCGAGCATGCTGCATAGGTATTTCCGACCTGGTCTGCTACTAGACCAGGTTTTATTTTTTCGAGTGGAATCGATAAGACCTTTGCCACGGCCATCGGAAACTTGACGTTTGGCTGGTGAAAAACGAAGTAGTCTATGTCGTTGACCGTGTAGCCGTTCTCACTCATTACGGTCGAGACTGCTGAGATGGTGTGATGGAAATAGGCAGGTTCGCCCGTGAACCGTGAGCCATGCATGGGATACCTTTCGTAGCTCCTTCTCCAAAAATCAGGCGTGTCGGTCACATAAGAGGCGGCGTATTCGAATTTTGCTACGCAGTCGCTGCTATTCTTTCCTATGAGCAAAGCCGCAGCCCCGCTTGCCGCAGTAAGCTCCAGAGCATCACCGGGTCTACCTTGAGCTGTGTCGGAGCCTATTGCCAACCCGTATTCGATTCTTCCTGCCTCCACCAACGCCGTTACCATCTGGACAGCCTCCGTTCCCGCTTTACAAGCGAACTCAAAATCGGATGAAGTAATTTTACGGGGAAGCCCAAGGATTTCGGCGACTACGGTCCCCGAGGGCTTCACTGCGTACGGCTTTGATTCAGTCCCCACGTGAACGGCCTGGATTTTGGAAGGGTCTATTCCAGCTCTGATGATAGCATACCGGGAGGCTTCAACAGCCATTGTTATGGTATCTTCATCGAGGCCGGCAACAGCTTTCTCCCTAACCGGCAATTCTGACACACTTTTCCCCCATATCTTCGCCATCTCTTGACCTTTGATTCTGAAACGGGGTACGTAGCAACCGTATCCGTGGATGGAGGCATCGGATATTTTTGGCATCGTTTTTGTTAACCGGTAACTCGTATTAAAAGGCTTTTGCATACATGTATTTCGACAATCGACGAACAAGAGACGTTAAAGTACGGGAAAACGACTCACCAACCGTTAGATATGCCAGTCCGTCTCGATGAAAAAGACCTTGAGATCCTAAGGGAGTTAAGTGAAGACGCGGACCAGTCTGTTTCCGCTCTCGCAGCGAAAATAAAGATGCCACGCACGACTGTGCAAGAGAGGATAAAGAGGCTCAAGCAACTCGGCGTCATAAAAAAGTTCACCATCTTGGTTGACCATGCAAAGCTGGGCAAGCCGGCAACGGCATTCATTCTAATTTCATTCGAGCAAGGAGCAACCTCACAAAGAAAGCTGGCCGAGGAAATCTCTAAGCTGCCGGAGGTAGTCGAAACATACGTTATAACCGGTGAATGGGACATAATTGTCAAAGTAAGGTCCGAGTCAATGCAGTCTATCGGAACGCTCGTTGTCGACAAGCTAAGGAGTATGGCGGGTGTCGGGAAAACCGTGACCTGTGTGTCTCTCGCAGCTGTCAAGGAACAGGTTTAGAGCCGGATATGAGGCTCCGTGACGTAAAAGGATTAGTACTTGATTTGGATGGATGCGTGTACGTCGGCGAAACACCCATACCGGGAGCGGCAGAAGCATTGAACAGAATCAGAAAGCGCTTCAAAATCCTGTTCCTAACAAACAACTCAACTCTAACTCGTGCACAATATGCGGTCAAACTCCGAAAGATGGGAATAGAGGTAGGGGTTAACGAAATCCTAACCTCCGGGCATGTGGCGGCGAAGTATGTCAAACGTCAGAAGCCGGATGCGAAGGTTTTGGCTGTTGGGGAAGACGGAATAGTTCTGGAAGCCCTGCAGTTTGGCCTTACCGTAATTGACCATCGCGACTGGAAAACGGCAGATTTTGTCGTCGTCGGGCTTGACCGCACCCTCACCTATGACAAACTGGCGCATGCATCGTTGGCCGTCTCTTCCGGCGCAAAATTCATAGCGACGAACCTCGACCACGTCTACCCCTCTGAAAAAGGATTTCTTCCGGGGGCCGGCTCCATCGCTGCCATGATATCGACGGCAACCGGTGTAAAGCCCTACGCCGTGGGCAAGCCCGAAAAAGAGTCATCCCTATCGGCTTTGGAAATGCTTAAGCTGCCCAAGGAACAAGTGGTTTTCGTAGGAGATAGGGTTGACACCGACGTAAAAGCGGCCAAAGCCGTCGGCTGCAGGAGTATACTGGTAAAGACGGGTGCCTACAATTTGTTCAGCGGCGGAGCTGGAGAGGCGGATGTCGTGGTGGAAAGCATCGCATCTCTGCCTGACCTTTTGGGGTTATAGAAAACGATTTATGTTTCGGCTTCGTAACGTAATTGTTGCAGTCGATAAAAGTTTCGGAGGTAATGTCCCGGAGATTAGTCACGGCAACTGAGGACGAGAATCTTTCCCGCATAGCTCAGAAGATGCTCGAGGCCAAGGTCAGCAGCGTTATCGTTGTGTCCGAAAAGAGGGTAACAGGTATAGTCACTGAGAAGGATTTTGTCAAATTCTTCGCACTCGGCATTCCGCATGACGCACCAGTCAAACAGTTCATGACACGCGATGTAGTCGTCGTCAATGAAAGCCAATCGGTTAACGATGCCAGGAACATCATGCTGTCGAACAACATCAGACATCTTCCAGTAGTGAACTCAGATGGGAAACTCGTAGGCATAGTGACTACACGTGACATTATAGAATCCGTGTTAAC
This sequence comes from Candidatus Caldarchaeum sp., assembly GCA_033580815.1. Lineage (GTDB taxonomy): Archaea > Thermoproteota > Nitrososphaeria_A > Caldarchaeales > Caldarchaeaceae > Caldarchaeum. The sequence continues at coordinate 26,451 of JAVQUC010000004.1, read as the reverse complement.
CTTGATTTGATGGCTCAGATACCCCAGAGACAATCATTCGTCATCCGTTAGGAGTCATCATCGCCTGCAGTTTTGGGGCGGGAATGAATTTAGGCTTTGCCCTCAAGTCGGAAGAGCCTGTCCAAAAGCCTTCGGTTTTCTTCACGCACTTTTTCGACTTCTTCTCTAAGGGCCTTGTATTCGACTCCTCTTTCCAAGTTGTCTCTTATTCGTTTAGCCACTTCGCGGGCGTTTCTTCTTACCCGCTCATTCAAGTCCTTTTCAGCCATTTTGTCGAGTGTCTTTAGAAGTCGTGGGTCCATCAGCTCTCTCGCCGCGGCCACTACGGCTTGGCGAACTCGTTCGCTACTGTCCTCGGAAAGCTTCTCCAAAAGATCGTAGACTTCCTTTTTCTCCGGGTATTTCGCGAGTGAGACAGTCGCCGAAACCCTGACCGGTGTGGGGAAATCTTTCCCAACCCGTTCGACCACGAGTTTGTAAGCTTCATCTAGCCCGGTTTCGGCAAGACCTTGTACGGCGCCGGACTGGATGACGTGTGCATGGGATTGTACATAGAGGGCCTTGCGTAGAACCGAGACTGATTCGTCGACTTTCAGCCTTCCCAAGCTTATGCATGCCGACTGTCTCACGTAGTAGGATTCGTCCGGATTCTCGACCACCTTACGTAAAGCTTCGAAAACCCTCATGTCCTTCTCGAAGACCCCCAAAGCCTCGACGATACCCTTCCTGACTTTCGGGTTTGTAACGGAATTCAAAAGACCAGTTAACGCAGCTTTGGCCTCTTCGGACCGAATTTCACCTAAAGCCTTAGCGGCTCTGTACCTCACTCCCCAGAACGGGTCGTTTTTCACAACCCTTTCCAACGTCTCGACAGCCCTCCGCCCAGCGGCCTTCGACAGAGATTCAACCATTTCCAACCTACAGATGACGCTTCCGCACTTTTCAACAGCTTTCAAAACCTCCTCCAACGGCCTTTCTACATCCAGAACGCGGAGGAACTTCATTTCAGGGTCGAAACAGATGTGGTCCGGTTTTCGCTCAAGAGTCAGGTAGACCGATGTTTCACGCTCCTCGAGAGAGACTTTTCTAACGATTGTTTCGTCTTCTGATGAGATGTGTATTTCCATTTCGAGACCATAGGTTTCAGGAGCGTCATCAGCCTGTGTCTGCTTCAAGTTGATTTTGAGAATTTTCTTCTCGTTGTCCCAACTATAGGTCGCTTTTATCGTAGGATGTCCGGCTGAATAAACGAGTTGTTCAAACAGTTGCTCTAACGGGATTCCCGAAGCCTCTTCGAGAGCCTTCCTTAAGTCCTCGGTGTCAGTATTCGAAAACGCGTGCTTGTTCAGAAAAATGTTTAATGCCTTGCGGAAGTTTTCTTCTCCGACTACGTTCGACAACGTATGCAGGATAAGGCCTCCTTTTGGGTACGCATGCCTGTCAAAAAGCTCTTCAGGATACTTGTAAAGCCGGAAAACAACCGGTCTAGAATACCTCCTTCTGTATTCTTCGAGATAGGATTGTAGGTCGTTGTATAGTTCGTATAGAAATTCGTCGCGGCCTTTGTCGTGTCGGAGGTAAAGGTTCTCGAGGTATGTCGCGAAAGATTCGTTGAGCCAAATGTGGGACCAGTCTCGGCAAGTTACGAGGTCGCCGAACCATTGATGCGCCAGCTCATGAGCCACCAGCGGGTCGCTTGAAAAATCGAGATGGGCGTGGTCATCGTGTAGAGTGAGGTCTGTCAAAGTTGTTGCAGTTGTGTTCTCCATCCCACCGACGACGAACTCTGGAACGCAGACCTGTCGATAGACCTTGAAAGGGTAAGGGTAGTCAAGATACTGACTGAAAAATTTCATCATGTCCGCGGTTTTCTCGAAGGAATTTTTGATTAGATGTTTCATGCCCTTTGGCACGTAGTATTCGAGCTTAACACCATCGACGAGCTCTTCTTCCTTATCAAATACACCAGCCACGAAGCTAATCAGGTAAGCCGTGTGAGGCTTGTCCATCAGCCAATGCCATCTAGTTGTGCGTTCATTCTCCTCGGTTTTGACCAACTCACCGTTCGAAACGACTTCGAGGGGTTTTGGAACCGTCACCACGAGTTCTGACGTGAATTTCAGGTTTGGATAGTCGTAGATGGGCATCCAATTGCGGTGGTATTCCGGCTCTCCGTGACTCCAAACAGTGAAGAAGCCGTTGCTTTTCTCGGGAGGAATGAAGTAAACTCCGGTGCGAGGCCATGCTCGATACCTTATTCTAATGATGCTTTCACGGCCCGGGACCATCTGAAGGAAAATGGTTCTTCCGTCGTAATGAGTTTCCAACGCACCAGATATCTCAGTTATTTCAAAGTCGAGAGCATCCAAATAGGCTGAGCCAGTCTGGCTCGTCATCTCTATCGTCGCATCACCTTCAACCCGTCTATCAATCGGGTCGACCAGCAACTGTAGCTTGTAGTGGTGAATTTTGAAACGAGGTTGTCTTGGATACCGAGGCTTGTAGTCGGGAAACGCGAAATCCCTACCAGTCTTAAGAAAAGGCTGATGCGCCATTAAAAATTCACAGATTTTTAAGCTAAAAAATTTAACCATTACTGATAAATTTGACGTCTTCTAGAGAGGGCAAAGTGTTAGAGGTTGTGAGAAGTTTTCTGGAAAACAAATACGGAAGTGTTGAGTTTGAGATTTCGAGGGTTTATGAAAGGGGAGAAGTTTTCGAGGTTTCGGGGAGCTTCAACAGGTTGGGTGAAAGAACCCGTAGGCGGTTTACACTTTTAATTGACTCGAAAGAATATGTTGTTAAGGGGTTTGGGTTGAGATGAAATGAGTGCATTCGAAGATGAAGCTGCTGATTTTATGGATAAGGTTGAAAGGCTGTATTCGCTTGTAAACCGCATGAGGTTTTACAGGGATGTGATGCTGGATGATCAAGCCCTCAAGCTCGCCGAAGAGGCCGAACGTCTCCGAAAAGAAATGAGGCTCACGCCCGACGAGGTCGAAAAGCTTGCGGACGAACTAGACGAATACTACATCTCGGGCGCGTCGCCTCACGGTGAAGTCGACCCACTAACATTCTGGGCTGAAATTATCAGGGAGCGTCTGTCTAAAGAATGATTCGGATGATTCGGTCGTCATTCATCGCTGGAGTACCCCTGCCGTCTCTATTGCTTGTCAAAATGTAGAGGTGCCCGTCTGGTCCTTCGACAACATCCCTCAAACGTCCAAACCTATCTACGAAGAGTTTTTCCGAGTATGCGACCCCTTCTCCGTCGGGGCTGAAAACGGCTCGGTGAAGATGGGCGCCCCTCAGACATGCGAAGAAAAAAGAATTCTTGAAATTGTTGTTGCGGGTGCCTGAGTAGAAACAGCAGCCCGACGGAGCCCATGTTTCGGAGCCGCTGTGGTAGACTGCTTTGTTCATGCCGGGTAGTTGTTCGTCTCCGATTATGGAGGGCCATCCGTAGTTCTGCCCGGGCTTGATGAGGTTGACTTCGTCGTGAGCTCTTCGAAAGTTTTCACCTGACGGGCCGTGGTCCGTGCAATAAAGGAGACCAGTTTCGGGATGCCAAGCGAGGCCTTGTGGGTTACGAAGTCCGTATGCGTAAACAGGGTTGTTGAACGGGTTGTCGGCTGGTATCTTCCCATCCAGCGTAAGCCTCAGGATTTTTCCACCCAATGAATCCAGCTTCTGGGAAAGTGATGGTTCTCCCGCTTCGCCGGTCGTGATGTAGAGATTTTTGTCAGGCCCTATCTTGAGTCGTCCGCCGTTGTGAATTGTTCCGCCGGGAATTTGTCCGATGATTTCGACGACGTCGTCCAGGCCTCCGGACAAATTGGCCTTGACGACTTTGTTGTACAAGGCGCCCTTCTGCCTGTAGGTGTGATAGATGAAAAGGTTGTTGTTTTTCCCTGATTTGTGGTGTTCTACTCCGAGCAGACCGCCTTCTCCTACTGCCGCTACTTCGAGGGTGGCAATGGTTTCGACCTTTCCAGTGCTTAACGTTAGCAACTTAAGCGCGCCGCTTCTCTCCGTGAAAACCGCTTCCTCTTGATTTAGAAAAGTTATCGACCATGGAACGGTTAGCCTCTCTGCAAGCACTTCAACCTCGTAATCCGAGGCTACACGGCGGCTTTCGCTCCGGGTCATCAACAGCGAAGCCAAAGCTACCGCAGCACCGGCACCGAGTACGCCGGCCAGAAAAACCCTTCGCGATACCATGAGACGACATCACGAGTTTTTCTGTTAAACCTTGCCCAAAATCTAACCGGGCCCGGCGGGATTTGAACCCGCGGCCCCCGGGTTAAAAGCCTCACCGGACGCCTTGAAAGACATCCCGCTTCGATTGTCTTTCATCTCGTCCTCCGGTGCTCTGTTCCTGGCTGAGCTACGGGCCCGTCTGCTCTACAAAGGTTTCCTATTTAAATCCTCACTCACTGATCGGTTCTGAAATTATTTAACCCGCACCGCTCCCGACGATTCCGTAGATGTCAGCCTTAAGGAGTACTTTGGCAAATTTCGTCCCCTATTCCTGGGAGCCCTCCACCCAGGAGATTGCATCGCGATACGGCTTGAAAAAAGAGCAAATTGCACGAATGGACTTGAACACATCACCCTACATTCCTAAGGCTTGGCTGGGCAGGCTAGCCGCTAAATTACGCGACCTTCCGGTGAACCTTTACCCCGACACTTCCTACCGCAGTTTCCGCGAAGCCGTGAGCTACTACACCGGAAAGGACATCGACGAAATAATGGTCGGCAACGGTGCAGACGAATGTCTGATGATTGCGGCACAGGCTTTTCTAGAAAGAGGTCGAAGGGCGGTAATCAGTTTCCCGACCTATTCCTACTTCCGGATCTGTTCTGAAATCATGGGAGCGGAAGTCGTGAAGATTCCGAGAAAACATGATTTTCGCGACGACGTGGACGCCATCATTGAAGCGGCAACAAAAAATACTGGAATAATTTTTCTATGCAGCCCAAACAACCCAACGGGCAACCTCATAGACAACCGAGACGTCGAAAGAATTCTCGACTCCGTTGAATGCCCCGTCGTCGTCGACGAAGCCTACTACGAATACAGCGGCCAAACATGCGCGGGGCTTACATCGAGCTATTCCAACCTCATCGTCGTGAGAACGATGTCGAAGGCATTTTCCCTGGCCGGCGCACGAGTTGGATACGCTATCGCCGCAAAGGAAACCATCGACACCTTGAACAAGGTCAGACCTCCCAACAGCCTAAGCATCATATCACTCGAGCTTGCAGAGATGGCGCTCAAGCAAGAAGCTCTGGTGAGGAAATGGGCTGCAAAAGTAGTCTCTGAAAGGCGGAGGTTGGCGGGCACGTTGTCGAGGCTTGAAGGCATAGAAGTCGTCGAATCCAAGGCCAACTTCATCCTCCTGATTTTCAAGCAGAGAAAAGCCGAAGAGGTTCACGAAAAACTGATGAGGCGTGGGCTTGTGGTCAGAGACCTTTCCACTGTGATTCCAAACGCTTTGCGAGTGACTGTCTCATCACCGCGAAACAACAACCGATTCGTAAGCGCACTCACAGAAATCCTGCATAGGGCGTAGCCCTGGGAGGGCTTTGAACCCTCGACCTGCCGCTTACAAGGCGGCCGCTCTAACCGGGCTGAGCTACCAGGGCCCTTTTGCTTTTTACGCTTTCTACAATTTTATGTTTTTCCGCTTCTAAAGATATTTGGCTTCTTCAAGAAATTCGAGAAATTTTCTGACGACAGGATTACCTACGTTAAGGGAATACTTGTTTGGTTTCAAAGTTGTTTTGATTGTCCAGTCGTGAGCTGACAGTTCGTTAAGTATTTTGGCGACTGTTGCAGAGTTTATTCCCGATTGTTTCGATATCTGGTATTTGGTGATCGGGTGGTCGGATGAGGCAAGTGTTTTGACAACTCGTAAATGATGGTAGGTTTTCAAAACCAGCTCAATGGCATGTTCTGGACGGGCCAATCGGCTTCATCTCGTTCTCAGCATTGGCTCCAAGACTTCAACGAGCCTTCCTGCATCAACTCTTAAAATCTCAAGACGTCCATCTCCCACCGACCTAACATAACCCAGCAGGACCAGCTGTTTCAAAGCATTTTCAAAACCGGACGAAGACAAACCATACAGGTCGCAAATCATCTCGTAGGTTTTCTTCACCTTCTTTATGTCCGCCGAAGCTTCGTCAAAAGACAGCAAGGTTTTAGCGACAGCGAGGAAAGCAGCCCGCATCTCCTCCGACATCTCAGCAAGCTCCGACGAGGAGATACTAGGATATATTTCGGAGATGACGCGTCTTACATCGTCAATCCGGACCGAATCTAAGCCGCTTGACTCGGCAATATTTCCTGCGTGAAGAAGAAGATCCAACGCAAACCTTACGTCTCCGTTGTAGGGAGGCGCTGAAACTACACCTGCTACGTAGTCGACGACGCTGATCGGCACGGCGCCCATCTGAAAGGCCTCAGCTACTCTATCGTTAAGAATGTCGAACAACTGTTGTTTTGTGTAGTCGGGCAGCCTCACGATGCTCGCGCCGAGGGAGCTCAATTCCGACTTTTCCAAAAAACGGCCGTGGTCATCGTCTCTGAAGACAAAAATTACACCGACCACGTTCAGCGGTCTGATGCTCGAAATTTCGTGAAGGCGAACGAAGTCATAGAGGATGCTTTCACGGCCTTTGCGGGCTGAGACGTGGTAGTCTGCGTCATCGAAGGTTATCAGTAGTCTCTGTCCTGTGTTCTTGAGATGGAGCAAGAGGTTGTCGAGCAGTTCTTCGGCTGAGAGCGATGGACTATAGGCATCTGGCGCAATGCTCCTCACGATGTGTCTGTAAATGGTGACTTTGCTCGTTGAAAACCTGCGGAGGTTTAGATATAGATGCTTTACGGACTTGTTAGTCCGCTCGACTTCTTGGCCGACCATGATGCAGAGCGTCGTCTTCCCTACCCCAACACCTCCGACCACTCGAGCTTTTGCCACATAGAAGTCATTGGAGCGGTTTACTCCCGAAAGGAGAATGCTGGTGAGTAGTTGCTTCTCCCTGTCTCTGTGGAGCATCCTTTTCGGGAGGTAGGCCGAACTTAGCTTGGTCTTGTCAACAAATATCGGCATCCTTTCAACAATGTTTATGAAAAGTTAGCATATGGGTTTTTCCCAGCTACCTTAGGCCGGCGATTTTCAACGCCTCTTCCCTTGGGACTGCCACCAGTGTCTCAGTTGCAAGGTAGTCGGAAAATTGTAGGACGAATTTCATGTAGGTGTCCACGTCTGGCGCCTCTGCAATCAATAAACCATCGTACTGACCGAAGGTCCATAGAATTTCCCGAACCTTAACAGATGGGTTGTTTTTTATTATCTGGTCGGTCTTCGCCACGTCTTCTTTAGTCAACTTCCTCCTAAACCTGACAAGGGTAACGAAGTGCATAACACCCGATGTCTATGGAGATACTTATGCTTTTGCATGCTTATAACTCTCCCCGATTAAGAAAATCTATGCCCTACATCCCAAGGGAGGAAAGAAAAGACTTAGACCCGTTAATAGAAGAGCTGTCGGCGAAGCTCAAATCATCTCCCGTTGAGAAAATCGACGGTAAGCTAAACTACGTCATAACGCGTCTCATCGCCGAGCTCTATCCGCCGAGCTACTTCAACTACAACAGGGCTTTGGGTGTTTTGTCGGCGGTCGCTCAAGAGCTGTACCGACGTAAAATAGCAAGCTATGAGGATGCAAAAATCAAAGAACACGGGGACGTCTACTAGGTTTAAATTAATCATCCCGCCACCATGAGTCATGGAAGCACGGTTAACTTTTCGCGTCGGCCGCGACAAACTACTGGGCTTCCTACGCAAGATGCTAGAGGTCAGGATGTTCGAGGAAAAAGTTGAAAGGCTTTACAGGGAAGGTAAAATCGCCGGTCCGACCCATCTTTACATTGGCCAAGAGGCGGTGGCAGTTGGCGTAATCGAGGCGCTCGACCCAGACGACGTCGTCATCTCCACCTATCGTGGACACGGACACGGAGTCGCTAGAGGGGTACCTATGAAGGCAGTTTTGGGTGAGATAATGGGGAAGGCGGTTGGTACGTGCAAGGGACTCGGAGGCTCAATGCATGCTCCTATCAGCGTGGAAAAAAAGATCCTTTTCGCAACCGCCATAGTTGGAAGCGGCATCCCAATCGCTGTCGGTGTCGCGCTCGGCTTCAAGCATAGGAATAGTAGAAACATCGCGGTCGCCTTCTTCGGAGACGGCGCAGTCAACACGGGCGCCTTCCATGAAGCGTTGAACCTCGCATCGGTCTGGCGACTTCCAGTCCTATTCGTCTGTGAGAACAATCTCTACGCCATGTCCACCGCCCTGTCAAGAGTGTTCGCTGGCGAGTCGATCGCAGCTAGGGCATCCTGCTACGGCATCAAATCCTATAGAGTCCAAGGAAACGACGTCGTCGAAGTGTATGAAACAACATTAGAGGCCACGAAACATGTTCGAGAAGGCGGCGGTCCCGCCTTTATGGAATGCCTGACCTACAGACAGAGAGGGCACGGAGGCTATGACCTAGGAACCTGGTATAGACCACGGGAAGAGCTGGATGAATGGTTTGCCAAGGACCCGATACAACTTCTTTTCAACAGACTCAAGGAGGAGGGCTTGGTCGATGAGGAAGTCAAGAAACAGATGGAACGCGAAATCGCAGAAACGCTCGAAAAAATCACCGAAGAAGTCTTAAACTCCCCTGTACTCGATTTCGAAACCCTCCAAAAATACGTGTATGCTTCGGAGGTGTGACGCGGCTTGGCCGTGAGGGAGCTGACTTTCGCGGAGGCGTTGAACGAAGCGTTGAAGGAGGAGATGAGAAGGGATGATTCAGTCATTGTCTTCGGTGAAGAGGTCGCATTGGCCGGAGGCGTCTACAAGGTCACCAAGGACCTGCTCAAGGAATTCGGGCCAAATCGGGTCATGGACACCCCTATCTCCGAGATCGCGATTGTGGGCGCAGCGATAGGTGCGGCGCTCAACGGCCTACGGCCTGTCGCGGAGATAATGTTTTTTGATTTCGCGGGCATAGCCTTTGACCAAATCGTCACACACGCGTCGAAAATCAGGTTCACGACGGGTGGACAGGTCAAGCTTCCACTAGTCATAAGGACTCAGTATAGCTTGGGGAGGTCTTACGGAAGCCAGCATACACAATTTTTTGCGGCAAGCTTCCTGCAGGCGCCTGGACTGAAAATCGTTCTCCCATCCACTCCGTACGACGCCAAAGGGCTTCTCAAGTCAGCCATCCGAGACGACGACCCAGTACTCTTCATAGAATCAGGCGCTCTCTACTTCAACAAAGCCTACTACGGCTACAAGGGGCCGGTGCCGGAAGAGGAATATTTGATCCCAATCGGGAAAGCAGACGTGAAAAGAAGGGGTGACGACGTGACAGTAGTCGCTCTCTCGAGAACTGTCTCGGAAGCGATGGCGGCTGCGAATATCCTCGCGCAACGAGGCGTGGAGGCCGAAATCGTCGACCTGCGCACAATTCAGCCGATGGACTACAAAACAGTTATCGACTCGGTACGGAAGACCAACAGGCTGGTGATAGCTGAAGATAGCGTAAAGACAGGGGGGATATCGGCAGAGGTCGCGGCCCACGTCGCCGAATATGCCTACGACGCTCTCGAAGCGCCGATAATCAGGATAAACTCTCCGCCGATGCCAGCTCCCCAATCCCAACCATTAGAAAAACAATACATGGTTTCCGCTGACAAGATAGTCGAAGCAGTAGTCAAACTCGTAGCTTAATCATTTCTTAAGTATTTGCGCGATAACTTCGCCGACTTTAACATCCTCTCCCTCTCTCCTGATGATTTTGATTATCTTGCCGTCGACGTCCGATGGAATTTCCACCGATGCCTTCTCCGTTTCAACCACAACAACCACTTCTCCCCGTCTTACCTCGTCGCCTTCCTTTTTTCGCCACTCGAGGATCTTTCCCTCGTCCATCGCCACGTCTATCCGGGGAAAGATAAACTCATAAACCTCTGACATCGCTGATTATTGCGCTCAGAGCGATTTAAATGTCATCTCAGTGGATGACGCATCTTTTTCCGTCGTATTCAATTTTTTCTGAAAAGGTAAGGATCCAGCCGCGGTCCACGAGGTCTCCATGCTCCGGCTTCTGGAAAGCTATGAAGCCGAAGGCTTCGCTTTTTATCACCAGCTCACGGGCTATGAATTCTTCTTCGAGGACGAACCTGTTGCCCTCTAGGAATCCTTTTCCAATAACCCATCCCGGAGGCTCCTCTCCGAACATCTTCCAGTAACTGATGCGAACAGCCTTCCGCCGTTCCTTCGTTTTTTCAGCCGCCTCCGGAGGAATTGAGATGGTTTCGTATACGTAGGTCGGCATGTCTCAAAACACCATGAGGTTGCTGATTTTTAAGGTAATTAGACAGCCCTCTCGATTGAATCCATGAGGTTTGACGTCGTTGTAGTCGGCGGAGGTTCGACCGGCTCCAGCATCGCCTACTATCTCGCGGATAGAGGCGCTGGTAGGGTTGCGCTGTTGGAGAAAGATAGAATAGGCTGGGGTCAGACGGGGAGGTCGACTGCGGTTGTCCGGCTTCACTACAGCACGGCCGAGATAACTAAGATGGCGCTCGAGAGCTGGAAAATTCTCAAGGACATGGAGAAAATCGTAGGCGGGCCTTCTGGGTTTAGCCCCGTTGGGTTTCTGATGATCGTTGGGCCAGAGGATTTCGAAGGGCTGCGAAAGAATGTCGAAATGCAGAGAGAGGTCGGCGTCAAAACAACAATTCTCCAGCCGGAGGAAGTCAAACAAACCATTCCACAAGTGGACATAAGCGGGGTCGCGGCCGCCGCTTACGAACCTGACTCCGGTTATGCCGACCCGGTGACAACAGCCCAGACCTTCGCATCAGCGGCCGTTAGAGAGGGGGCGAAGCTTTTTGAAAAATGTGAGGTCAAGTCCGTCAGAACTTTAGGCGGACGTGTTGAGCGGCTTGAGACGTCGGCGGGTTTTTTCGAGGCTGATGTCGTGGTCAACGCCACAGGTGTGTGGTGCAACAGCTTCTTAGACATGGTGGCTGTCGATCTTCCGGTTTCGATCATGAAAGAGGAGATCGTTGTGTGGAAAAGGCCGCAGAGCTTTCGCGGTTTACATCCAGTCGTGGGCGATTTGCCGAATAACTACTACATGAGGCCCTTCGGCGACTCGATGACATACATGGGAAGCATTAACCCCGACATGAGCCGGCATGAAAAGTACGCAACGGCTTTCGACCTCAACGAGAAAGTAGGCATCGACACCGCTACCAGATACGGAGAATCGGTTTCGAACAGGTTTCCCGTCTTCGCGGAAGCGGAATTCGCCGGTGGATGGATAGGGTTGTACGACGTCACGCCCGACTGGCTTCCAATAGTCGGGTTTTCGGAAAAGTTTGAAAACCTTTTCAACGCCGTGGGAATGAGCGGCCATGGGTTCAAGCTAGCTCCGGCGATAGGCATGCTTACCGCCGACATCATACTCCGTAAAAAACAGCCTTTGATCGACCCCGAATTTCTCCACGAAAAAAGGTTCCGAGAAGGGAGACATGCTGCAAAGACTTACCGCTACGGGGTCATTTCCTAGGAGAGATTTTTAAGAAACCACGGACACGCTATGCTGGGCCCTGGTAGCTCAGCCTGGTGGAGCGACCGCTTGGTAAGCGGTAGAGCCTCATGTCTGCCTGGGGCGCCGAGGTCCGGGGTTCAAAGCCCCGCCAGGGCTAATCCAGTTTGACCGGGATGAACCTTCGGGTTGCTGGCACCCGCCGTGAAGGAGGTTTTCCGATGATGTGAACCTTGTAGCCGCATTTTGGGCATCTGTTGTCTTTGACGAGTTTCCAGTCGACGATGTCGAAGCCATGTCTTTCAACCACAATTTCTCCGCATCCCGGGCAGTAGGTGTTTTCCAGAGGATGTCCAGGCACGTTGCCGACGTAGACGTAGAGAAGTCCTGCTTCTCTCGCTATTTGGCAATGTTTTTCGAGGGTTTCGACTGGTGTCCACGGTAGGTGGAGGAGCTTGTAGTCTGGATGGAACCTGAGGAAATGGATCGGGGTTTCGGGACCAAGGTTTTCATAAACCCATCGGCAAAGGTGTCGGGCTGCTTCGAGGCTGTCGCCTATCTGCGGAACGATGAGGTCTGTTATTTCGACGTGGATTTTCGTGCGATTTTTGATGTCGAGGAGGGTTTCGAACACGGGTTCGGCGCTCGGTATTCCGATGTATTTTTGAACAAATTCCTTTTGGCCACTGCCTTTGAAGTCGACCGTTGCGCAGTCAAGAAATTCCGAGGCCATGGACACCGCGTCGGGCGTCCAGAAGCCGTTGGTTACGAAAATGTTAATCAACCCCTTTCTCCGGGCTAGAACTCCGATGTCGTGAGCGTATTCCATGAAAATAGATGGTTCGTTGTATGTGTAGGCGATGCCGTCGCTTCCGTATTTTAAAGCGAGGTCGACGACCTGCTGGGGAGATGCCTCAGTCCCCTCAACTTTCCGCCTCTGGCTTATGTCGAAGTTCTGACAGTAGGCGCAAAGCCAGTTGCACCCAGTCGTGGCTATGCTGAAGATTTTCGTCCCAGGCATGAAATGGGTTACTGGTTTTTTCTCTATGGGGTCGACGTGGCCCGTGATAACTCTGCCGTAAACGAGGAGCCGGAGGTTGTTGTTGAAGACGCCCCGGACGCCGCATAGACCTATTTGCCCTTCTCTCAACTTGCAGTATCGAGCGCATGCTGTGCACTCGATTCTTCCGTCTGATAGTTTTCTGGCGAGCACCGCCTCCTTCCCTAGGACCTTGGCTTCCACTCTAGATGTTGTTTGTTGGGCGGAGTATTAAGCTCTTCCCAGCTTAATGCTATTTCCCAAGCGGGATGAGGGGCTTGGTGCCAAACAGCCTGTTGTGTTCCTTCATCATGCATCTGTCCCAAACCACGACGACGCCCTTTGACCTCAGCAGCTCCGCAGCATCCTTGTTGTATATTCCCTCCTGCATCCAGAAGACCTTTGGGTTGACTTTAAGCGCCGATAAGGCCACTTCGTAAACTGCCTCACTCGGTCTGAAAACATCGACTATGTCGACCGGTTGCTGCAGTTCTTCGAGCGACTTGAAGGCCTTTTGACCCAATACTTCGTCCGCAAAGGGATTGACCGGAATGATTTCGTATCCCTGTCTCATCAGGAACCTTGGCACATAGTTAGCTGGCTTGACGGGGTCTCGGGAAGCCCCGACAACAGCGATCCTCTTGTATTTCGTCAAAATCTCACGTATTTCTTCATCTGTTAATCCATCCGATTGCATGCTTGATGTTGCTCTGTTCAAGACAAAAACCTTGCGGTGAAAAGGCTTTTTATCATAGGGTTTTTTTGGCTCGATGACTTGAGGCCCGATAGAGAATTCAGAATAGTCCACATCTCCGATACTCATATCACCAAATTTGGGATGCATCTTCCAGAGATGCTCGACGGCTGCATCCGGTTAGTAAACAGGCTCGACCCCCAGCCCGATTTGATGATCCACACAGGAGACTTAACGGACAACGGGATTCTCATGGACTACGAAATGGCTGTCGAAAAAATGGCGGAATTCAACCCCGAAATCATCTACGTTCCCGGAAACCATGATGAAAGAAACTATGGTGATTCGCTTTTTAGGGAAATGGTGGCCTCGGTTGATGTCTTGACGAGCGTGGGGCGCATTGTCGTCTTGACTCTGGGTAGCGCCATACCAGACAGCGACTATGGGAGACTGGGGAGAGGCCGGCAAGAGCTGATTAAGCAGAAATTCAGAGGATTTAGTGAAAAAATTCTGAAAATCATTGCTTTCCATCATCATCTAATTCCCGTGCCCTTCGCCGGACGCGAAAAAGACATTCTCGAAGACGCTGGGGACGTTCTACGAATCATCAACGAATCGAGGGTCAACATGGTTTTGATGGGACATAGACACGTGAGGAACGCAATAATGGTCGGGGGAACTTTGCTCGTCAACGCGGGAACAGTTTCCTGCGTAAGGACGCGTGGAAGGCTTGGAAACAGCTTCAACATAATCGACGTTTACTCCGACGGGTCTGTTGAAGTAGTCGAGGTTTCTATCCCGTCTGGTGAGGAGCGGGCCATCGGGAAGTTTAAACTTTTTAGTGATTTGCCTTGAGGGCCTGGTCTATTGTAATCGTCTTGCTTCTGTTTGCAGGACTTCTGTTGAGCACATTGATTGTTTTTGTTCCTCACGAACATACCACAACCGCGTTCGTAACAAAATCCGAAATGGTCACAGTGTATTCCACGGTGTTCAGATATTTGACAATCGACAAGCCTGGGTATGATCTGTCAAAACAACTGCTTGAACAGCTTTCCAGAGTAGTTCCCGACTACGAGAAAATCGAAGCCTACCACATAATCGTTCCTTCAACTCCAGGGACCCATAGCTATGGTTTCGCAGTATTCTGGAAACAGGGAATAAACCACACACACCTCATTTTTTTCCATGCACCCGATAACGCCCGGTATGTTTTAGACGTCGACTCCTTTATTCAGACAAGGTTCGTGGCAGCCAAACACCTACCCAACGTCGAAGCACGAATCATTCCGAGAGCTGAACTGACTGAAACCGTGATCACCGAGAGGGGTGACACCTATCGTAAACGATGGGATATACTGCCGACAACCCCAGGATACCCAAGCACTCCTCAAGTAGATAGGGGCGGTGACATGGTTTGGATAATCTCTTACCGGCCTTTAGAGGACGAAGACTTTGGTGAAACGCTTGTTGCCCGCTACTACTTTCTCAAAATAACCGTTTTGAAATGATTAGCGTTTCAGCCTGTTTAGCTTCGTGACGTCCGTCGTTCTGTAGGTTCTGTATACCTGGACTGTCAACAGAAGAGCGAGGGCCACTACTGCAGCGCCTACCCCAAGGGAGACGATGATAAAGGACATGGCATATGGGTCGACAAGCCCTCCGCCCATTTTGACCGCCAACGAAACAAAACTTAAGTGAGCCGCGTTAATCATGATTTCGAGCCCGATAATTTGTTTGATTAGACTTTTACGGGTGGCGAGACAGTAGGCGCCTACAATGAAAAGAAAGGACGCCGCCAAAACGTTGTATACGACTGGGAGCGTCACGGGCTTTCCTCCCCTTTCCGCAGCATCGCGGTAAGTCCAACCACGATCGTCAACACAACCAACCCGAAAGCGATGAAAAGCGGAAATAGACCGCCGTATAGGAGGCTGCTCACGTTTTTCCACACTGTGTTAGGTTCGGCTGGAACTCCGCGGCCCACCTCCCCGTCCCAAAAACGGTAGGCAGGCGAAGGACCTGCCAAAGCTGAGAAGACAATGAACGCGAGTACCAAAGCCGTACCGGCTCCGAGCAAGTCGGCCAGCCTCATTCCTCCACACCTCTCGTCAGAAGGATCACAAAAATGAAGAGGGCCACTATTCCACCGGCGTACACGAGCAGCTGTAGGATTGCGACTGGATAGGCTCCGAGGACGAGAAACAAAACGCCGAGAGATGCTGTGTATCCTAGGAGACCGATGACGCTTCTTACCAGCCTTGCCTGCTCTACAGCGGCGATCGCGAAAACAACAGCCGCAACGAGGAGACCGATTTCAAGGAGTTCCACAGCCATCATGTTAGACCATCCCCCAAAGCAGATAACTTTCGGAGGCGACCCGAATAACCAGGATCAACGTCACGGCTTTTCTGACTTCATGGCATTATTAAGATTTGACGGGCTGCAGGTTCTCACCGACGGTTCCCCGGTTATGGTTAATATTGTTCTCCTGTTGCGTGAGTTTCGAAGGGCTTGGGTCTCTCGGGAGTCACAAAGGTAACGGTGGTTGGACCTAGACATAGGTCGGAGGAAATGGTACGCGACCTGATGGAATTTGAGGATTTCCACCCTAACGAGAGGCCTCGTTACAGAGACCCCGTTCTCCACGAAATTGAATATAGGGCCGAGCTTGGATACTCTTCCGTTCAGGCCATCATACAAGAACTAAACCTAAAAGAGTCGGTGGGCATCTTGGAACAACTCACTAAGCCGGTTCAAATCAACCCAGTAAACTATTCGGCCCAAGACCTTGTCTCACTTCTCGATACGCTTGACAATGAGTCAAAACCCGTCGTCGCAAAAATCAACAGCATTTTGAACGAGAAAAAAGAACTGACTGAGAAGTGGAACACTCTCAACAACGCCTACGCCCTTGTAAGAAACCTCAAAGACCTTCCTCTGGATTTTGAGCAGATCAAAACACTACGTTATTTTCACTTGTTCCTCGGGTTTGCCTCCGGAGGCGAGTTGACGGAGCTTAGGAAAGCCCTTCCAAAATCTTTTGTAGGCTCAATGCGTCTAGAGGGAGCGGTTCTGATATTCATAGTATCGAGAATGGCTGAAGCCGAAGAGGTTGAAAGAGTCGTTCGAAGCCTTGGTTTGAGACCTCTCTCACTGCCGTCTGAATATCCGAGCAGAGTTGACCTCGCTGCCCAGAAAATCGAGTCGGAAATTCGTTCGATTGAACAGAGAATAGCCGGTATCAACTTAGAATTGGCCTCTTATGTTGCCGCGGAGAAACAGCATCTGATCTCTCTTCGGGACGGTTATCTGTTAGTGAAAGAGTCGCTTTCCCGTGTCGCGGGAGCAGGTGACCTACGATTTTTTGCAGTCACTGAAGGGTATGTGCCAAACGAAAAAATAGATGAATTCATTCGACGAGTAGGCTCGAAATATTTTGTGCATGTTTCTGAGGAAAATGGTCATGGAGATGAAAGACCCAGCATACTGCGGAATTCGAGCGTTTCCAGACCTTTCGAAAACATTACCCTGATTCAAGGCCATCCAAAAGCTGATGAAATCGACCCAACCCCGTTTGTATCCGTCTTCTTCACCCTTTTCTATGGGTTGATGTTCGCAGACCTCGGCCATGGCTTGGTGATTTTAGGATTCGCGTTGCTCATGTTCAAAAGGATGTCAGGACCATTGAAGGAATGGGCCAAGCTCCTAATGTTTCTCGGCGTCTCTGCATCTGTTTTTGGTTTCTTGATTGGTGAAGCCTTCGGGTTTAAAGTTGGCAAGCTGATAAATTCGCCCGAGTTGTTCCATCTCGTCGAAGAGCATGGAGGGGCCAAACAGTTCAGCTTACCCGAGGTTCAGCGGCTTCTGGTCTTCACCCTCTTCCTCGGAATAGTCCACATGGTCGTTGGATACAGCCTCGCAGTTTACAAATTCTTGAAGGGAAATGAAAAAGCCGAAGCCCTAACAGTCAAGCTGCCGACCCTGGCGATGTACATTTTCGGGGTCTTTTTCGCCTTGGCTTTCTTCGGTGCCGGCGGAAACATCCAAGCGATCCTGTCGACCGAGTCGCCGGCCCCACTCATAAACCTTCCCACAAACTTGGTCGGCAGTATAGGAATTTTTGGAGCGGTCGCCTGCATATTCGTCCTATTATTCGGAAGGTATGTGGCGGGTGCAACGGGGTTAGGCCACCGCACAAGCTTAATTTCATCAATTGGTTCAGGTTTGTTGGAAGTTCTCGAAAACATTATACACTTCCTCTCAAACACCATCTCCTACGCGCGAATTACCATACTTCTAATTGTTCACGTGGCCCTTCTTCTGCTTCTCAACACTGCGTGGGAGGCTCTGGGGCCCGCTTCTCTGCCACTCCTCATCGTCGGCAACGCCGGCATAATACTGCTCGAAGGCCTGTTAGTCTTCATACAGGCCATGAGGCTTCATGTTTACGAATTCTTCAGCAAATTCTACGATGGCACCGGAAGACCCTTCAAGAAGCTTTCACGAGAAACTCCCTACGTCAGAATAAGTTTCCGATGACTGTTTGCGGTAAACCACCTTCTTCCCTCTTGCCGAAGGAACGACGCTGAGGACCGCGTCTGGGTAGGTTTTGTCGAGCTCGGCTCCTTCAAAAAGCCAATCAAGAAAAACCGCTAACGCAGCTGCTTCACTATGAGGCTGAGTAGTCACCGAAACATTGTAGTCAACTGAATAGAAAACATCGGATTCCACCTTCTCGCCGCCGACGATCACAAGCAGGTCCGATTTCTTGAAAACTTCCTTGATTTCAGCGATGAGCGTTTTGAGTGGAAGCCCATACATCGTGAGGTGGACGACTTTGCCTTTCCATGTCTTGAGGAAATTCCTCCACGAAGTGACATAGTGGATTCTGAAATTTCCCCCCCATTTTTCGACGACTTCTTGGACGGTCTCCTCGAGGCTTCTGTCAAAATCGCCTGTGTAATAGATTTCATCTGCTCCAAAGGCTCTTGCGACTAAGGCCACATGTGTTGAGAGGCGTTTATCTCGCTCTATTCGATGACCGAGACGAAGTACGGCAAGCAACTATATCATCGCTTCGAGCTCCGCGATTTTTTTCTGCAGGTTTTCGACGAATTTTGAGTTGTCATATATCGTCAAGGGCTTTTTGCAGACTTTGCACCGGAACAGCATCTCCATTGACTGTTCAAAGCTGTATTTCGGGCAACCGACGGTGCCGCACCAATAGACCTGGTTGTTCGTCTCAAATTCAAGACGCGCCTTCAGCCTTTCCAGAACCTTTCTCATAAGAGTTTTTGTGTAACCGACGAGCTGTTCCTGCTGAACCTTCCACTTGAAGATTCTGTGACCGGTTGTTTTATCTCTGTGAACCTCGTAGGAAACAGCCCCGACTTCGTTGAGCTTATGAAGAATACGTCTGACATCCTTTATGTCTAACGATGTTTCTGCGGAAATCTCTTCATCAGTTCTGGCGGGCTTGTCCAAAAGCAGGCTCACAATTTTAACCGCCTCTTCGCCGCCTATCATCCTAACAATTTTCAAACTCGATTCCTCGTCAACAATCACCATCAACGAGGCCTACCAACAATAGAAAATGGCAAACCACGTTATATCCGTTTTGTGGTGGACCGGCTGGGATTTGAACCCAGGACCTCCCGCACGCCAGGCGGGCGATCTTCCAGTCTGATCTACCGGCCCGCGGCAAATTCACTGCTCTTCCAGCGGTTATTAACGTTTTTTGTGGAAGATTTTTATTTGGTCAGCTTGTTGACCTAGCGTGGTCTACGTTGATTTTCTGACCATCGATGATTTCGATGTTTTGGGGAAGACCGTTTTCGTCCGTGCAGACCTTAACACGCCGGTAGACCCTGTGACTGGAAAGCTTTTGGAGCTGCATCGCATACGGGAAGCATCTTTCACGGTAAGGCATCTCGAAGGCGCGAAGATCGTTCTCGCGTCTCATCAGGGAAGGGTAGGACGTTACGACTATGTTTCGATGGAATCGCATGCTGAAGCTCTTTCAGAAGTCTTGGGTAAGAAGGTGAAATTCGTCGAAGACGTATTTGGTTCTGCCTCACGTGCAGCAATAAAAAGCCTTCAACCCGGGGAGATCCTTCTACTGGACAACCTGCGTTTTGCAGCCGAAGAAAACTACGAGTTTTCTCCAGAGGAAGCAATTAAGACGCATCTAGTTCGGCGGCTCGCACCACTCTTCGACCTCTGTGTACTGGATGCTTTTCCGACGGCCCATCGAGCTCATCCCTCGATCGTGGGTTTCGCAGAATTACTTCCAACATGCGCTGGATACCTCGTGGCCCGTGAACTAAAGTCGCTTAACCGGGTCATGCTTACCTCGAAGGCTCCTTACACTGCCGTTTTAGGGGGTTCCAAGATATCTGACAGGCTTGAGGCCATCAGTGCTTTAATCGAGAACGGCCGAGCCGACAACGTGTTGTTAACGGGATTGATTGGATTAGTTTTTTTGAGGGCCGCTGGCCTCTTGAAAAAGCCTCTTTCACCTGATGTGGAGAAGTTTGTTGAAAAGGCCCGTGTGATCCTTAACGAGTACCGGAACAAGTTCAGCCTTCCGGAAGACGTTGCCGTGGAGAAAGACGGCGAGAGAGTCGAGTTGTCGGTTGCCGAGGTTGATAGCGGGGAAAAGGTTCTCGATATCGGTGAAAGGACCATCCGAAAATATTCGAAAATTATCAAAAGCTCTGGAACGATTTTCATAAGCGGCCCCCCAGGAATGTTCGAGAAGAAAGGCTTTGAGAAAGGAACGGATGAGCTTCTTTTGGCGGCTGCAAGCTCCTTAGGCACGACCATCGTCAGCGGAGGACATCTTTCAGCTGCTCTCGAACGATTGGGGGTGAGCGAGTGGGTCGACCATGTCAGCACTGCTGGCGGAGCTTTGGTCATGTTTCTCGCTGGTCAACGTCTGCCGTTGATCGAGGCCTTGGCCCGGAGCGCGAAAAGGGTCAAAGGCGTTTGAGATGGCTGGTTCACAGGACACACAGCGGTTCAGAGCAGTTTTTCTCGATGTCGACGGAACGCTCTACCGGAGCCGAGAATACGAGGAGCATTTGCTAACACAGGCAGTGGATGTAATTGCTGAAATGCTTGGGTTGGGAAGGGGCGAGGCTTTTCGAAAGCTCTCAGAGGTTAAGAAATCTGTAAAAACTGTTAGCAAAAGCGTCGAAGTCCTCGGGATTGACCGGCGACTCTTCTACGATAGACTGGCGCAAAAAGTAACGCCGTCGAAGTTCATCACGCGACGCGACGATGTAGTGGATGTTCTGCGTACTTTGCGGAGAAGGGGGATTTTCGTTGGACTGCATACAAACTCCGGGAGGAGACTCGCTGAGAAGGTTCTCGCCTGCTTGGGCATATCACGGGAATGTTACGACTTGATGGTGACCAGCGACGACGCAGAGCCTAAACCAAGCCTCGAAGGATACAGACTTCTCTTGGAGAAGTCAGAGGTTCCAGCCTCGCAAGCGTTGTATGTTGGAGACAGATGCGATGTAGAGGTTGCTCCTGCTAAAAAGATCGGGTTACGGACAGCGGTGATTTACGAGCACGCCTGCGAATGGGCCGACTATCTTCTCAACGACCTTAAAGAACTCCTTAGCCTTGTTTGATTCCGAGATAGAGTTTTCCAAGCTCTTCGTGGCTGAGAAGCGATGAGGCATCACCCTGAAAGACAACTCTTCCGCTGACAAGCAAAACCGCTTTATCGCCTATTTCGAGGGCCTTACGCGCGTTCTGCTCTGCGAGAACTATTGATTTGCCAAGCCTGTCGCGCAAATCCTTGATTACATCAAATATCATTTTCGCCATTTTTGGTGAAAGATTCGCAGTCGGCTCATCAAAAAGCATAACCTTTGGTCTACGCAGTAACGACATCGCGATAGCAAGCATCTGCCTTTCTCCGCCACTCATGAGCGCAGCCTTCTTGTTCTTAAACGATTTCAGATGCGGGAACATCTCCATAACCTCGTTCACAGTAGACTCCTCGGTTCTCAGGCCATGGGTTGCTATCAAGAGGTTTTCCTGCACTGTTAGGTTTCCAAAAATGTTGTCAACCTGGGGAACGTAGGAAATTCCGTGGGAGGCTATTTTATAGGAAGGTAGCCCTGTGATGTCGAAGCCATCAAGTTTTATCGTTCCAGAATAGACTTTTGTCAGGCCAAAAATCGTTTTCAGTAACGTGCTTTTGCCACTGCCGTTAGGCCCTACAACGACGGTCAAGAGATTCCGTGGCACAGTTATGGAAACGTCAAACAATACATGAAGCCTTTTATATCCTGCGTTTAGAGCTTCGGTTTCTATCATGTGCTAACCACCTAAGTAGCTTTCGACTACGAGCGCGTTAGTCAGTACTTGTTGGGGCGCTCCTTCGGCTATGACCTTTCCGAGGTGCATTGCGAATACATAATCGACGAACGGGATAGCTAAGTCCAGTCTATGCTCAACAAGAAGGAAAGTTGTTCCAAGTTGTCTAGAAACCTCCCTCAAGTGTGCGAATAGTTCCTTCGCCAACACAGGGTTTAGTCCAGCTGCGGGCTCGTCCATTAAAATCATCTTTGCTCCACTCATCAACGCTCTTCCCGTTTCGAGCAATTTCATCTGACCGCCGCTCAGCTTGTATGCCTGCTGATCCCAAAGATGGTCAAGGGTGAGTATTCGCAAAATTTTATATGCTTTTTCGACAAGTTCCTCTTCATGCTTTATCCAACGGGATTTTAACAGTCCTGATATCAACCCATCGCCTGCACGGTGTTTCTCTGAAACAAGCAGGTTTTCTAAAACGGTCATTGAGTGGAATGGCAAAGGTATCTGCCACGTCCTAACCAAGCCTAGTCCGTAAATTAGGTGGGGTTTCAGATTGTTTATGCGTTTCTCTTCAAAAAGAATGTTACCCGAGTCAGGTTTGTAAACACCTGTAATAGTGTTGATAAGCGTGGTTTTTCCGCTACCGTTGGGCCCTATCAACAAAGACATGGATCCACGCTTTACACCCATGTCAACCCCGTTAAGGGCTAACAGGCCACCAAACCTCTTAGTCACGCCGCGGGCTACAAGGATTTTGTCGGTCATTATTACAAAAAAGGTGGTGGATATATTTAAGGGAGACTAGGGTGTGAACCACTCAGCCCATTCGAATGTTCCGGTCGCGTAGACGTAACGGCCTGCCTCGACCCATTTTGTTTCGCCTTCAACAGTCTTCACAACCCACAAGTAGTAGTCGGAGTACGGTAGATCTCCTGCGTCGTCGAGCTTGAGGCTGAGGAATTCCTCGGCAATTTTTGGCAGCACACCTCGAATTGCTTCGGCATCGTATTTTTGGACAGCCATCAACCCGAGAGCATATGCCCACACCGCGCTGTAGGCAGCATAAGAATACGCGTCGGGGGGCGACCTTCCCAAAACTTTCAGCACCTCTGCGTCGACTCGCGCCTTTCTATCAGGCGTCGCGGCGAAGAAAAGCGGGTTTATCCATTTCACCTGCTCGGCGAATGTGGTCGCAGCCGGGTCTTGGAAGATTGTGTTCGTCACTGCTGTGCCGTCACTGCCGAACCATCTAACTCTTTTGAGGTCGGGATAGTCGTTCGCTGCAGACAGAAAAGCGACTACTTCATCGAATCCAACGATTTCAACCATTATTTTTTCGGGAGGAATTCCTTGTCCGATGAGCTCTCTAACCTTCGCGTTTAGCTGAGAAACTTCTGCGGAGAATTCTGTCTTGTCTGGAGCATACCTAAGCTCGAACGCAAGGTTTACTCCAAGCCTCCGAGCTTCGCGTGAAGAGACGTCATGTAAACCATCTCCCCAAGCATCACCCCGCCAAATGTAGAGCAGATGGGTTACACCAAGAAGCTTAGCTAGACGTGGCCCAATCGGTCCCTGAATGTCATCGGCCGTCGTAAACCGATAAACGAAGTCACCGGGGATTTTCAGGTCAGGTGCCGTCGAAGACTGTGAAATTAACAAAATCTTGTTGGTGTCAACGAATCCTTTGATTTGTCGTATCTCGGCCGATGTCATCGGCCCCACGATCAGTCGAATGCCTCTGGCATATAGGCTCCTTATTTTCTCCTCTGCAACAGCTGGCTGGCACGCAGTGTCCTCGTGCACTAGCCTGATCCGGAAACCAGCCCCCGCTCTCTGCAGGAATTCGTTTACCTCTCTCGCTGCAAGGTCCATAGCCACTTTTTCGTTTTCAGCATATGATGAAAGCACAGCGCTGAGACACAAAAGCGTACCGATTTGAACTTCACCCGTCAATCCCCCCGCCATCATAGCTGTGGTTGTAACCGTTGCTCTCACAGTTGCCGTGGTTGCAAGTGTTTCTGTTCGGGTAACGGTGACGGTTTGAGCTCCGACCGTTGTGGTGCTTATAATCGTTTGCGCGGGCGAGATGATTGGCCCGAGGCCTATCCCTCCTATCAGTAAGCCGACCACCAAAGCCACTATAGCTGCTGCTCCCGCGACAGTCGAGGAAACTGCTGTTTTTTGCCTATTCATATGTTTAGGAGTAAAACATGAGCGATATAAGTATTTCCAATAGTTTAATGCCATCTAGTTAATACCCCCATTAATACATATTAAACCGCAGACTGGCGATAGTTAGGAATGTGGGTTATTGAGCCAATATTTCGGGACGCCATCATTTTCGCTAGCATGATGAGCCTACTCACTCTTGGACTCACGTTAAACTACTTAACCACAAAAGTTCCTAATTTCTCCCACGGAAGTTTCGCATCGATCGGTATGATGGCGATGCTGACTTTCACCGAGGTTTTCAAAATGCCTGCATATCTCGTTCTTTTCCCGGCTTTTGTGTTAGGAGGAGGAACCGGGTTACTTCTGTATCTCATGGTTTTGAGACCTTTAATCTCGAGGGAGGCGAACCTTGTTTCGCAGATGGTGGCAACAATAGCTTTTGAACTCATCATGATTTCTGTTCTTAATATCTATGCTGACTACTTAACTCAGACCTTCAAAGTTCAGACGAGAGGCTTCTTGATTCGAAGGAACGACGTGCGAGTCTTCGGCGAGCCCGGTGTTTTTCTAGCCGCTCCTCTCTTGGGCGTCACAGCTGTTTTCCTGCTTTATCTGCTTCTTAACAAGACAAGGTTTGGTGTAGGGCTTCGGGCCGCTATCGAAAATCCTTCGCTCGCTGGAACGTTGGGCATCAACGTGAAGCGGGCCTATTCCTTCTCATGGTTTCTCGCTGGTGGGCTCGGTGGTGTGGCGGGATCTCTTCTTGCTCTATGGTTTCAGGGAAGCCCCAACTACGGCAGTGAGCTCCTCATCAGCATCTTTGCTGCGTCGATCGTGGGTGGTTTGCAGAACATCTACGGCGCCGTAGCAGGGGGATATTTGCTTGGGTTTGTCGAAATTCTTGGCACGCGTCAGCTCGCGTTCACCTTCGGTCCCTGGATTACGGTTTATAGGCCGTTGATACCCATCGTCGCGATGGCGGTAACACTACTGCTGGCCCCTCAGGGTTTAATCGCGATTAGATGGAGGAGTTTGGGAAGGATGTTTCTGCGCAGTGATGTGTAATGATTGACGAACAACTTCTGACTTTTGTGTTTGACATCATCTCCTACATAGCCATCTATTTGATCATTAACATGAGTTTGAACCTTGAATACGGGCTCACCGGTATCCCAAACTTTGGAAAAGTCCTTGCAGTAGCGGGAGGTGCCTTCGTGGTGGGCGCCGTTCCGGGCAGAGTTTTGGCAGACCAACTAAACTTGTTAAAGGGATTCAAGGCCGTCGAAAACCATCCCATTCTGTCCGAATGTCTAAGCACCCTTGCCCAGATAAAGCCGAAAATTCTAGAGAGCATAGACTACATCGAAGACAACGCAGTGGTCGGAGACTGTATTAGAAGAGTTATGGTGACCGACCCATTACTCTCCATGACGGTTTTGGTCTCCACTCTGGCTTTGGCTGCTTTGGTCGGAGCAGTGCTGGGATTCGTCGCATCTTATCCAGCGATTCGTCTACGCGAAGACTACCTCGCCATGACGCTTCTTGCGATGGGCGAGCTCTTAAGACAAGTGGGTTACCTCGACAGAACGTTAGTAGGCGGAACTCTCGGCGTGTTTGCACCGGACCCGTACGGCTGGCTGGGGACTTACAGGTTCTATGCATCAGCCTTTGTTATCCTCCTTATTGGTTTGTTGTTTTTCCTTTACGTCCGCGCTACAGCTTTTTCTCCGGCTGGAAGGATTTTAAAGGCCGTCCGGGACGGCGAGCTAGCCGCCGAAGTCCTCGGAATAGACGTCGTACGTGTTAAGCAGAAGGTGTTGGTCATTTCTTCGATGATGGCGGCCGTGGCTGGAGCTCTATGGGCTTTTTACTCCCAAAGCGTAATCGCGAATACCTACGACAGGTTTACATGGACTTTCTGGCCTTGGGTGATGGTCATCATCGGGGGTGCGGGAAATCACAGGGGTGTTCTACTGGGAACGGTTGTGTTCGTGGTTTTGAGACGAAGCATAGACACGTACCGGTATGTCCTCGAGCCTCTTATTCCTTTCAGCTTAGTGTGGCTTGACAGGCTTTTGTTTGGCGCGGCTCTTATCGTGGTTTTGATTCTTCGTCCTCAAGGAATTCTGCCTGACAGGCCGACTCCCGCGGTAAGCTTTGAAAAAGTACGGAAAATCATCCAAAGAGCCGCGGAAAAATGACAGAAAAAAACGAGGAAGAAACTTATCTACCTCGACTCGGTGTAGTCCGAAAAAGCCATCCAAGGATCGAGGCCTTTGGCACCGTTGACGAGCTTTCCTGCTTTGTTGGTTTAGCGCGTTCGTACGTCGAAGACAGACACGTCGAAGCCGTCTTAAAAAAAATCCAAGAGAGCCTGTTTCACATCGGTTCTCATTTAGCTGTAGTCAACCATCCTCTCGATAGGGTTTTGGCTATTCGTAAAGAGGTCGAGGAGTTTGAAAAGGAAATGGTTCAGAGCCTTCCTAGTCTCACGAGGTTCGTTTATCCCTACGGTGTCTCCGGGTCTTCTATTCTACACGTCTGCAGGGCTGTCGCTCGGAGGGCTGAAAGGACTGTCGTGAGGCT